>DATAVW010000083.1:0-6393 GCA_036267515.1 Rhizomicrobium sp.
CGCGCCTCGCCGCGCTCAGGACGGCCTGAACTTGTCCGCCGACCGCGCCAACTCGATCCTCGACCACCGTCATCGCTTCACGATTTCTCTCGTGTATGACGAACCCTTCTTCCGCAACTCTAGCTTCTTCCTGCGCAACACACTCGGCGGCTGGGAAATCGCTCCGGTTTACACGTACCAGTCCGGCCAGTGGGTGACCCCGCAGAGCGCGATCGATGCGAACCTCAACGGTGACAACGCCGGCGACCGCGTAATCTT
This sequence comes from Rhizomicrobium sp., assembly GCA_036267515.1. Classification (GTDB taxonomy): domain Bacteria; phylum Pseudomonadota; class Alphaproteobacteria; order Micropepsales; family Micropepsaceae; genus Rhizomicrobium. The sequence goes on from DATAVW010000083.1 coordinate 259, forward strand.
CAATCCGGCTGGCACCTCGGGCGTAGGCACCGGCGTTACGCCGCTGTGCAACGCCACCGTGGTGACTTGCCCGACTAGCGTTGCCGATGCCCATACCACTCCGGCGGGCGTCGTCGGCTACCTGGCTACCAACCCGAACGCGCAGTACATCCAAGCGGGCTATGGTGCACTTGCCAACGTTGGCCGCAGCACTCTGCAACTCGACCCGACGAACGACGTGGACCTGACCGCCCTCAAGCGCTTCAACATCACCGAGCGCTTCAAGATTGAACTCCGCGGTTCGGCCAGCAACCTCTTCAACCACGCCCAGTACATCGGCGGATTCCTCAACGACGTCGGCGCCATCGGCTTCACCGGCACCGAGCGCAACATGCTGTTGCCCCAGAACGGCGCTTTCAACACTCCGAGCGCAGTGTTCTCGAGCAACCCGCGTCAGCTGACGCTCTCGTTGAAGATTTTCTTCTAAACAAAACTACAGCCGCCTGAGGTTAGGCGCGAAGTTCGGGGCGTTCCGGTTTTGCCGGGGCGCCCTTTTGTTTTTTGGCGGAGGAATTTAGCTGAAGCAGGCGAAACGCGAAGAGTAGGCGCGAGGTTGGGTAACGCAATGGTGCGACTCGCGAGATCCCCAAGGCACGGGAGTGACGACCAGAGGCTGTGGCGCACAGTTCGCCGCGTGAAGCAAATCGTCTCGGACGACGCTCACGCTCGTGTAGGCGACGACGGATGATTTCGTTGGATGATCTTGGTTTGCCGGAAAGCGTTGCGCGGTTTCCGACAGCGTTGAAAAAGCCACGAAGTAACGCGTATGCGCGTCAATCAAGCGTGCTGCGCTATTCCATCCGCAGCGCGAGGATGTTTTTGTTTTGAATCTTCAGCTCGATGCCCAGTGGAGGGCGGACATCCGAGCCTTGCACCAACGTGCCGCGAACCCAGAAATTCCCCGGGATTTCGCTCATTTTGCTCGGATCAAAGACCGATCGGCTGCACGGATTTCCGACCATCGGGTGTCGCGCGCCCTGGAAACCGTAGTCGTTCGCCAAATGCGCAACATCGGTGATGTACTCGAGGCGGCAGTTACCGAACGGCGCGTTGACCTCGAACGCCCAGTAGCCGTCCGGTTGGTTCGGCGAGCCCTGGGGCAGCCGAACGATGATCGCGGGCACGTTCTCACCGGTGAGGTGATTGACGAAGAAGAAGCTCTTGCTGGTCCACGGTTTGGACATTTCGCTCACCGTGGAGACTTCAGGCGCGCTCTCGGTCGCGTGCGGCAGCAGGGAATTGGGGTCGACGGCAGGCGCAACGACTTCGATCTGCGGGGGAGGAGCGGCGGCGGCTGGCTCCGCGGGCTTTGGATGCGACACCAGGCGAGCGCCCAGCAACGCGACCAATACAACCGCGGCGATGCCAACGCCCAACGGGATCGCGGGATTCAGCGAAGGCTCTTTGCGCGCGGGGCCGCCGGGTATAACGCCCGGGATCTGGGGCATCTCGGCTTTGAACCGCTTGCCTTGGGCTTGCGCTTCGGCGGAGCCTTCCGGCTGCGCTTGAGCTGGAGTTTCTTGCGTCTGGGTTTGATCGGCCATGCTAAACCTGCCTGCCACTCGGCCACCAATGCACGCCGCAGATTGATGCCGGCGCTGGGAACCGAACGGTCAATCACTCACATCACAAACATTTTAGGGATTCGCCAAAGGCGAGGGCAATGGACTTGAGGTACAGCTGTGCCTGCTGGAAACGGTACTAAACCGCAACTTTTGGCGGGTTGTTGCGGCGGCGTGACTATTGCCGGGATGGGTACAGATTCGGATTGATATCTTGTCTCAACCCGCGACGCCACCCTACTGTAGTGGTTACGGCTAGAGCGTGGGGCTACGCCCCCGACAGATCGTGATTACTTATGAGCGGCGATACACGAGCGGCGGCCCGGGCATTTGTGCGCAGCCTGAATATTCTGCTGAAATTCGCACGTCTGTACGAATTTGGGCATACGCGCACCGGGGCACAATTCGATACCACGTGGAAAGAGCTTAAAACCGCGTTGGATGACAGCGCCGGCAGCGGATTGCTGCTAGGTGCATCGGGAAATCAGATCCTGCTCGACGGCGTCCCATTGGGCGCGGCAGCGGGCGAGCGCAGTTTCGCGCAGCTACTCACCTCTTCTGGCATTGCCAGCATTCACTTCGGCACCATGACTTCGCAGCCGCAATTTGCGCGATTTGTGCGCGGCTTCCCAAGCGGGAACGCCAAACCCACGGCGCTGGCCGAGCAACTGAAAGCGACGCTGGCGGGCGATACGAGCATCAAGATCAACGAAATTCGTTATGTCGCAGAGGATTCGTCGGTCGCTGGAATCAAGATGGCGGCGAACCTGACGGCGAAGGTGCTGGGGGCGCAGGGCGACAAATTCAAGGATTTCTTTGACGATCCCAACAAATTATTGCAGATGATTCTGGCTGCGGAGAGCAGTCGCGGGCCTGGGGGCGGCGGTTCTGGTCCCGGCGCGGGTGAAGGCGGAGGCGTGGGTGGCAGTGGGTCCGGCACGCTCTGGGATACCGGAGCAGGTGGCAGCGGCGGATCAGGTGGCGGTTCAGGCAGCGGCGGCGGGCAAGGTAGCGGTGGATTCTACAGCAGCGGCGGACCTGGAGGTTCAGGCGGTGGCTCGGGTTCCGATTCCGGCGGAGTGGGTGTTGGCGGCGGCGGAAGCGGTGGAGTTAGCGGTTCCGCAAGCGCGGGAGGTTCCGGCGGCGGACTTGGCACAGGCGGCGGTAAGGGCGGCAACGGAGGTCATGGTGGCGACGCGGGTCCGGCTCCCAAGTGGCGGACGGCTTCGGCGCTGTTGCGCAGCGCGACAGCCACGGAGACTGCCGGGGCTCCCGGTGCACAGGGCGGCTACGCGGTTGCCGAAGACGATGTGCGCCAGATGCTGGCGCTCTTCGCGCAGTTGGGCAAGTCGCGCAAGGACCCCGAAGCGCGCAGCGAAGTACCGAATTTTCAGTCGCGCTTGAGCGCGATGCCGGTCCGTGCGCAGGTAACCCTGCAACAGGCGCTGGCTGGTTTGGCGGCACAGGCTCCCACGGAAAAAGCCGACAAGCCCATGCTCTTGAAGCTCGCCGAGCACGTGGCGATTCGATTCGCGCTCGACAGCTACGAGCGCGGCGAACTGCGCGTGAACGCGGTGAAGCAACTGCTCGATCGCATGAACGCTGAAATCGAAGGCCTGCGAAAAATTTTGGGTTCGCAAGAAGAAATGATGGCGAACGCCGGGCTGCAGGTGCAGTCCTACACCGAGCTACTTGATCAAGAATTCTGGGAACAGGTTCCCGACGAAAACAAGAAAGAAGTGCTGACGTCGGAAGAAGCGTGGTGCGTACCGCCTCGCAATGTGCGCGCGTATCTCGAAGACATGCTCAAGCGCGGCGAGCTGAAAACCGTCAACGAAATCCTGATGAAGTACGCGGCGTGCATCGCGTTGGAAAATCCCGAGGCGCGGCGCACGACGGCTATCGGGTTATCGGATTTGGCCGAGCTTTACGGCAGCGGCGACGGCAGCGCGCTGATGGAAGGAATTCGCAAATTGGGAAATCAGCTCGCCATCGAGCGCGAGCCCGAGTTGCAGACACTCACGAGCGCGGCGTTTGTGCGGCTCAGCCAGGAAGCGGCTTCGAAGCGTTGCTATCCCGCGATGCAACAGGCGTTGGCTTCGCTCGACAGCGTCGAGGCGCAACGGCCAGGTTCCACGCAAAGTTTGCGGCCGCGCATCGGCGCGGAAGAACGCATGCCGGAGTTCGTCGAAGAAGCTTTGCGCAGTGGCCATATCGCCGACGGCATGGTCGAAATTCTGGCGCTGATGCCCAAGACGACGCTGCATTACGTCACCAATCGTTTCGGGCATTGCGGATTCCGCGAAGATTGCGAATTGCTCGGCGAGATTGTCAACAACCTCGGCGAAGAAGCGACCAACCGGCTGCTCGAAGCGTTGCAAACTGCGCCCGCGGCCGAAGCGGCGGAAACCGTGGGCCTGCTGACGCAGCTAGCGCCCGAAGCCGTCGCAAAAATTTTGCCGGTGCGATTATCGCAGTGGCCCCGCAGCGCGCACGACCGCACCGTTCGCCAGTTATCGTCGGCCCCTGTTGAATCGCGCGCCAATTTGCTGGTCGAGCTTTACGATTCGCTCGACCCGCTGATTCGACCGCTCGCCATCGATGAGATGGGTATGAGCGGACATCACGCCTGCATTACAAAATTGCTCGATCTCGCGCAGGATCATACGACGCCGGGTTTTACACGCCTCAAGGCGATTGAAGGTTTGGGGCGTTTACGCGCCACGGCTGCTTCGGCGCTCCTGCAAAACATCATGGAAGCGAAACAGCTCTGGCGTTATTCGTATGGCGACGAATTGCGCATTGCGGCGGCCCAGGCGCTCATGCGCATCGATGCGCCGCTCGCGCTTCAGAAATTGGCGCCTAGCGGTCTCGATCGCAAGGATCTGACGCTCGAGCCGACCGATCCCGATCCGAATGCCTCGGTTATTCGGCAGCGCCGGTACGCGCGTTTGAAGCTGTCGCGTAATCTGCAGGCCGTGTCGACCAATTTGCGCGAAAACATTCGCCTGACGATTCCAGAACTCAATCTTGGCGGCGGCATCGGCGCCGGCGACCGACATCTGGCGCCCGGCTCCATGCTTTCGTTGCGTTTCACCCATGGTGTGCGCGCGATCAAGGCGCAAGCCGTGGTACGCGGCGCTCGGCCGCAGGCGATGGCGTTCGAATTCGTCGATATGGATCTGGACGAGCGAGCGCGCCTTCGCAAATTGTTGTTGGAGCTTGGGGGGCTGCCAGTCGCGGCCCAGGCAACGAATCGCACGCGGCGGCGTGGCCGTGTTGCGATGCTGAAAAACTAGTTCGCGCAGTTAGCGCGATCCCTTCCTACTGTACTTCCCATAGTCACCCGTTCGTTCGTACAGGGTGTGCGCCCGTGCGTCGGTCGGATTGGTCGTCGGCCCTATGGGACCTGTGTACCATTGCCGCCGCACGTGCCTGCCTCTACGGTACTAGTTCGGCAGTCCTATCGGAGCGGATCTAGCGAAGCCCAGCGGAGCAGCATGAAACCAGCCGACCCCAAGCTGACAGCCGGACGCGCCTTTGTTCGCAGCCTCAACATTCTGTTGAAGTTCGCCCGGCTTTACGGCTTCGACCACGTCCGCACCAACGAACTCCTCGACGTCGCTTTCCGCGAATTGCGCACAGCAATTCCGGCGGGCACCGAGGCTGGTTTGCTATTGGGAGCGACCGGCAACCAGCTTTTGCTCGATGGCGTGCCTCTCGACGGCTCGCCCGCCGAAAAGCAGTTCGCGCAGCTACTTTCGGCGGCGGGTCTCGCCAGCGTGCAGTTCTTCCCCTCGATTACCACGGACGAACTCAGCCTCTTTGCGCGTGCGTTCCCGACAGGCAAGGCGAAGCCCGCCGAACTCGCCGAACAGCTGAAAGCCACGCTTTCCGGCGCGAAGGGCGTTCGCATCAACGAGGTCTGCTTCGTAGCTACGGACGCGCGCTTCCGCGACGCGAATCGCGTGGCCCAACTTGCTGCCGCGACTCTGGGCGACGATCAGGACGAATTCAAGCAGTGGCTGAACGATCCGCAGAAGCTGCTGGAGATGATTGCGGCGGCGCAAGGTTCGCGCAGTGGAAGCGGCGGCGGCTCGGGCGCCGGAACGGGTTTCGGTAGCGGCTCTGGCAGCGGTCCCGGCAACGGGAATAGCGCGGGCGACGGTGGCTCCGGCACAGGCGGCGGCTTCTATTATCGCGATGCCTCGGCCGAACCCACGGGCGACGCGAACTCCGGCGAGCAGCCACGCGTGGGCGCCGATCCGAACTTCTTCGCCGGCCCGGTAGCCGAGGCATCGGCGGCCATCTTCGGCTCACCGAACGTGCCCGGCAGTCTCAACGCTCAGCAAGGTGCACAACAAGGCGCGCAAGGTGGGCGTCCGAACAACTCCCGCGGGCGTTTCGCAGCCGAGCCCACCGAAGACGAAATCCTCGGCATTCTCAGCGCGCTCACCAGCATGGGGCAGGTCAGCGCCGGTGGAGGCACCGGCATCGCGGCCGCCGGCGCATTCCACGAGCAAATGTCGCAGCT
>DATAVW010000084.1:0-2939 GCA_036267515.1 Rhizomicrobium sp.
TTTCAGTCCTTCATCACCAATACCTTAACAGGGGCAAGAAATGTGGGCAGCGTGAAGTCGTCGCTGGTGATTCATCCAAGCAAGCGCGAGCCCGGCGTTCCGATTGAGGTGAAATAGAAGCGCCGGAGCGGGTGGTGCCCGCATCCGGCGTGCTTCAGGCAAAACTCAACTTTGGCTACTAGAATCCGCCGCCGGAGCCGCCGCCAGAACCGCCGCCTGACGGGCCAGCGGTGTTTTGCTGATACGCGGCACCGCCGTTCGACTGGTCCATTGTCGTGGTGCTCTGCTGCGTATCCATCTGGGCTTGCGGTGCGGGCTCAGGCGGAGGCGGCGGCGGAGGATTGTTGGTGGCACAGGCGGCAAGCGCCCACAAAGCGACGAGGCCGAGGCCCATGGCAAGTTTGGACATGTTCTGACTCCCAGTTTCTGCCCCGTTTGCCAACGGAGTTCCTCGCGTCGGGTTCCGGAAGTTTCACAGTCATCAGGGCGCAAGCGACTGCTAATCCAGCCAGCGGTCGACGCCACCGTCATAGGCACACGCCCCTTCCGAGGCCGTAGCGGGCGCAGTGGTGCCGTTCCGGCAGGCTGCTAACGCCTTGATCGGGCGCGCAGTTTTGCCTTGAAGACACTTGGTGGTGAACTGACGGTAGGTCATCGTGCCGCGGTCGGCGGCAGGCGTTGCACCCCATTCGGCGGTACAAGCGTCCATGCGCGTATCGAAATCCGGTACCGTATGCGGAATGATGATGGATTGGGCGAAAGCGCCTGTGGCCATGACGCCGAGAAAAACTGCGATCGAAAGTGTGCGCATCTTACCGCGTGAAACGATGCGATGTGCAGGCCGGTTCCTGTATGCTTTATCCGGGCGGCCATGCATGTCTTGGGCGATCTCCTCTGCACGCCGCCGCAGCAGCCTAGCACACTGTCATTCGATCGCGCGGCGGTTGCGCGGTTTCCGTTGCACCGTTATGGATGGCGCACTATGAGCGACCCTGCCCATGAGCACGGACAGACAAATACGTCCCAAGGCGCGGCTACCGCGCGGTTTTCGCGACCGTACGGCCCGCGACATCGCGGCCGAGTGGCGTATGCTAGAGACCATCCGCAAGGTCTATGAATCCTACGGTTTCGAGCCGCTGGAAACACCGGCTTTCGAATATACCGACGCCCTCGGCAAATTCCTTCCCGATCTTGACCGTCCGAATGAAGGGGTGTTCTCGCTCAAGGACGACGACGGCCAATGGTTATCGCTGCGCTATGACCTGACGGCTCCGCTTGCGCGTTACGTGGCAGAGAACTTCCAGAACCTGCCCAAACCGTTCCGCCGCTATCAGGTGGGGAGCGTCTGGCGCAATGAAAAAGCAGGGCCGGGGCGATACCGCGAATTCACGCAGTTCGATGCAGATACGGTGGGGAGCGCTTCGCCCGCGGCCGACGCCGAACTGCTGATGATGGTGTGCGATGCGCTGGAGGCGCTTGGTCTAAAGCGCGGCGAATACGTCGTGAAGATAAACAGCAGGCGCCTGCTCGATGCGGTGCTGCAGTCAGCGCGGGTGAATGATTTGCAGCGGGGCACCGTGCTACGTGCGATCGACAAGTTCGACAGGTTGGGCGAGGCGGGTGTGCGCGCCTTGCTGGGCGACGGCCGTAAGGACGAATCCGGCGACTTCACGAAAGGCGCCGGACTCGATGAGCGCCAGATTGGGTTGGTCATGGAGCTGTTCACGGCATCAGCCGACCGCCGTGAGACTATCACAGCGGTACAGGAACTGCAGGTGGTCAGGAACGTCCTCGCCGTGAACGGATATGGTGAGGACCGTGTGCAAGCTGACACCAGCATCATCCGCGGCTTGGAGTATTACACAGGCCCGGTGTTCGAGGCGCAGCTGAAATTTCCGGTCACCAACGAGGCAGGTGAGTTCATTGTATTCGGTTCGGTAGCAGGCGGTGGGCGATATGACGATCTGGTCGCGCGCTTCACTGGCCAGCAAGTGCCAGCGACCGGTATTTCCATCGGTGTGAGCCGTTTGCTATCCGCCCTGCAGCAGCGGAATGAAATGATGCTGCCTCCACTGGTGATCGTGCTCACGATGGACGACGCGGCGCATAGTTTCGCCATGGCGGCCGAGTTGCGCGATGCAGGCTTGCGTGCGGAAGCTTATGTCGGCACCCGCAAGTTCGGCGACCAGCTGAAATATGCCGACAAGCGGGGCGCGGCCATCGCGGTGATTGAAGGCGCCGACGAACGCGCGTCCGGCAAGGTGACGCTGAAGGATCTGAAACGTGGCGCGGAACTATCCCGGACGGTCGAAAGCCGCGCCGAATGGCTCGGAGAACGGCAGGCGCAGGTGACGGTCAAACGTGACCGGCTGGTGCCGGAAGCGAAGGCGATACTTACACGCGGACGCTGGTGAGCGCGCGCGCAAGCTGGATCGCATCGTCTTCGCCGTGATAGATGCCGAAGCCGACGCGCAGCCGGTCGCCGCGGACATCCACGATGATATTTTTTGCCGCGAGGGCGGCGGTAATGGCGCCCGCGTCTGCGGTCCGGAATGCCAGAAAGCGCCCGCGGCGTTCTTCATCCGGTACAAGCAGGTCCGATGAACGGATCGGCGCATTCGAAAGGTCAAGCTCTCTCAGGAAAGCGCGCTCGATTGCGCGCACATGCGCGAGCATTTTCGCAACGGTCCAGTCTTCCTGTTGCAGCCAATCCTGCACGGCATTGAAGCGGTAAAGGCCGGAAACATCGAATGTCGCGCCGAGGAAGCGGCTGCCATCCTCCGCGTACGGAACGCCCACGCCGCCTTTCTCCAACGCCGAAAATCCCGCATACCAGCCGGTGTCGCGTGGGCGAGAGCCATAACCCGGCGGGCAGTGCAGAAAACAGGCGCCTTCTCCGGCCATCGCGTATTTGTAGCCCCCAGCGAGGTAAAATGCCC
>DATAVW010000085.1:0-30174 GCA_036267515.1 Rhizomicrobium sp.
GGTTGAGACTACATCGGTGCCGTAAAGAAAATCTGATCGCGTACGCCGAGTTTGGCGTCCGCCTCCTCATGCACCTAACCGACTGAGCGCAACTCTGGGTAATTGTCCCACGTGCGGCCGAGATAGCTGCGGCCCGAAGCCTTCTTGTTGGTGCCGCCCCATTGCTTGAAGAAGAACGCCACACTCTGTTCCTCGCACTGCGTGCGAATCTCATCGACCCAGGAGGCTTTCATCGAGCGCGCGCGCGGACCCGATTCGCCGCCCACGATCGCCCAGTGAATGCCGGTCATGTCCACGCGCCCAATCGGGGCGAGCAAGGGCTCATAAGAAATGAATCGAACATGCGCCGGAACGCTTTGAAGATCATCGATCCGGCCCACGTACTTTCGTGACTCGACCGACGTGCCGAGCCATATGTTGGGCAAGAGGGTGAGCCGATTTGCCGTGATGACCCGCAGCATGTTCTCGGGCCGTTTGGTCAGAATCTGGAAAATGTGTTGTGGCGTTTGCGCCATGACATTCCAAATTCGTTCGATGAACTCAGCGGGTATGCCGTCCTGGAACAGATCGGACATGGAATTGACGAAAATTTTTCGCGGCGCCCGCCACCGCAATGGTGTCATGAGCGCCTGCTCGTTCAGGTGCAATGTTCCGGTCCATACCGGTTTGCCGTTCACCTTGCGCGTGACGTTTTCGTAGGCGGGATGACCCATTGCCTGCAGCCGTGCGGCCATGCGCATCGCGTAGCAATGCGTGCAACCCGGCGACAGGATGGTGCAGCCTGAAACCGGATTCCAGGTTGCGTCCGTCCACTCGATATCACTTAGCCCGGCCACCGCTCTTACTCCGCAACACGGCTGAAGCGAACTTTCCCGCCAGCTTAGCCTTCTCGCTTGGATTCGCCCACGCGAACATCAAGGAGTACATGTGTATCTTTCTCGACCCCAGAGCATACCAGTCATCCAACACACCGCCCTCAAAAAATCTTTTTCATGCGATTCGCCATGAACCTCGTTACGGACTCTACGGTCGCCCTCTTTTGGACCTCCTCGCGCGAACCAAACAGATCTGGTTCCTTTCGTGACTCAATAAAGCTGTTGCGCCAATCCGGTGTACCGAGAATTGCGTCGAGCGAAGCTTCGTGAGTCGAGTGTACCGCGCCGCGTTGAGAAATTTGGCGATACACACCTAGACCTGCCGGAAACAGGTACCAGAGATCAATTGCCTTAGTCGCTGCAAGCGCAACTAGCGTTTCCCATCGAACATGATTGCCATAGGGATCCAGGAACACCACCGCGCGGGACCGGCCCCAATCCGTGCTCTTGCAGAAGGCTATCAGTTCTGCGTTAGCGTCGCCCTTTCGGATATCAATCCGATCTGCGATATCCTTGTGGTCTGACTGCAGTGCCCTCAGCGCCTTCACATTGGCCGCTTTCAAGTCGACGAATATGTAGCGGCTAAAGCTTTCCTTAAATTGGAGTGCTCTCTCGGCCGATCCCTTGATGAACGGTGAATAGTCATCCACCGGCTCCAAAAGCGTAGCGTCACTTCCAATCTGAATATCTCCAGCGCCGGCGAAAGCGTCAAAATAGATAAGTTCGAAATTCTGGCTCTTCAGGGCAGTTGTATAAATCCGGAGATACTCCTCCAGCTTGTCGAGCTTGAGTTTCGTGTGAGCACTGCCAAAACGCTGAGCCATCGTAAGTTTCCGCGGGAGCCACCTACCTCTTCTCTCCTAGAGAAAGGAGTTGATTCCGTACCTATAATGTTCTACATTTGATGGATGCGCAAGGAGATTTTGGCGATCCTGCAGGAGTACCTGCGGGCGCAATCGGAATTGAATAATAAGTGTTTGACGCGGGCCGTTGCTGCGCGCGATCCGCGGCTGAAGTCTGCCTGGATCGGCGTGTTCGTCCGGCTTTGCGATGCTGTGGTTGCCAATGCGGCTGCCATTGCGGATCTGGAATACGCGCCGGGACTCCTTACCCTGCCCGTTCATCTGCGGCTGCCGAAGCTGCCAATCGTGCCCGAAATGGAAGAGGGGACCCCACCCCCTCTTCATTTTCCCAAAACAACTGCAGCCGGAATATTCTGTACAATCAGCGGTTTAGAAAAGCTGCCTGAGAAGCCACGGCTGCGGCAGAAATCCAAAGGCGGCGCGCCGAAGGGCAACCGAAACGCACGGAAGTCCGGAGCGAACACGCGGGAGTTTCACGAATTCCAGCGCGCCGTCGGGCTGTATGTGCGGACGATCAAGGCGGAAATGGCGCTGATCCGCGCCATACTGCCGAAGCGGCGAACCCGCATCTTCTACAAGATCACCCGGCCGGAGCGTTGTTACGTGCGCACGCTTTGCGGTTCACGAGGCGCGGCGGCGCGCCGGCTCCACGCGAATGGCGTCGCCGAAGCGGGCGAGAAAGCGCTCGATATCCGCAGGATCGACGGCCACGGTGAGCAACAGTCCGTCGGCGCGGTCGCGGCGGCTCACCACCCGACCGTGCTTGTAGGCCCAGGCGAGCCCTGCCCCATCCGCCGCATCAAGCCGCAAACGGTAGACGGTTTCGCCGGCGCCGAGCGCCTCGCCGATGCGCGCCAGCAATTCCGGCAGACCATCACCGGTCAGCGCGGAAATCGCGAGTGCGCCGCCGCGCTTGCTCCGCGCCAACAGAGCCCGCCGATCCTCGGCGTCCAGCAGGTCGATCTTGTTCAGGACTTCAAGAATAGGCCGCTCGCCATCGGCTTCGATCCCGAGTTCGTCCAGCACCTTCAGCACATCGGCGCGCTGCGCGTCGGTCTCCTCATGGGCGGCGTCGCGAATGTGAAGGATGACGTCGGCTTCCAGCACCTCCTCCAAGGTGGCGCGAAACGCGGCGATCAGTTCGTGCGGCAGATCGGCGATGAAGCCGACGGTATCGGACAGAATGACGTTGCGGCCATCCGGCAGTTTCAGCCCGCGCATGGTGGGATCGAGCGTGGCGAACAGCAGATCCTTCGCCAGCACTTGCGCTTTGGTCAGTGTGTTGAACAGGGTCGACTTGCCCGCATTGGTGTAACCGACCAGCGCCACGATGGGATACGGCACCCGCTTGCGCGCGCTGCGATGAAGCCCGCGGGTGCGCGCCACCTCCGTGAGCTCGCGTTTGATTTTGGCGATGCGCTCGCCGATGAGCCGGCGATCGGTTTCGATCTGCGTTTCGCCGGGGCCACCGAGGAATCCAAAGCCGCCGCGCTGCCGCTCCAGGTGAGTCCAGCTGCGCACAAGGCGCGAGCGCTGCCAGGTAAGATGCGCCAGCTCCACCTGCAGGCGGCCTTCGCGCGTCTGCGCCCGCTCGCCGAAAATTTCCAGAATGAGCGCGGTGCGGTCCAGCACCTTGGTATTCCACGCCCGCTCGAGATTGCGCTGCTGCACCGGCGACAGCTGCGCATTCACAACAATCACTTCCGGTTCAAGGCCGCGCGCTTCCGCCGCGATTTCGTCCACCTTACCGGAACCCATCAAGGTCGCAGGCGTGGGGCGCGACAGCGGCACGATGATTTCGCCGCCGACCTCAAGCCCGATAGCCAGCGTCAGGCCAACCGCTTCGGCAAGGCGTGCCCGGGCATCGCGCAACTCACCCCGCGCACGGGTTTTCCGTTCGATGTGAATCACAAACGCCGTGCGCCGCCGGTCGCGACTGTGCGAGGAGCGCGATGGACCCTTCAGGCGTGTTCCAGAACCGGTGCGGCTGCCACTTCCTGTTCCTGCAGCGGAATCGGCCCCAGCGGCATCACTGTCGAGATCGCGTGCTTGTAAACGAGCTGGGCTTGACCGTCCCGGCGAAGAAGCACGCAGAAATTGTCGAACCAAGTGATGTTTCCCTGAAGCTTTACGCCGTTGACCAGAAAGATCGTCACCGCCACTTTGCTTTTACGCACGGCGTTCAGAAAAGTGTCCTGCAGGTTTTGTTTTTCGCTCATTTTCGCGCCCGCTACGCTCTGCTCGCCCTTTGCGAAGCGACTCGAAGCATAAGGCGATTTGGTGCAATCGCGAAATTTTGTCAGGCAGCGGAAGGCTCGCCGCTGGCTGCCGCCTCCGCGGCATGGCGGTAGAGCTCCTGGATACGCCGGGCCACCGGCCCGGGCCGCCCATCGCCGATGGTGTGCCCGTCGATGGCGACGACCGGCGTGGCCCCAAGCGTGGCGGCCGTAATGAAGGCTTCGCTGGCGGCCAGTGCTTCATCGCGGGTGAATTTCCGTTCCTCGACAGGGATTTGGCCTTCCGCCGCAGCCTTCAGAATAATCCGCCTGGTGACCCCCGGCAGGATGGCATTCGACAGATCGCGGGTGACCACCCTGCCCTCTTTGGTCACGATCCAGGCCGAAGTGGAGGCGCCTTCGGTGACGAAGTCGTCCTTGTCCACCAGCCAGGCCTCGAAGGCCCCGGCCTTTCGCGCGGCAGTCTTTGCCAGGATGTTCGGCAATAAAGCTGTGGATTTGATATCGCACCGCGCCCAACGCTCATCGGGGTGGGTGATCACTGCAATGCCTTTTTCGCGGCGCTGCTCGATCTGCGCCGGATCGAGGTTGCGCGCAGTGACGATCAGCGTCGGCCGCGGCGGCGAATCGGAAACCGCATGATCGCGCCGCACCGCCCCGCGCGTCACCTGGAAGTAGATCAGCCCGTCATCCACGCGGTTGCGTCGCCTCATTTCGCGGGTAATGAGCTTCAGCGCCGAGCGGCCCATCGGCATCGCCATGCCGATCTCACGAACCGATCGCTCCAGCCGATCGAGATGCTCTTCTTCATCGAGGAACTGGCCATCGACAACGCCGACCACCTCGTAAATGGCATCTGCGAATTGCAGCCCGCGATCCTCAATGTGTACGCCGGCGCGCGAATGCGGCAGATAACGTCCGTTCACGTAGGCGATATGGCCGACGGGTTCGCGGCTTGGCCACCCGTGTCTTGCAACATTCATGCGTTGAACTGCTGCTCCTTGCCGTTGTTCGGACCGACACCGAGCGACTTCAGCTTGCGGTGCAGCGCAGAGCGCTCCATGCCAATGAAGGTTGCCGTGCGCGAAATATTGCCGCCAAAGCGGTTGATCTGGGCAAGCAAATATTCGCGCTCAAAGATCTCCCGCGCCTCGCGCAGCGGCAGGGAGATGACAAGATCGCGGCCGCCGCCGCTCCATGGCGTATCGCCGCTTAGATCGGCCGGCAACAGATCGGCGGAGATCGCCTGGATGGCATCGTCCGTTGCGAGTATCAGCAGCCGTTCGACCATGTTACGCAATTGGCGGACATTGCCCGGCCAGGTATGCGCCTGGAGGACGGCCATAGCATCGTCACCCACTTCGCGAACGGGCAAACCGGACGTGGCCGACAGGCGCTTCATGAAGTGGGTCACAAGCAACGGAATATCATCGCGCCGCTCGGCCAGCGCCGGTACACGGACCGGCACGACGTTGAGCCGATGATACAGATCCTCTCGAAATCGCCCAGCCGCGATTTCGCCACGCAAATCATGCGTCGTCGAGGAAATCACGCGCACATCGACCTGTACCCGCGTCGAGCCGCCAATTCGCAGGAACGTCTGGTCCACTAGCACACGAAGAATTTTTGCTTGCGTCTCGATAGGCATGTCCGCAACTTCATCGAGATACAGCGTTCCGTTGTGGGCAAGTTCGAACAGTCCGGTCTTGCGCGGACCGTCACTGGACTCCTCGCCGAACAGTTCAGTCTCGATTCTGTCGGGCGCCATGGTGGCGCAGTTGATCGCGACAAATGCATTGCCTGCACGGCGAGAATGCGCATGAATAAGCCGTGCAACCACCTCCTTGCCAGAACCAGCAGAGCCCGCAATCAATATACGACTGTTGGTGGGAGCAATTTTGTCGATGAGTTGCCGCAACTGAGACGATGCCGAGGACGTACCGATGAATTCAGCTTCATCACCCACCCTTAGTTTTAGTTCCTGTATCTCGCGGCGGAGCTTTGCCGCCTCCAGTGCGCGCTCCACCACGTGCACCAGTCGATCTGCCTTAAACGGCTTTTCGATAAAATCGTAAGCCCCCTTCTTAATTGAGGCGACGGCTGTTTCGATCGTACCATGGCCGCTAATCATCACGACTGGCAGATCGGGATAATCACGTTTCAGCGCGTCGAGGAGCTGAATGCCATCCATGCGGCTGCCCTGCAGCCAGATATCAAGAATGACCAGTTGTGGCCGCCGTGTGCGGACGGCGCCTAGCGCACCGTCCGCATCGGCGGCAACACGTGTTTCGTAACCTTCATCGCTAAGAATGCCGGCGACGAGTTCCCGAATATCCTGTTCGTCGTCGATGATGAGAATATCAGGCGAGATTAGCGATCCGTTCTTGCTCATCCCCTACTCCGTTTGACCGGGCATCCTGTAATTTCTTCTGCTGCAGAGGCAACGTCAGGCGCACTTCTGCGCCACGTTCATCGTCGCCGCGATCGGATAGACTGAGTTCGCCGGCATGGTCCTCCACGATTTTACGCACGATGGCCAGACCGAGACCGGTCCCTTTCGCGCGCGTGGTGACGTAAGGCTCGGTCAAGCGGTGTCGTTGCTCGTCCGGCAGGCCAATTCCGTTATCCGAGATGCGGAATATCAAGTGTTCACCTGTTCTTTCAAGGCTGGAAGCCACGGCTCCTGGCGCATCTTCGCCTTCAGCGACGCGCGCAGAAATCGCCTCCGCAGCGTTCTTCAGTACGTTTGTCAACGCTTGCGCGATCAGGCGCCCATCGCATTCGAAGTAAAGTGGCGCTTGAGGGGTATTCACCACAAAAGCGATCTCGGAATGTGCAACACGTTGCAGAAACACCGATTGTTGCAATAGCTCCTGCGCGATCTCGCGCTTTAGATGTGGGGCAGGCATACGCGCAAAGGATGAGAACTCATCGACCATACGGCCGATATCCCCTACCTGCCGGATAATCGTGTCAGTACACTGCCGAAACACCTCTGGATCCGTTTCGACTTCTTTCATGTACTTTCGTTTCAGCCGTTCGGCCGATAGCTGTATGGGCGTCAACGGGTTCTTGATCTCATGCGCAATGCGGCGCGCCACATCTGCCCATGCCGCCGTCCGTTGGGCTGAAACCAGATCGGTGATATCGTCGAAAGTAACGATATAACCTGCCTCTCCGGCTTCGCTTCCCACCTGTACGCTGAGTGCCCGGACTTTGCCGGCCCGCTTTACCGTAGCTTCGCCGCTGGATCTTGCAGCCGGCTCTTGCATGGCGCGGCGTATGAGTCCAGATAACTCTGGAACCGCCTGCGCATAGTGCTGTCCTTCGATTTCTTCCTGCGCAGCATTGAGCAGCCGTGCGGCCGCGCGATTTACGATGGTGATGCGGCCCTCGACATCAAGACCAATGACTCCCGCGCTAACGCCGGCAAGAACCGCCTCGGTGAACCGGCGTCTTTCATCAATCTGCCGGCTTGCATCGACAAGTTCGGCTCGTTGTGCCTCCAATTCTGCCGTCATGCGGTTGAAAGTGCGACCAAGCACGCCGATTTCATCGTCACCGCCGTTCAGTGGGACCCGTGCTGTGAGATGGCCGCGCGACACTTCCTCTGCGGCGCCAATGAGCATGGCGATGGGGCGGCCGAGACGGTTCGCTGCCCAGAGCCCAAGGGAGATGGCTCCGAGGAGTGTCAACAGCGAGACCACGCCGTATATAGCAGCGAAAAGGAATTGGATACGCGAGCGGTCCTTGTCCAGGCGTTTGTATTCCGAAACAGCGCTGACGGTGTTCTGGTAATATGCCAGAACCTTCGGATCGACCGTGCGGACAATAAGCAGGTACGCGTCGTTGAGTGCTTGCAGGCGAATGAGCGCTCGCACAACACCAATTTTCGAGTTTCCAATCTTCGAATTTGCATCGATGACGATGGTACCTCGGCTCGCTTGCGCGATGTCGGTAGCGGAAGATGGCGCCAGATCTGGCATGAACCGTTGTTTCGTGCTGCCCAAGACCTGTCCCTTGGAATCGAGGATGTAGGCCGCTTGTAGGCCACGCTCTTTGGTGACAAGCGCAAGCTTCGTAAAGAGCGCGTCGGGCCGCACGTGCTTGCCCGCATCAAACAACTCGGGATCGTGTTCGATGCTGTTGGCAATCTCATATGCATCGCCGACTATAGCGCCCTGTTGCTCTTGGACGTAACGTTGGGCGACGTTCACCGCATTTCCGAGAGCACTCTTCACGCCCGGCGAAAACCACTGCTCGACTCCCAAATTGACGATAGCGGCAGCAAGCGCCGCGATCAGAATCGCTGGCACGATGGCTACGACGGCAAACTGGCCCACCAGCCGAAAGTGTAGACGCGCCCCGGCTGACCGGCGGCGCGACCACAAGCGCATCAGCCGCCACGCAATAATCGCGCCCAGCGTGCCAACCAGTACGACATTTAGGAGAATTAGGGCGAACAGGCCGGCATGGCTGGGGCGATATGGCACCAAGCCCGTGACCGCCGCATAGGTGAGGAGTCCACAGATCGCAGCGACCAGAGGCACACCCGCGGCAAACAGGGCCGGCCGCGACAACCGCGCCATCCCCGTCGGCTCGCCGAGGGGCGGTAGATCCTGCGCGGTCGTCGTGGCCATGCCGCCTTGTCTTGCGGCCGCTACTGAGCGGCGGTTGAAGGTAGAGGGCAGAGTAGTCGCTTCTCTGCCCGTGTTGCAACAATGTCGCGTTGCGGGAAAGGCATAGCCGTCGAGGAGAGAGTTGCTTCCAGCCTCCCCGCTCTTTCGCTATCCACAGGCAGATGCGCGGAGCCCAAGGATCATGCCAGCTACAGCAGTCTTGATTGCTGCCGGCGGTAGCGGTTCCCGCGCAGGAGGTGGCGTGCCAAAGCAATATCGGATGCTCGGCGGAACTGCGGTGCTTCGGCGCACGGTGGAAGCATTTCTCGCCCATTCCGTCATTTCGGCAGTTCAGGTTGTGGTGGGCGCCGGACAGGAAGCGGAATACGAGGCGGGCACAGCAGGCCTTCTGGTCATGCCTGCGGCTAAGGGCGGCGACACACGTCAGAAGTCCGTCCGCAATGGTCTACGAGCGCTCGCCCGGATCAGGCCGGACTTTGTACTGATTCATGATGCAGCGCGGCCGCTGGCCTCGCGAAGACTCATAGACGCGGTGATTGCGGCCTTGGAAAATGGCGCGCACGCAGTGTTGCCGATGTTGCCGATTGCCGATTCTCTTCGCCGGATCGATAACGATATCGTTGGACGACCCGTGTCGCGCGACGGTCTGTGTCGTGTACAGACACCGCAAGGTTTCCGTTTCGCAGAGATTCTTGACGCACACGAACGCTTTGCAGGAGCCGACAGCACTGACGACATCAGCCTCGCTGAGCAGGCCGGGCTGGCGATCACAGCGGTGCTTGGCGAGGCGGAGAACTTGAAGCTGACAACGGTGAACGACTTTGCCACTGCAGAGCGGCTCCTTGCCGGGACGGCCGAGACGCGCACTGGCATGGGTTTCGACGTGCATCGTTTTGTGCCCGGCGATCATGTCTGGCTGTGCGGCGTCCGCATTCCACATGATCGCGCGCTGCAAGGGCACTCCGATGCCGATGCCGGATTACATGCCCTGACCGATGCCATTCTAGGCGCCCTTGCCCACGGTGATATCGGCCAACACTTTCCGCCGTCGGACGAGCGCTGGCGTGGTGCTTCGTCCAACGTCTTCCTGGAGCACGCAGCTGCACTGGTGCGGGACAATGGCGGCGCAATCATTCATTGCGACGTCACTATAATCTGCGAACGGCCGCGGCTTGCGCCGTACCACGAAGCCATGCGGGCGCGGATATCAGCCATTCTGAATATCGACAGTGCACGCGTGAGCGTAAAGGCGACGACCACCGAAGGTCTCGGCTTCACCGGGCGGGGCGAAGGCCTTGCCGCACAGGCGATCGCCACCATCCGCGTGCCCGCGTGAACCTGCCGCGCACTATCGCAACGCTCGGCGGCGTCGGCCATGCGCCATTCGCACCGGGGACTGCGGGCAGTATTGTCGCGCTGCCTTTTGCCTGGCTGATCGCATATGAGGCCGGACGATTTGGACTGTTGCTGGCGGCCATACTTGCGCTTGCCATCGGCGCTTGGGCTTCGGAATTGTACACCGCGCAGACGAAGCGCGCCGATCCATCTGAATGCGTGGTGGACGAACTCGCCGGCCAATGGATCGCCTGCGCTTTCGCGCCCACCACCATTCTCGGATATGCGCTGGCGTTCCTGCTGTTCCGGCTGTTCGACATATGGAAGCCGTGGCCGATCCGCGCCGTCGAGCGCTTGCACGGCGGCATCGGCGTGATGGCGGACGACGTGCTGGCCGCGTTCGCCGCCGGTGCGATTCTTGTCGGTCTTTCACACTTCGGCCTAATCTGAGATCGATGTTTCCGCAGCCGCTTCTCGATCTCGCGTGTACTGTGCTGGCAAAAGCGCGCGAGAAAGGCGTTCGGATTGCCACGGCCGAAAGTTGCACCGGAGGATTGATCGCGGCACTGCTCACCGAAATTCCCGGCTCGTCCGATGTGCTGGAGCGCGGTTTCGTCGTCTATTCCAACCATGCCAAATCCGAGCTGCTTGGCGTGCCCGCTGAACTGATCACGGATCACGGTGCCGTATCCGAAGCCGTCGCGCGCGCCATGGCGGAAGGCGCTCTCGAGAGGTCTGGCGCGCAGCTCGCCGTTGCCGTCACTGGCGTTGCGGGACCGGGCGGTGGCACCGAGCTGAAACCCGTTGGCCTCGTCCATATCGCGGCGGCGCGCGAAGGCCGCTCGATCCTGCATGAAGCACACCGCTTCGGCGCCATCGGCCGCAGCGAGATTCGCCTGCAATCCGTCGATGCCGCTCTACGCCTTTTGCAGCACCTCCTTTGAACCAAGCTTCCTTGCCCGCTCCTCAAAGGCACGCGTCATACTGGAAACCGCAAGGGACATGGCGCTGCCGGCGATCGCACTCAACAACCGGCTGCGGAATTCGAAGGCTACGTAAAAGTCGATGCGGCAGCCTTTCCCTTCCGGTGTAAAGCGCCAGCAATTTTCCAGCTCGCGAAACACGCCGTGCACCTGTCGCACATCGATGCGGCGTGCGGCGGGATCCATCACGATTCGGCTGGTGTAGCGCTCGCGCAATGCGGAAAAGCCCACCTGCATTTCGGCAACGATGATCTCCTTGCCTTCATCCTTCGCCCGCGACAGAACCCGCAAGGAAACGACCCAGGGCAGGAACTCCGGATAGCGTTCGACATCCGCCACAATGGCGAACATGAGGTCGGCATCGTACGGCACCACGCGCGATTCGGAATGCTGCGGCATGGGCCCACTATACACGCTCGCGACAACGGTCGATGAGGTCGCGAGCGCCGCCATTCAGAATCGGCCGCTCTGATAGTCCGAGATCGCCCGGCGGATTTCGTCCTGCGTGTTCATCACGAACGGGCCGTACTTGGCGACCGGCTCGCGCAACGGCTTGCCGGCGACCACCAGAACCCGCGCGCCATTCGCACCGCCGCTGGCCTGCAACGCGCCACCATCCGACAGCACGCCGATGTTGCCCGAACTGACGCTTGTGCTCCCCGCCTGCAGCGCACCTACGAAGACATAAACGAATCCCGAGTGACCTTCGGGCACGGGAATTTCTGCCGCTGTGTTTGCAGGTAGCGTCACATCGGCGATGAAGGGCGCGGTGACGCGTTCCGGCCCGGGACCTTTACAGCCATCCCATTCACCCGCAATCAGCTTCACCGTTGCCCCATCCGCCGCGAAGGACGGAATGGCACTGGCCGGAATGTCCGCGTACCAGGGCGCGCGCATCTTCTCTTTCGCCGGCAGGTTGATCCACAGCTGGAAGCCGAACATGCGGCCGTTCGTCTGCGCCGGCATTTCGGAATGCGCCACGCCGCGCCCGGCCGTCATCCATTGCACGCCGCCGTCGGTAATGAGGCCCTCGCCGCCGTGATTGTCGCGATGCCGCATGGTGCCTTTGATCATGTAAGTCACGGTCTCGAAGCCGCGGTGCGGATGCTCCGGGAAACCGGCGATGTAGTCATTGGGATTGTCGGAGCCGAAAGCATCCAGCATCAGGAACGGATCGACATTGCCAAGCTGCGGCGTGCCGATCAGGCGCGTGAGTTTCACGCCGGCGCCGTCCTGCGTCGGCATGCCGGAGACGACGCGTGCAATACCGCGCGGCTTGGTGGTCAGGATTTCAGCAGCAGCAGACATGAACTCCTCCGTTGTTCGCTGCTGCTGATATGGGCCGGAAGAACGCCGCTTGAAGAAGGCACAATGGTGTCACTGTCTCTTTGGTGGTGGGTTGGCGAGCAGATACGGATAGCCGTTGTTGATGTTGGGCGACTGCCCCCAGATGTTTGGGTCGAAACCAGCGGGCAGTCCGGATTTCAATTCCGCGTCGGTGACGCCGGTGACGCCAGAACACTTTGAACCGCACGGTTGTTGCTGGCCGCTGGTATCGATATTCCAATAATCAGTTTGCAAGCCGCTATGATGTCCATCGCGTCCGAGAAACCCTCCAACGCGGGGCGGATTTCCGTTCTGCGAGACAAGGCCTATCGAGTAAGACGTTGTGATCCCTGCCCCACGGAAATCTACTCCGCAGAAGCCTCCAACAGCTCTACCCGAAACAGATCCTGTAGCGTAGGAATTTGAGACGGTTCGCAGGTTTCTCCCCAATAACCCTCCTGCGTAGTTTAACCCGGTCACTGAGCCGGTAGCGTAAGACTGATCGATGATTCCACCGTTTTCACCAACAAGACCGCCAGGGTCACCTCCTTTGGTGGAGACCGGGCCAATTGCATGAGAGACGGCGATAGTACCCCAATTACTCGCCACCAAACCACCTGCGTGAAAGGTCCCCAAGACGATTACGTCGGCGCTTGAAT
This sequence comes from Rhizomicrobium sp., assembly GCA_036267515.1. Lineage (GTDB taxonomy): Bacteria > Pseudomonadota > Alphaproteobacteria > Micropepsales > Micropepsaceae > Rhizomicrobium. The sequence goes on from DATAVW010000085.1 coordinate 12,919, forward strand.
GTGCAATTGTTCCATCGTTCAACCCAACGAGACCACCGCCATTGAAACCGCTGACGGAACCACTGGCAAACGCATGCAGGATTGTCCCCTCATTGGCTCCGGCCAGCGCGGCCTGATGCCAGTAGTGGTGCGCTTTTAAATGCGGAATATTTGAGACATTGACATTTAGTAGATTGATGTCCCGTATTGTGCCTTGGTTCTCATGGAATAATCCGAGATACCTTTCTTCGGCAAAGCTAGGGTAGAGACGCGGTTTATGTTCCCTTTCTTGATCTTTCGTGCTGTGCCCATGCTTGATCGTTAAATTTTCTATCGAATGGCCCAAGCCCTCAAACGTTTTACAGCACACGAAGACAGTTGAAACGGGAGACAATCTGTAAACGCCGTCCGCACCTGCGTCGTAATCATTTCCAAGCGCATAGGAGCCTGGCAGATTTTCCGCAATATCTGCAGCTAGCGTCTTGATATCGGGCACAAGTACGTAGGTGTTGCCATTGATTTTGAGCCTGCTGTTGGTGTCCCAGAAATCGATTTTGCCATTCTGTTCAAAAAGCAGATCGCTGTCGGGATTGCCGGTGCCGTAGGTGAGGGTGAGCGCACCGGTGCCGGCTGCGACGACTTTCGCCTTAACAATGATGTTATGCCTGGCGGTGAGCGTAAGACGGCTGGTGCTGGTCCAGCTGAAGCCGTCGACGATCTCAATTCCCGCGGCTATCATTGCCACTGCCACTCTGTACGGTGACATCGCCACTCGCCAGCATGTTGGTGAGATCAGTGACGTTGAGAGTCGCTTTCTTTGCGGTCGCGGTGCAGACGCCCGCACTACAGCTCATGTTCTGCGTCGGCTTGTTGGAGATATTGATGTCCGCAAGCGCGGACGTGCTGGCAAGCGCGAGCGCGCCTATGGCGAGTGCAACCACATAAGACACAGACATGGAAACCCCCTCAGATCATGCCTGATCTTACGCCCTGCGGGGCAGCAGCAAAAGCCGCAGCACGCCATCCAGAGGGCACCAGCACGGCTACAGCCAAGCCTGCCAAAGGAACCTGACGCATCTCACCCATGTGGCGGGGCAAAGGTTCGGCTTTAGTTACTGGCGCGAGCTTTGCTTCGTTGCCTCGCTGCGGTGTTTTGAAACGTCTCGTTCTGGAGCAGGTAATATGGTGAAATCTGTGGTGACGAAGGGGCTGATTGGCGCTCTCGTTTCGGCGGTCTTCTCGTCCGTCGCCCCTTCTGCGTCGGCGGAAACGGCTGACTGGGTACAGACCTATTCGGATGCCGGGCATAGCGGCCTGAACAGCCGGGAGAAGACACTTTCGGCCACCAATGTACCGACCTTGATTGCAGGATGGTCAAGCAGCCTAAAACGCGGCGCCGTTGAGACCTTCGTCCTGAACGATCTCAGGGTTCTCGCGAGGGTCACCCACCCGGTCGGCCAGACGTTCGATCTGTACAGCCTGGATGCCGCCACAGGCGCCAAGCGCTGGAAAATCAACATTGGCCGCGAGTTCGGCGCCACCAGCAACACCATCGCCACGGGCGATAATCTCATCTTCAGCGAATGCGGACAGGTGGATGCCTACAATTACGACTACAGCGGCGTCTGCGCCTACAGGAAATCAACCGGGAAGCAGAAGTGGGTTTTCAAGAATCCTTGTGATTGTTCCCCCGAGGCAAGGCTGATCACGCCGCTCACGTACGACAACCACCTCATCTATTTCGGCTATTTCAACGGCGGTTCGGAAGGCAAGACTTACGTTTTGATTGCCGACGCCCCGACGGGAAAAATTCTCGGTGCCTATCAGACAGGCGATATCAACTCCCTTGGCAGTGCGCCGATCATCCACAGCATCCTCACCGAGCATATGTATTTCGATTGCAGCGGCAGCGTCTGTGCGGTTTCCACGCCCGATGGCACCTTGTCCTGGCAAACGCCCATGGGCGCGCCGATCGGCGCGTTGTCCACCGATGGTACCCGGGTCTACGCCAATCTCTGCAACGGTTCCTCCGGACTGGTGGCCCTCGATTCCGCCACTGGAGCACCTCTGTGGAGCTATGGCGCTCCCGAGTGCAACAAGGCACCCGCCGCGCTCAACGGCACGAATGTCTATTTCAACGGAGCCGACCAGAAGGTCCATGCGCTGAATGTCCAGACGGGAGCGGAGCTTTGGTCCACAGCGGCGGGTGCCGCATCATCGCCATCGCTCGCAAACGGAGTCATGTATGTGGGTGGGGCGCCGGGCGCGCCAGCGATGAGCGCGTACGATTGGTCTACCGGTGCTCTCCTGTGGAGCAATTTGCCCTACGGCAGCAACGTCTATCCGCCGCCGGTGATCATCGACGGCAGCTTGTATGTGGCGAATGAATCGTGTGGCGGGGTCTGCGCCTATGTCTTGCCGGGAGGTGCGCGCAGGTAGCGTATTCGGCTCGGCCCTTTTTATTGCGGCGGATTGGCGAGCAGATACGGATAGCCGTTGTTGATCTTTGGGTCGCTGCCCCAGATTTTCGGATCGAAACCGTCTGGCAAATGGGACTTGAACTCATTGTCTGTGAGAGCTGATCCAGCACCACCGCACCGGGAAGTGTCAGAGTCCCAGTAAGACTGAGAAACACTACCGTGGCTTCGTCCAACCAGACCGCCGCACGCAGCACCTTTGTGGGCGCGAACCTCACCAACGGAATAAGACGTGCTTACGGAGCCCGAAGAGTGCATCCCAATCAACCCACCAACCTTGCCATTCCGTCGCGTCGCCCGGACCTGCTGAGTTGAATATGAATTGGATACATTTCCCTCGTTGTCGGCCAGCAACCCGCCAACCTCGGAACTATCCGCACCGACTATCCGCGTGTCGGAATATGACTGATCTATCGTGCCCGGCTGGCCAAACGCTTCGTTAAACGCTGCCAATCCTCCAACGCTGCCGTCGTAAATGAAGCCAATTACGATCTGCATGTCAGTGGACGATTTGGAGATCAGTCCGCTGTTTGCGCCTACCAGACCGCCAAGCTGGAATAAGCCTTCTTCGGGCGCAGCCCCGGAAGCTGTAATCTTTCCTGTTGTGTGCACTCGCAGAAGAAGACCCTCGTTGAGCTCTGCGACCGCGCCCGCGGAAACATCAGAGGTATTTATGTTGAGGTTGACCCGTACAAGCGCCAAATCACGAATCGAACCGCGGGAGTCAACCTCATGGAAAAGACCCGCTTTGACATCATAGAACCCCGTGAGGCTGAACGTCAGATTGGTGATTGCGTTCCCCAGTCCTTCGAATATCCCGTTAAACGAACCTTTCACAGGCGTATCGGAATAAGGACCATCCGCGCTGGCATCGTATTGCTTGGCTAGCGCATAAAAGCCTCTCGGATTGACCTTGATATCCTTGGCGAGAGTCTTGATGTCGCCCACCAAGGTGTAACTATTGCCGTCGATGATCAGGCTGCTCGACAAGTCCCAGAACTGCACGCTGCCGCGCCTCGGCACGATGGCGAACTCGCCGCGTTTGCCGCCGCCCTCGTTGATCGTCACGGTCACTGCGCCGGCGCCTGTTATTCTCACCGCCCTCTTCACCACGACGGATTGCTGTGCATTGAGCGTCAGGCGGCTGGTGCTGGCCCAGGTGAGCGGCTTGTCGATATTGATATCCTTGGCAACTGAGCCGGTCTTCACCGTCACGTCGCCGCTTGCCAGCATGGTTTGAAGATCACTGACGTTCAGCACTGCTTTCTGCGCCGTGGCCGTGCAAACCCCAGTATCGCAGCTCATGTTCTGTGTCGGCTTGTTGGAGATCGAAATATTGGCGTAAGCCGTGGCACTCGACAACAAAAGCGCCAATCCTGCCGCCACATACGAATCGATCGTGAGTTTGTTTGTCATCGCGCGGTTCCCCTCACTCTTGCGGCGGGTTGGCGAGCAGATACGGATAGCCGTTGTTGATGCTCGGCGACTGCCCCCAGATCTTCGGATCGAACCCGGCAGGTAGCGAGGATTTGAGCTGCGCATCCACGAGGCCGGTCACACCGTCGCAACTGCCCTGTCCGCACCCGTTCGTGGTGCCGCTCGTATCAATGTCCCAATAGATGAAGTCCGCATCAGCGCTAACATTGTAGCCGACGGAGCCACCGACAAAGGCAAAGCCGCCCGAAACCTTCCCTGTCGAAAAAGAGGTCTGAAGCGAGACGCCATCTGCAGCGTACCCGATCAATCCGCCCACGTGGGAATTGGTTTTTCCGGATATGGCGCCTAGCGCGTACGAATTCTGAATTGTGGGATAAGTGCGACGGTCCTGCGAGGCGCGCCCCACCAATCCTCCGACGTTTGTCTGAAATCCGCCCGAAACGGAGCCCGTGGCGAAGGAATTCTTTATCGTTGCGCTTCCTCGCAGCATCCCGACAAGACCACCTGCTCGGGACCTCTTGCCGCCGACAACCGTGGCAGACGAGTGGGATCTATCGATCATCCAGCCTTCCCCGGAAAGTCCACCGACCAAAGCTCCGACCGCACCGGTCACGGAGCCAGCCGCACTGGAATCCGTCACTGCACCGTCGCCCACCAGTCCACCCGCGGAACCTTGGCTCCCGACCTTTACATCGCAGGCACCCATTGAATGGATCGTGTAGTCGATGACGCCGGCAATGCACCCCGCGGCCGAGTGCATCCCTCCGGTTATGGAGCCCTGCACAGAACTGTTGCGAATCCGCCCATTTCCGTCGCCAACTATTCCGCCAACCCGGCTATAATCAGCGGCGCTGACACTGACATGGGTCAGGCGGAGATCGCGGAGCAATCCCGGAGAATAGACATGGTTGAAGAGCCCCACACTATTGAAGGGCCCTTCGATGGTCTGTTTGGGATCGTCGATCGTCAAGGCATCTATCGTGTGGCCCAGACCCTCAAAATTTCCCCTGAAGCCATGGCGGATGGGTGAGTTTTTGTATGTTCCATCCACGGATGCATCGTAGTCATTCGCCAGCGCGAAATTCCCGCTATGGTTGGCGATAACCGCCTCCTTGAGCGCTTTGAGGTCATTTACGAGGAGATAGCTGTTGCCGTTAACGACGAGGCTGCTGCTGGTGTCCCAGAAATCGATTTTGCCTTTCTTTTCGAACTGCAAATCGCCATTGGGATTTCCAGCTGCGTAAGTGATGGTGAGCGCGCCATTGCCAGCGATGGTAACCGGCGCTTTCACCGCGATGTTGTTCTTGGCGGTGAGAGTGAGGCGGCTGGAATTTGCCCAACTGAAGCTGTTGACGATGGTGATGCCCGCCGTGGTGTCATTGCCATTGCCGGTCTGGACCGTGAGGTCGCCACTTGCCAGCATGCTGGCAAGATCGCTGACGTTCAGCACCGCGTTCTTCGCGGTCGGCGTGCACACACCGCCCGAGCAACTCATGTTTTCGGTTGGTTGCTTTGAGATATCGATATCTGCACGCGCTGTAGCGCTAACCAATACCGCGGCGACAGCGCTCGCAATCAACAGTCTATGCTTGCGCATGTTGCCCTCACTTCGGTGGCGGATTGGCGAGCAGATACGGATAGCCGTTGTTGATGCTGGGCGACTGCCCCCAGATCTTCGGATCAAAGCCGTCCGGCAATCCCGATTTCAACTGTGCATCGGTTAGACCGGTGATGCCAGGATCGTTTGAAATATTGCCTGCGCCGCGGCTAGGGTCTTTTATGCCGGTGTCTAAATCCCAATATGCCGCGGTAGCTTTGCCTTCCGCATCTGATCCGATCACGCCACCGGAACAACAAGCGGCACTTCTGTTTCTAAGCTGTCCAGCAGCATAAGAAGCGATGATCTTGCCTACCTTGTGACCGGCCCTGGTATTCGATCCCACGAGTCCACCGACGTTAGTGTTACAGCAATTTTCGCTGCCATTCACCAAGGTAGTAGCCGAATAGCTATTTTCTATAACTCCCACATTGAATCCGGCGATGGCTCCAACTGACACCAGCTGCTGTTGGCCGTCAGCATTGGTCCGAATTGATCCTTTAGAAAAAGACGAAGTGATAGTCCCTAGGCTTACAGCGGCTAATTCTCCAATACTCGAACCAGACGCTCCATCGAGATTCATTCGGACATTCGCGCGCGCATCTTCGATGGCTCCAAAGTTCTCTACGATCATTCCCCCATCCGCTTGAGGGTTCGCGCTCAGTGACAAAAATTCTCCGCTCGTGCTATCGTGTGCAACCAAACCGAAATTGTGACAAGCCAATATACCAGCGCCGCCGTTTCCAGAGACCTGCAGATCGGCAGCGGTCAAATTAAAATTGACAACGCCGCCACCCCTCCCGATCTCTGAAAACAGTCCCGCACAGGTACCTGGTGAGTCATCGTTGAAAATTATGTTGAGCTTTAAGTTAGCAACGGTATGGCCCAAGCCGTTCAGTGTTCCTCTAAGTTTGGTGCGAACTGGCGACCAACTGTAAGTTCCATCGATAGAGGCATCATAATCTTTCGCGAACGCGAAATGTCCGAAATGATTTGCCTGGATTGCGGATGCCAGCGTCGCGATCTTATCGAGCAAAAGGTACGCCGTACCGTTGACAACAAAGCTGCTGTTCAGGTCCCAGAAATCGATTTTGCCATTCTGTTCGAAAAGCAGATCGCCGTCGGGATTGGCGGTACCGCAAGTGAGGGTGAAGGCGCCCTGGCCGGCAACGGTGATCGGCGCTTTAACGATGATGTTATGCCTGGCGGTGAGCGTAAGACGGCTGATGCTAGTCCAGCTGAGGCCGTCGATGATTTCAATTCCCGCGGCGGTATTGTCGTCATTGCCGCTCTGTACGGTCAGATCGCCGGTCGCGAGCATGTTGGTGAGGTCAGAGACGTTGAGGTTGGCGTTCTTTGCTGTCGCGGTGCACACACCGCCCGAGCAGCTCACATCATGCGTGGCCTTTTTCGAGATCGATAGATCGGCGCGCGCGGGACTTAGCGCGCCCAAGGTGAATACCGCTACCAGACACGTGTGAATTGCGCGCCGCTGCATGCTGGTCCCCCAAGTCGAGGAAGCAACATACCACATTCGCTGTCAGGCTTGTGGTTTCTTTCCCGAATTTGCGAGCCAAAGACTTGACGCTCGAGGCATGAGTTCTTATAGTGTTCTCATCCGCATATTGAGCTTTCCAATGGAAACATGAGAAATCTCGCTGCCGAAAAAATCGCGAATAGTGAGGTTCAATTCCGCAAATTTGTTTCACGTGCTGGTGGTAGAAGTGCCAGAGGGGGAGGGGTATGGATTTCCGGAAAACGAGTCGATGTGGAGAGAAGGCGTTGAGCGCACAACATGTTGAGTTTGCCGGCAGGCGGGGATGAATCAGCATCCCTGGTGGCGCGGCGCCGCCATCTACCAGATCTACATCCGCAGCTTTTGCGACTCGAACGGCGACGGGCAGGGCGACCTGCCCGGGGTGATCTCGAAACTGGATTACATCCGCGCGCTGGGGGTGGATGCGATCTGGCTGTCGCCTATGCATCCCTCGCCGGATCGCGACTGGGGCTACGATGTCTCGGATTACGAAGGCGTCCATCCCGATTACGGCACGCAAGCGGATTTTGACCGGCTGCTTGTCGAGGCGCACGCACGCGGCCTGAAGGTGATGACGGACGAGGTGCTGGCGCACACCTCCGACGAGCATCCGTGGTTCGTGGACAGCCTCAAGCGTGGCGAGAGATCGGACTGGTATGTGTGGGCGCCGCCGAAGATGGATGGCACCGCGCCCAACAACTGGCTGTCGGCATTCGGCGGACCGGCGTGGTCGTACCAGCCGGCGCGGCGCGAATACTACCACCACAAATTCCTGCGCCAGCAGCCAAAGCTGAACTGGCGCAATCCGGCAGCGAAAGCGGCGGCGCTTGGCGTACTGGCGCACTGGCTGGAGCGCGGCGTGGATGGTTTCCGGCTCGATGTCGCCAACGCCTATTTCCACGATGAAACGCTGGCCGGCAATCCGGCCGTGCGGATGGCGGAACGCACCGATGCAATGTGGAGCCACGCGCCCTATCTGCAATTGCACCAGCATGACAGCAACCTGCCGGACAACATCGAAGCGCTGGATGAAATCCGCCGTGCCGTGGAGCGCTTTCCAAATCGCTTCGTGATGGGGGAGTTCTCCGAAGATCCCGACCGTGCCGGCGCGTTTGCGGGGCCGGAGGAAGGGCTGCATTCCGGCTATAGTTTTCCGCTGCTGCAGGCGCACCAATTGGGGCCACGTTTCGTGCACCTGCAGTACAACCTGCTGTCGCGCTTTCCGGCGCACTGGCCTTCCATCGCCTTCTCGAACCACGATGTCGTGCGCACGGTGTCGCGCTTCGGCGGAGGCGAGCCGCCGCCGGGCCTGGACAAGCTGTTGCTCGCGTTGCTGCTGGCGCTGAAGGGGACGGTGCTGCTCTACCAGGGCGAGGAGCTGGGGCTGCCGCAGGCCGACATTCGCCGCGACCAGATTCGCGATCCGGTGGGCGATTTGTATTGGCCCTACACCGGCGGCCGCGACGGCTGCCGCACGCCCATGCCGTGGGATGCGCACGCGCCGAACCTCGGCTTCACCAGCGGCACACCGTGGCTGCCGCTTTCGCCAAAGCACCGCGCGCTGGCGGTTTCGGAGCAGGAGCGCAATCCGCAATCGGCGCTGAACTTTGCCCATCGTTTTCTGGCGTTCCGGCGAAACAGCGCGCCCTTGCGCTGGGGCGAGATCGCCTTCCTGGATGCAAAGCCGCCGCTCCTTGCTTTCACGCGCGAATGCGATGGCGAGCAGTTGCTGTGTCTCTTCAACATGGGCGCGGAAGCAGCTGAATTTACACATGAATTGTTGAGTGGGTGCAGCGCAATCCCGATCGGCGCAAGCGAGAACGGCGTCAGCAACAGCGCCGTTCAACTTGCGCCTTATGCCGCCTGGTTCGGCTCCTGCTCGAACGCATTGAGCACCGCTTCGATGGGCAGCAATACGCAGCGGTGACGGTTGCGATGGGTGACCGCGCCCTGGAACGCGCCGTAAGGTTCGAAGGGCGGCGCGGGCGGCTCGCCATTGCTCACCAGCATGGCGGCGACCGCGTTCGCCAAGGCCTCGACATCTTCCTGCCGGGCGCCTTTCAACCGATCGCCGAGAATGGAGGCGGAAGCCTGCGCCAGCACGCAGGCTTTGGTGTCATGCGCCATTGCGATGACGCGGCCACCGGGGTCGAGCGCCAGCTCAACCGTCACTTTGTCGCCGCAGGTCGGATTGTGTGCCGCGCCGGCGAGATCGGAACGGGAGGCGAGATCGGAATGGGAGAGGTGGCCCGCGCCGTGCGCATCGGCGGCCAGCCGCAAAATTTCCTTGCGGTAAAGCGGATCGCTCATGTGCCCCGCCGCCGGTATGCCGCGAGATCTTCCGGTGTGTCGATATCGATAAGGGGTGCGTCGCTATCGGCCTCCACCTCGCATACCAGTTCCGGATACGCGCCGATCAGCCCCCGCGCGCCAACGTCGCCCTCGATGGATTCTATTTCCTCGAAGAACCGGCGGGCAAACAGCACCGGATTCCCGCGCTTGCCGCCATGGGTGGCCACGCAGAGGGCGCGGCCTTCTGCCGGAGCGAAGGCACCAATCAGTTTGTCGATCAGCGCCGATCTGAGGGCGGGCATGTCGCCCAGCACGATCACCGCGCCATCGCAGTCTTCGGGAAGGGTCTTGAGGCCCAACTTGAGGGAACTGCTCAAACCACTTGGGAAATCTCGATTATTTATGAAGCGGATCGAACATTCAGCGAGTGCTTTGCGAACCGAATCGGCCTTGTGGCCGGTCACCACAATTACGGCTGATGCCTCGCTGCCAAGCACGGCCTCTACCACGCGGCGCACCATCGGCTGGCCGCCCAATTCCGTCAGCAGCTTGTCACTGCCCATGCGAGACGAAGCCCCCGCCGCCAGCACCACGGCGCCAATCTTCGGTGCCGCTATGGCCGGCTTCTCTTCGCGTGGTTGCGGCCGGACGGGAATCTCCATCAGCAAACCGCCGACACCCATGCCGACAATTTCGGTCTTTCCAACCGGCAAGCCGGCGGCCAGCCGCCACAGCACGAAATCGAAGCCGTTGAGCTTCGGAGAGCGGGCGCAACCCGGCAGCCCGACAACATCGGCATTGTTCAACGTCCCGATCATCAGAAGATTGCCCGGGTCCACCGGCATGCCGAAATGTTCGATTCTCCCGCCCGCCAACTCCACGGCCGCAGGAACAACATCGCGCCGGTCGGTGATGGCGCTGGCGCCGAATACGAGAATGAGATCGGCCGCCCCGGCAGCTTCCTTGAGCGCGTCGGCCACGCCCTGTTCCGTGTGCGGAACATCGCGTTGGAAGACCAGTTCGGAGCCGATGCCGCGGACGCGGTGTTCGATTGCGTTCCGCGTCTTCTCCAGCAGCGCCGGGCGCGTGTCGGGCAGCGTCGTCAGGATCAGCGCCGCAGCACGTCGACGGAATGAAGCAACTGCGAGCGGCGATTGGGTGGTCTGTTGCTCAATCTTTTCCACCGCACGGCGCGGCGCGGCAAAGGGAATGATCTTGACCGTCGCCACCATTTGCGCGGCCTCAACCCGCTCAAACGGCGGCAAGCTCGCCACGGTGATGGAATCATCAGCGGCGTTGATGCGGTTGATGCCACCGGTATCGATGAGCAGAAGTCCGGATTTCGTCGCGTACAGGTTCGCGCGGCCGGTAAAGGCCTGCTCCACGCGAATGCCGTCGCCGGCAAGGTGCTGTGCAATCCTTGCGGCGGCATCGTTTTCCGGAACATCGCCATCCTCCAGCCGTGCGACAACAACTTCGCCGATATCAGCATCGCGAAGCTGCGCGATGTCGCCGCCGCTGAGCACGTGGCCCTTCTTCAGCACGCGTCCGCCAACACGCTTGCTGTGGGCGAGAATGCCCCCTTGCGCGTCGGCGAGCGGTACGGGTCCGAATTTCATCGGGCAGAGATTACGCGCCAGCCGTTTCCCGCGGCAAACAGAGGATGGCGCGGAGACCGGATTCCCCGCGGTTCTCCAGGCGAATCGTGCCCCCGTGTCCTTGGGCGATTGCCTTGACCAGCGTCAGCCCCAGGCCCGAGCCTCCTGTCTCTGTGCTGCGGGAGGTTTCCAGCCGCACGAACGGCTCGAACACCCGTTCCATATCCCCTTGCGGAATCCCCGGTCCTTCGTCCTCGACCACGATCTCATACCGCTCCGGCGATGCCTCAAGATGAACATCCGCCTTCTTTCCGTACGCGATCGCATTCTCGATGAGGTTCCGCACGGCACGGCGGATTTCATTCGGGCGACAGCAAAGGGGGGCTGCATCGTGCGCTTCCCACGCCACGGGCTTTCCCATTTCCTCGAGATCGGCACAAAGACTTTCGGCAAGGGCAGCAAGATCAATCTTGCGCATCTGCTCCCAGCCCACCCCCTTGGCCGCCGACAGCACGGCTTCCGTCAGTTCCTGCAGCTCTTCAATGTTCTTTTCGATCCGCTCGCGGGTGTCCCCATCCTCGATGAATTCGGTGTTGATGCGCATCGCCGTAATCGGCGTGCGCAAATCATGACCTACGGCCGACAGCAATTGCCGCTGGCTTTCCATCGTGCGGGTCACCTGATCGTTCATCGCATTAAAGGCGGAAGCGGCCCGGCGCACGTCATCCGGCCCCTGTTCGGGAACGCGTGGCGCCGCTCCACCGCGGGCGGCAACCGACGCTGCGGCAGCGAGCTTTCCCAGCGGACGCGCCACGCGCCCCGCCACGAGTGCCGCGGCCAGCGACGTCATCACGATGGCAACGGCGGTCGCCACGAAGGATTGCACTGGCCAGGGTGCTGGTGGGGGACGATAGAAGGTGGTGAGCAGCTGGGTGCCGCGTACCAGCGGAATCATGATTTCCGTGACCGATTGCGCGTCCGATCGGTGTTTTCTGTCCTCTGCTGTAGGCGCGCGTAATTCCACCAGAACGGTCCGGTGTGTTTTGCCCTTCGGTAACAGTGCCTCGATCCGGGTGGCGAGGGCCCGTTCCTGCGCATTCATGTCCGTGTAAAGTGCGGGTCCGCGATGCACCTGGAAATTCCAGACACCGGAACTCAATGCGTGCGCGGCAGGCGCGCGTTGTTTTGCTGGAATGGAGGCAAGCAGGGCTGCCGAGGAAACGGCACGGTCGATCAGCCGGTCGGTCAGTGCACTCTCGGTCAGCCGCTGCTGCCCTGTCGTGAACCATGCCGCGACCGCCAGATTGGACAGCAGCACCGCGGCTGCGGTTACGATCACCAGCTGGGCAGCGAGCGTTCGCGGCCAGAAGCCAAATGTCATTCGAAAGTCGGATCCACCGCGAACATATAACCCCCACCCCAAACGGTCTTTATATATCGCGGATTTTTAGGGTCCGGTTCCAGCTTTCTGCGCAGACGGCTCACATGATTGTCGATGCTGCGGTCAAACAGCTCCGCATCCCGGCCCTTGGTGAGATCGAGCAGCTGGTTGCGGGTGAGGGAAATCTTCGGCCGCTCGATCAGTGCCCGCAGCAGGCTGAATTCTCCACTGGAGAGCGCCGTGGCGACGCCGTCCGCCCCAATCAGCTCGCGCTGGCCGGTGTCGAGCATCCAGTCACCGAAGCGGATGTGCTCGGCTTCCGGCGGCCGTTGCCGGGGCGGAAGGGCCTGCGTCCGGCGAAGCACAGCAGCGATCCGGGCGATCAGCTCGCGCGGGCTGAAGGGCTTGGCGATATAGTCGTCAGCGCCCATTTCGAGTCCGATGATGCGGTCGACCTCTTCGCCGCGGGCGGTGAGCAGGATGACCGGAGTTTGCGAGCTCTCGCGGATAGAGCGGCACAGGCCAAGGCCGTCCTCACCCGGCATCATGATGTCGAGAACCACCAGATCGATCCCCGAACTGCGCAGCGCCTTGCGGGCGGCCAGTGCATCCGCCGCCGTGGTCGTGCGGTAACCGTGTTCGCGCAGATAGCGCGCCAGGGGATCGCGAATATCTCGCGCGTCCTCCACGATCAGCACATGAGGTTTTGTGTCTTCCCGGACCATGATCGTCACCGTGCGATGACGATGGGGCGTTCCTTGCCGGGAGGCAATCGGCATTTGTCGCAATTGTTCGCAGGGTCCGCGTAGCCGGCCGCACTGCGACCTTTACGAGAACATTGGACAAATCTTCGCGACATGGAGAAAGTTAAGTAGGTTGGGAGAGGGAAGGCTCACAGGGGGAAATCATGCAGAATCGGTTCGTTATGCGCTCATTGCGGGCGCTGTGGTGATTGCCGGTGTCGGCGTGGCGGGCGCCGCCATGCAGCCAGGGGCTTCGGGCCATCAACAGAATGCACATCAGGCGCCTCCGCCACGCAGCCACGGGCGTGTCGGCCAGCGGTTTCTTTCCGAGTATGACCTGAACCACGACGGCAAGGTCACGCGGGACGAGTTCAACAAGGCGACGGCGCAGCACTTTGCCGAAGCCACCGGCGGCTCCAAGCTGATGACGGAAAAACAGTTTGAGGGCTTCCGCACCCACAACCTTCATCAGCATGCGGACCAGACCTTCCGCCGTGCCGACTGGAATGGCGACGGCAAGCTCACCTTCGACGAATTCGCCAATCCCATTCGTGCAAGCTTCGAGCGGGCGGACAAGCAGTCCGCGGGTATGATCCTCTGTCGTCCGCGGAATGCCGGCTGGGCGGCGCAAGGCGGGAGCCGCAGCCATCGCGGCGGCGCGCGCGGCGCGGGCAGCTTCTGTTCGCGAGACGATCTCAACCACGACGGAAAGGTCACGCGCGCAGAATTGGATCAGGCGTTGCATCAACAGTTCGCGGCGGCGGCGAAGGGAAATGGACTGACGAAAGACCAGTTCACCGCGATGCAGGGTTCGCGGGCGGAAACAACCAGCGCGCGCGCCTTCCAGCGGCTCGACGCCAACCACGATGGCAAGCTGACCATGCAGGAATTTTCGGCATCGCAGCAGAAAACCTTCGCGCGTATGGATCGTAACGGTGACGGCGTGATCACGCGGGATGAGATGACCTCACGCAGAAGCTACGCCAGCCGTTCCAGCGGCCGAACCTGATCAACGTATTCAGGCTCGCGTGCGGGGGGGAGTCCAGCATTGGTATCCGTGCGCAGTCTGAGCGTCATCTCGGCAAGAATGGCGACGGCGATTTCCGCCGGCGACCGCGCGCCGATTGGAAGCCCAACTGGGCCGTGAATACGATCGAGTTCTGCATCGGAGAAGCCATGCTGCCTCAGCCGTTCGCGGCGCGCGGCATGTGTCTTCTTCGATCCCAGCGCGCCGATGTAGTAGCAATCGGATCTGAGTGCGACGGTGAGCGCGGGGTCATCCACCTTGGGATCGTGCGTCAGCGCGACCAGCGCGCTACGCCGGCCCAGCGGTGCGGTAGCCAGAGCTTCATCCGGCCAATCGTGTGAAATGGCGAGGTTTGGAAACCGCCGGGCGGTCGCAAACGCGGTCCGCGGATCGATGATCCGCACTTTGTAGCCGGCGAGTTGCGCCATCGCGGACAAAGGCTGTGCGATATGCACGGCGCCGACCACAGCCAGATCGAGCGGCGGATTATAGACGGTGAGGAACCATACGCGGCCATCGATCTCGACAGAACTGCTGTGATCGGCCCGCGCCGCCTTGGCGGCAGCGATTTCCAGCGGCGAACTGTTCGCCCCCGGATCGATCAGGCGTTCTTCGCCGGAAACAGGGTCGAGCGCGCGCACGATTGCCCGGTTTTGACAGCGCGCGTCATTGAGGGCGCGCAGAACCTCGCGGTTCATTCCGTCACCGGCTCGACGAAGATTTCGATCCGCCCGCCGCACGCAAGACCGGCAGACCACGCCTGCTCGTCGCTGACGCCGAATTCCAAGGTCCGGTGACGGCCATCGCGCATCGCCGTCTGCGCCGCTTCGATTACCGCCCCTTCCACGCAACCACCGGAGACGGAGCCGGCGAACGCCCCGTCATCGCGGACCGCAATCTGGCTGCCGGCAGGCCGTGGCGCCGAGCCCCAGGTTTTTACGACGGTTCCAATCGCCACCCGGTGGCCGGCTTCGAGCCAGGACTGCGCCATTTCCAACACGTCGTTTGTCGAAACGGTGCTCACGTGCGGTTCTCGACCGCTGCCGCGACAGCGCGCTTGGCCATCACGCTTACCAAATGGGCACGATATTCCGCCGAGCCGTGGATATCGGAATTAAGGTTATCTGCCGATATTGAAATGGATGTGACAGCTTCCGGGACGAAGTTCTGTGCCAACCCCGATTCCATCTCGGGCACACGGAACACGCACGACGCAGCACCGGTGACCGCCACGCGAATACCAGCATCCGTTTCGGCGACGAACACACCTACCATGGCGTAACGCGAGGCGGGATTGGCAAATTTCATATAGGCCGCGCGTCTGGGAACGGGAAACAGGATCTCTGTGATGATTTCGCCCTCTTCCAGTGCGGTCGAAAACATGCCGGTGAAAAAGTCGTCCGCCGAAAGGCTCCGGCGCGTGGTTGCGATTGTCGCGCCGAGGCCGAGAACAGCCGCCGGATAATCAGCGGCGGGGTCATTGTTGGCGACCGAGCCGCCGATGGTACCCATGTGGCGAACTGCCGGATCGCCGATTTCGGAAACAAGCTGCGCGAGTGCCGGAATGCGCCGGCGAATAATATCCGAAGTCATCACTTCGAAATGCCTGGTCATCGCACCGATGGCGATGCAACCCTCGCGCTCGCGGATGTAAGAAAGCTCGGCCAAGCCGGAAATGTCGATCAGCGTAGCGGGATTGGCGAGCCGCAGCTTCATCGCCGGAATGAGCGAATGGCCGCCGGCCAGCAATCTGGCATCCGGCGAGCACGCCAGTATGGCTTCGGCGTCCTGCAACGACTTCGCGCGATGATAGGTGAAGGGATAAGGGATCACGCGGCCGCCTCGGCCATTTGCTTTCCCGCAGCTTCGATCGCGTTCACGATGTTATGGTAGCCGGTGCAACGGCAGAGGTTGCCTTCCAGCTCCCGCCGAATGGTGTTGCGGTCGAGTTCGGGCTTGCGCCGGATGAGGTCGATGGCGGTCATAATCATGCCGGGCGTGCAGAAGCCGCATTGCAGGCCGTGGTGATCGCGGAAGGCCTCCTGCACCGGATGCAGCTTTTCGTCCTTCGCCACGACTTCGATGGTGATGATGTCTGCGCCGGAAGCCTGGACCGCGAAGACGGTGCAGGATTTCACTGCCCGTCCGTTCAGCAGCACCACGCAGGCGCCGCACTGGCTGGTGTCGCAGCCAATATGGGTGCCGGTGAGGCGGAGGTTGTCGCGCAGGAAATAAACCAGCAACGTGCGGTCTTCTACATCTGCGGTTTGTCGCTCGCCATTCACCGTCAGAGTCACCGCTGTCATCGCACGTTCCTTACATATGCGAGTGGCATTCCGCACCGCTCTTGCCAGCGTCAAGCACGATTATAGCACCAGCCCGAACAGGATCAGCAGGATGACGATGATGGCAATCAATCCGACGACCCAGATTTCGGGCGCAAGCCCTTCGGGTTTGTTGAACACCGGTTCGGGATCCTGAAGCACCTGTGGCGGTGGGGCGAGCGCCATTTCCGGGTCGGCCGGCGTGGCCACGGTCTGCATCGTGGTTGCTTCGGCACAGAAGCGGGAGAAAAAATCGTCCGCGATCTGCCGCGCTGCGCCATCGATCAACCGCTGACCGACTTGCGCAAGCCGTCCACCGACGGTTGCTTTCGCCGTGTAGGACAGGGCCGTCCCATCATCCTCCGCCGCGAGGAGAATTTCTGCCTCACCCTTCGCGAAGCCGGCCACGCCTCCTTGCCCTTCGCCTTTCAGAACACAGCGCTGGGTCGGCTGTTGTTCTGTGAACTCCACCTTGCCTTTGAAAGTGGCATTCACCGGTCCGATCTTGATTTTCACTGAGCCATTGAAGTGGCTGGCGTCCAATTTCTCCAGAGTCTCGCAACCGGGAATAGAAACTTTCAGAACATCGGGATCGTTCAGAGCGTCCCACACCGCTTTTGGAGGAGCCGGAACCACGTAGCGGCCGGTGAACAGCATCTCGGTCGGCGCCTCGGAACCCCGCGCCGGTACTAGCCCGCCCCGGGGCGCCCGGCAACGGAGGGAGAATGCCGAATCGCTCTTCCCGTCAACTCAACAATTGTGTAGAATTTCTGACATAGCATAGAAAAAGTAGTGGGGGACATTGTGAGTGGCGACGGGGGAGCGTTGGCTGCGCTGGAAGCGGGCCAACCTGGTCTGGAAATC
>DATAVW010000086.1:0-27486 GCA_036267515.1 Rhizomicrobium sp.
AAGCCGCGCGGATTCTCGGCCTCGCATTCCGCGAATTCCGCCAATACAAACTGTTTTCACCCACCGACACCGTTGCCGACGCACAGGTCTGGCAGGGCGAGCGCGAGACAGTTCCGTTGACGACGGGGAAGACTCTGGCCGTCACACTAACGCCGGAAGCACGCGCCGGAATGAAAGTCACCGTGAACTATGACGGCCCGGTAAAGGCGCCCGTGAGCAAAGGTCAGCGCATCGGCAGCCTCAATGTGACGGCGCCCAATGCGCCAGACCTGAACGTTCCGCTGTATGCTGCAGCGGATGTCGGTTCCGCCGGGTTTATCAGCCGCATCTTCACGGGTTTGCATGCGCTGATTGCCGGCCAAAAATGAAAGCAGCCTCTCCCGCGCGCTTCATCACGCTCGAAGGCGGGGAGGGCGCAGGAAAATCAACACACGCCCAACGGCTGTCCCAGGCACTCGCTGCGCGCGGCATTGAAAACATCGTGACGCGCGAGCCCGGCGGTTCGTCGGGTGCAGAACAGATTCGGAAATTACTTGTTGAAGGCGAGCCCGGGCGCTGGGACCCGCTCGTCGAAACTTTGCTGATGTTTGCGGCGCGTGCGGATCATGTGGCGCGCACCATCCGGCCTGCGCTGGAATGGGGCAAATGGGTGATCTGCGATCGCTTCACGGATTCTACGTTCGCCTATCAGGGTGCTGGCCGCGGTGTAGATCCGGACGCTATCCGGCACATCGAGCAGGTTTCCATCGGCGGCTTTCGGCCGGACCTCACCATTATTCTCGACGTTCCGGTTGAAGATGCCATGAACCGCATTGGTTCGCGTCATCACGCCGAAGACCGCTTCGAGAAATTCGATCATGCTTTTCATGAACGTCTGCGCGGTTACTTTCAGGGACTTGCCAGGCGCGAGCCAAAACGTTGTGTATTGATCAATACCAGCGCACCGCCGGACGAGGTGGCGCAGCGAATCTGGAGTGTGATTGCCACGGAGTTTAAGCTCTAGCCATGGCGAAGCGCGCGCGCAGCGAAGAGATCGAAGAAACGGATCGTATCGAAGGCTTTCCGCATCCGCGTGAAACCTTTCGGCTCATGGGGCAGGATGAGGCGCTCGCGCGCGCCGCCCGCGCCATTCGTTCCGGGCGGCCGCCGCAGGGCTGGTTGCTCACTGGACCGCCAGGCATTGGCAAGGCCACGTTCGCCTATCGCATGTCACGTTACCTGCTGCGCTACGGCGCGACAGATGCCGGGCCGCAAGATTTGTCAGTGCCGCCAAACGATCCGGTGTCGCTGCAAGTCGCCGCCGGCGCGCATCCCGGATTGCTGGTGCTGACGCGTGGACTTCATCCAAGGACCGGCAAGCTGATGACGGAAACGTCGGTCGATGTGATCCGCCGACTCTCGGGATTCTTCGGGATGACATCGGGTGCGGGTGGCTGGCGCATTGCCATCGTCGATACGGCCGACGACATGAGCGATCAGGCCGCGAACGCGCTGCTCAAGGCACTGGAGGAGCCGCCTGCGCGCTCCATGTTGATGCTGCTGTCCAACGCGCCCGGGAAATTGCTGCCGACCATTCGCTCGCGCTGCCAACGACTCGATTTGCGGCCATTGGATGAAACGGTCCTCGCCGTCGAACTAATACAGCACCTGCCAAAGATGAAGGACGCGGATCGTAACGCCCTTGCAAAGCTCGCGGGCGGTTCCCTTGGCGCTGCGCTGACGCTGGCTGACGAAGATACGTTGGTGTTGGCACGCGATGTCTCGCGGATGGTGGATGAAGCGGCCGTGCCCAATGTGACAGCTTTGTTTGCGCTCGCCGACCGCGTCGGCCGCGCCAGCGATCGTTTGCCCGCCTTCGGCGACTTTCTTGTCCAGGCGCTTGAGGAGAGAATTCGCAAGCGCGCACACGCGGAAGGTGCGGCAGGACTGCGCCGATGGATCGAGGCTTGGGAACAGGTGAGGGCAAATTTCGATCGCGCAGTCGCATTGCATCTGGAACCGCGGCAGACGATTGTGTCCTCTATTCGCGCCATTCAGTCCGCCAGTCGAACCGCCCGCTAACCCTGCATGCTTGTCGACAGTCACTGCCATCTCGATTTTCCAGAATTTGCGCCGGAGCTGGACGCGGTGTTGCGGCGCGCGCGCGAAGCGGATGTGCAGGTGTGCGTTAGCATCGGCACCACGCTTGCGAAATTCCCGCAGGTGCTGGCCGTGGCCGAGCAGTTCGACAACGTCTACTGCTCCGTCGGCATCCATCCGCATGAGGCGAAAGTCGAGCCCCTCGAAGACGCCGCGCCGCTGATCGAACAAGCGAAAAATGCGAAGGTGGTCGGCATCGGCGAAACCGGGCTCGATTATTATTATGCGCACAGCCCGCGCGAGACGCAGATCTCCAATTTTCGCGCCCATATCGCGGCGGCGCGCGAACTCAAACTGCCGCTGATCGTTCACACCCGCGATGCGGAGGACGACACCATCGCCATCCTGGAAGAGGAGATGGGACAGGGCGCTTTCACCGGCCTGATCCATTGCTTCACCGGCACGCAGCGGCTCGCCGATGCGGCGCTGGCACTCGGCTTTTGTATTTCCGCCTCGGGCATTGCGACGTTCAAGAAATCCGAAGCGCTGCGTGAGGTGCTGAAGACCGTGCCGCTGGATCGCCTGCTGGTGGAAACCGATGCGCCATATCTGGCGCCGCAGCCATTTCGCGGCAAGCGCAACGAACCGGCCTTTGTGAAACACACTGCGGCAACACTTGCTGAATTGAAAGGCGTGAGCTTTCCCGAACTCGCCGCCGCCACCACGGACAACTTCTTCCGCCTGTTCACGCGGACGGAACGTCCGTGAGCGCGACGTTCGAAGTCACCATTCTGGGCTGCGGCTCTTCCACCGGCGTGCCGCGGATCGGCGGTCCGGACGGCGCGGGTGATTGGGGCGCCTGCGATCCCGCCAATCAGAAGAACCGCCGCCGGCGCTGCTCCGTTCTCGTGCGTCGCCGCGACGGGCAGGCAGCGACGACTGTGCTGGTGGACACCTCGCCGGATCTCCGCGAGCAGTTGCTGGATGCGCGCTGCGCACATCTGGATGGCGTGCTCATCACCCATGACCACGCCGACCAGACGCACGGCCTCGATGACCTGCGCGCGGTTGCGTTCAACATGCACCGCCGTGTGGATTTGTATTCGGACCGACACTGCCTCGATATTCTGAAGCAGAAATTCGGCTATATTTTCGAAACACCACCGTCCAGCGAATACCCGCCGATCGTGACAGCGCACGAGATTGCGCCGGGAGAGCCGTTTGAAATTCCCGGCGAGGGTGGTGCATTGCCGGTGCTGCCCTTTTGGCAGCAGCATGGGCGCATTCAGTCGCTTGGCTTTCGCTTCGGATCGCTCGCCTACTCGCCGGATGTGAATGGACTGTCCGAGGAAGCCTTCGCCATGCTGGAGGGCATCGACTGCTGGATTCTGGATGCGCTGCGCCACACGCCGCACCCAACCCACGCCAATGTGGAGACGGCGCTGGCCTGGATCGCGCGGGTGAAGCCGCGCCGCGCGGTCCTCACCAATCTCCACATGGATCTGGATTACGAGGCACTGAAGCGCGCGCTGCCGGACGGCGTCGAACCGGCCTATGACGGCTTGGTGATCACGCGGTCCTCGACGGGTGTGTAGCTCCGTCGCTTTTGGCCGGTGTAAAGCTGGCGCGGACGCCCGATCTTCTGGTCGGGATCTTCGATCATTTCCTGCCATTGGGCGATCCAGCCCACCGTCCGGGCCAGCGCAAAAAGCACCGTGAACATGCTGGTCGGGAATCCAAGCGCCCGCAGCGTGATGCCGGAGTAGAAATCGATATTCGGATACAGCTTCTTCTGGACGAAGTATTCGTCCTGCAGGGCGATGCGCTCAAGCTCGAGGGCTACCTTCAACAGGGGCTCGTCGTGAATGCCCAGTTCATCAAGGACGGCGTGGCATTCCGCCTGCATCGCCTTGGCGCGCGGGTCATAATTTTTGTACACGCGATGACCGAAGCCCATCAGCCGGAAACTGTCGTTCGGGTCCTTCGCGCGCTTGATGTATTCCGGAATGCGATCGACAGTGCCGATCTCCTCCAGCATTTTCAACGCCGCCTCATTCGCGCCGCCATGCGCCGGTCCCCACAGGCAGGCAATGCCCGCGGCTATGCAGGCGAACGGATTGGCCCCGGAGGAACCCGCTAGCCGCACGGTGGAGGTGGATGCGTTTTGCTCGTGATCGGCGTGCAGGATGAAAATGGTGTCCAGCGCTTTCGCAAGCACCGGATTGACCTTGTACTCCTCGGCCGGCACGGCGAACGTCATGCGCAGGAAGTTTTCCGTGTAGCCGAGATTGTTCAGCGGATACACGAATGGCTGGCCCGTCGAATACTTGTAGGCCATCGCTGCGATGGTGGGGATTTTGGCCACCAACCGGTGGCTGGCGATTTCGCGCTGCTTGGGATCGGTGATGTCGGTGGAGTCGTGATAGAAGGCGGACAGCGCGCCCACCACCCCGCACATGATCGCCATCGGATGCGCATCACGCCGGAAGCCGTGAAAGAATGAGGCCAGCTGCTCGTGCACCATGGTGTGGTGGGTGATGGAGCGATGAAAAACCGCCATCTCTTTCTTATCCGGCAGTTTGCCGTAAAGCAGCAGGAAGCAGACTTCGAGGAAGTTGGAGTGCTGCGCCAGATCGTCGATGGAATAGCCGCGATACAGAAGAATGCCCCGGTCACCGTCGATGAAGGTAATGTCGCTTTCGCAGCTGGCAGTGGAGGTGAACCCGGGATCGTAGGTGAAGACATCGGCCTCGCCGTAGAGCTTGCGGATGTCCACGACGTGCGGGCCTTCCGTGCCGGCCAGCACCGGCAGCTCAAAGGATTTGTTCTGATAGACGAGGGTGGCTGAACCGGCGGGCACGGCTTTTCTGACGTTCATCCTACGACCCTTTCGGATACGGTTATTGTGCACTGCAACATCATATAGGCTGGAAACCCGCCGGCGTCACCCTGTTTGTAACTGCCCGCAGACCGCACCGTTTCAGCCAGCACAAGCCCTTAGGCGAAGAAGTGATTCTTCCCGGCCCAGAACCGCCAAAACCTCGAAGATGGGCGGCGAAGCCGTCTTTCCGGTGACTGCCGCTCGTATGGGCTGCGCAACCTGGCCGAGCTTCATCCCCAGCCGCTCGGCCAAGCCCCTGGCCGCCGTTTCGAGACCTTCCGCGGTCCATTCCGCATGTGCGAAGGACGGCAGGATTTCGTCCCGCAGAAGAATCCGGACTTCCGGCGAGAGCGCCTTCTCGGCTTGTACATCGGGGACAGTGGGGCCATCCGCGTAGAGAAACTCCGCCGCGGTTACCAACTCCACTAGCGTCTTGGCACGCTCCTTCAGCGCCGGCATCAACGCGAGAAGGCGCTTGCGGCCAAGTTCGGACAGTTGTCGCGGCGGCTGCATGCGACCGAGCAGTGCCGCGACATCATCCACCAGCGCGGCATCCGGCGTGGCGCGAATGTAGTGCGCGTTCAGATTGTCGAGCTTCTTGAAATCGAAGCGCGCCGGACTGCGGCCGATGTGCTCAAGATCGAACCACCCGATCGCCTGTTCGGTCGAGATGATCTCGTCATTGCCGTGGCTCCAGCCCAGCCGCAGCAGGTAATTGCGCATGGCTTCGGGCAAGTACCCCATCTCGCGATAGGCATCCACCGCCAGTGCGCCATGGCGTTTGGACAATTTGGCACCATCCGGCCCGTGGATCAGGGGCAGATGGCCGTAGATCGGCACCGGCCACCTCATTGCCTCAATCAGCTGCAGCTGTCGCGCGGCGTTGTTCAGATGGTCGTCGCCGCGGATGATGTGCGTGATGCCCATGTCATAATCGTCCACCACCACCGCCAGCATGTAGGTCGGCGTGCCGTCGGAGCGCAGCAGCACCATGTCGTCGAGATTCTCGTTGGCGAAGCGCACATCGCCCTGCACCATGTCATGCACCATGGTTTCGCCGGCTTGTGGCGCCTTCAACCGGATGACGAAAGGAGCGTCAGCCGGCGCTTCCGATGGATCGCGATCGCGCCAGCGTCCGTCATAGCGCATGGGCTTTCCTTCAGCCCGCTGCCTGGCGCGCATTTCCTCCAGCTCCGCGGGCGTTGTGTAACAGCGATAGGCGTTGCCTTTCGCCAGCAGCTGTTCGGCGATTTCGCGGTGCCGCGCCGCGCGCGCATACTGATAGATCGGCTCGCCGTCCCACTTGAGCTCCAGCCAGGAAAGTCCATCCAAAATGGCCGCGATAGCTTCAGTGGTGGAACGCTGGCGATCCGTATCTTCGATCCGCAGCAGGAATTTGCCGCCGGTGTGGCGGGCATAGAGCCAGTTGAAGAGGGCGGTGCGCGCGCCGCCGATGTGCAGAAATCCGGTCGGAGAGGGTGCAAACCGCAAGACGGGCTTTTCGTTTTCGGCCATAGTGAGGTTCTTCGGGGCCGGCCTGCGTAACAGGCCCGCAAGGTGACGGCGAGGCTTCTAGCAAACCGGTTTCCGTGGGGGTAGGTCCGCTTTTCTCATTTCGGCCGCTGGTGCCCGGCGCGCCTGCAGCAGCGTCAGGCGGTGGCGCGGACGCGCGCCGACTCGCGCTCCTTCCCTGGATTGTGCAGTGCGCGCTTGCCGAGCGCGAGCGCTGGGTTCTATGGCTGCCGGTCGCGTTCGGAACCGGCATTGCGGTGTACTTTGCGCTGCCGAGCGAACCGGCTTCTCTTCTCGGACTGGCGCTGGGAAGTTCCGGGCTGCTTCTGGCCATCGCTTCCCTCGGCGCGCAGGCGAGCGGCTCGCGTGCTGCGCTTTCCTGCATCGCGGCGGTTCTGATCGGCTTCGGCATCGCGAAGCACCGGACCGATTCCGTGGCGGCACCCGTGTTGTCGCATCGTGTCGGTCCGTCCTTGCTTCGGGGACGCGTTGAGACTGTCGAGCTGCACGGCAAAGGTGTGCGCGTGGTGCTGACGCTGGCGGATATGCAGGATCTGCATACCAACGATATGCCGAAGCGCGTGCGCATCTCCGTCCGCAGCGGCGGAGATGCGTTAAAGCCGGGTGAGTGGATCGGGGTGCGCGCGGTGCTGCTGCCCCCGCCCGCACCGGCAGAGCCAGGCGACTACGATTTCGGCCGCGCTGCCTATTTCCGCGGGATCGGAGGGGTCGGCTATGCTTATGGCCGGCCGAAATGGATCACCGCTGCACGCGCGCCGTCTATCGCGGAGCGCGTGCATATCGAAATCGAGTCATTGCGCGTGCGCGTGTCCGCTCGGATTCATTCTGTCCTGCCCGGCAGCACCGGCGCCATCGCGTCGGCCCTCATCACCGGCGACCGGGGCGGCATATCCGAAGATGACGAGTCGGCCCTGCGCGATGCCGGCCTTGCGCATGTGCTGGCGATTGCAGGATTGCACATGGCGTTGGTGGGCCTGGGACTGTTCTGGGCGGTGCGTGCGCTACTCGCGCTGTTCCCGGCGATTGCCCTGACGCAGCCCATCAAAAAGTGGGCGGCCGCTGCGGCCCTTGGCAGCGCGACCTTCTATCTGATCATCAGCGGTGCGGCGACGCCCGCCACGCGTGCCTACATCATGCTCACGGTGATGCTGGTCGCGATTCTGTTCGACCGGCCGGCGATCTCGTGCGCTCGGTTGGGTTGGCCGCTATCATCATTCTGCTGCTGCGGCCCGAAAGCATTCTGGAGCCCGGGTTCCAGATGTCGTTTGCGGCCGTGGTGGGCCTGGTCGCTGTTGCGGAATGGGAGCGCTCCCGCCAGCGTTCCGAAAACGCGCTGCCGTTGCCGGGGGTGCGACGCTACATGCGCGGAATCGCCACCACGAGTTTCGTCGGCAGCGTCGCCACTGCGCCTTACGCCGCCTTCCATTTCGATCGCGCTACGCATTACGCGGTGCTCGGCAATCTGCTCGCTATGCCGATCATGGCGTTCCTCACCATGCCCGCGGCGGCACTGGCGATTTTTCTCATGCCCATCGGACTCGATGAATATCCGTTGCGGGTGATGGGTTTGGGCATTGAGGCGATGCTTGCCATGGGCCGCTGGGTTTCGCATCTGCCGGGATCGGTGTCGCTGGTCTCAGCATGGCCGATGTCAGGTCTCGTGTGCCTGACCGTGGGCGGGCTATGGGTCGCGCTATGGCGGGGACACTGGCGCTGGCTTGGACTCGTGCCGGCGGCGGTTGCAGCGTGGCTGATCTTTACTTCGAAACCACCGGATGTGCTGATCGCGCGCGACGGACTCACCGTAGCGATTCGAGATATGGACGGGCGCCTGCGCCTGCTTCGTCCGCCTGCGGACAAATACTCCGCGCAAGAATAGCTGAAGCGCGATGGAGACTCACGCACACTGCCGCAAGCGCTTGCCACGCGAGCCGATGGCGTTTCGTGCGATTCTTACGGATGTATTGCGCATCAAAACGGGATGCTGCTGGCAGCCGCGATGAAAGCCGATGCACTGCAGGAGGATTGCGCAACCGCCGAGATCGTCGTCAGCGTGATCCCGACGCGCCGGCACTGCACCGGGCCTTCGCTGGTGATCGACCGGTTCGATGTCGCACGCAACGGCGCCTATGCCGTGTGGCTGACAGACGGCATTGCCGTCGATACGGCACAGGATGTGCGCGGCGCGCGGCCGTGGAGCCTGCCGCCCCCGCGCCGTCAGTATCGCCGAATGAGACCCACCAGCTTACCCTGAATTCGCACGCGATCCGCACCATAGAGGCGAGTTTCATACGCCGGATTCGCGGCTTCCAGGGCAATCGAATCGCCTCTGCGGCGCAGCCGTTTCAAGGTCGCTTCGGTTTCGTCCACCAGCGCCACCACGATTTCGCCGGTGTTCGCGGAATCCGCCTGCTGAATGATCACCGTGTCGCCGTCGAGAATGCCGGCGTTGATCATCGAATCGCCGGCGACCTCCAGCGCATAATGATCGCCGCGGCCCAGCATGCTTGCCGGGACCGGCACTTCCGACACCTTGTTCTGCAGCGCCTCGATTGGCGTGCCCGCTGCGATCCGCCCCAGCACGGACACCGTGGCTGCGCCATCGCCGTCGCCGCGCCGCGGACTGCCGGCGCTGCGGGTATCGGCTGGAATGCGCGCTTCGCCGCGCAGCGGACGAGCGCCCGGCGCATGTGTCATGCGCTGCGCCTGACTGCGGCTGGTTGCGGGGCGCAACGTGTCGGCCAGATTCTCCGGCAGCTTCACGATCTCCAGCGCGCGGGCCCGCTTCTGCAGGCGCTTGATGAAACCGCGCTCTTCCAGCGCTGTGATGAGCCGATGAATCCCGGATTTGGACTTCAGGTCCAACGCCTCCTTCATTTCGTCGAAGGAGGGCGGAATGCCGCTTTCCCGCACCCGCTCATGGATGAACATCAGCAGCTCATATTGCTTCTTGGTCAGCATCTGGTTCTCCTGGAGCCCCGCCAGGCTCGAAACAAAGGCGCAACAATCCGCAATTGTTCTATTTTGGTTCGCTATCGCCGTCAAGAGGCAATTTTATCTGAGGACTATCCGAGGGGAATAATCGGCACCGAATCGCCTTCGCCGGCAGCGCGGGCGTCCGGGGCGCGGATGACGAGGACATCGGCATCCGCAAGTGCCTTCTGCATCGAAGAATCCTGCACCTGGAACGGCTCAGTCCACAGCTCGCCGGCGCGATGAAACACCCGCGCGCGCACATAATCTTGCCGGCTGTCGTTCGCGGCCATCGGCGCCGCCAACCGCGCAGTCAACGTTCCGGACTCGGCGCTGGCGCCAAGCAGCGCGCCCAGCGCGGGCTTCAGGAACAGCAGAGCGCAAACATACGCGCTTACCGGATTGCCCGGCAGGCCGAGCAGCGGCGTTGTTCCCAGGCGGCCGAAAATCAACGGCTTGCCCGGCCGCATGGCGATCTTCCAGAAATCCAGCACGAAGCCTCTGGGGCAGAGTGCACGCTGGATAAGGTCGTGATCGCCGACGGAGGCGCCCCCAAGCGTCACAATCAGATCGGCATCCGCTGCGGTCTCGGCGATTTGCGCAATCGACTCCATCTGGTCCGGCAGAATGCCGATGTCGCGCGGCTCGCCGCCCCATTGCTCGATCAGCGCACAGAGTCCGTATACGGAGGAGGCGACAATGCCGCCGGGCTTGCGCGGCTCGCCGGGACGCGAAAGCTCGTCGCCGGTGGCCGCGACCACCACGCGCGGGCGCTTCCGCACACTTACATCGGGAACATCGCCGCCCGCGATGAGTGCAAAATCGCGTGCCGCGAGCCGCTTGCCTGCCTTCGCCAGCACATCGCCGCATCGGAAATCCTGCGCTGCCGGACGAATGTGTTTTCCCGCCGGCGAGGGTGCGTGGACTGTCACGCGCGGATGTCCCTGGTCGGTGTTCTCCTGAATGACGATCGTGTCGGCGCCGCGCGGCACCACACCGCCCGTAAAAATGCGAACTGCTTCGCCGGGATGCACTTCAGCTGCAAACGGCAGTCCTGCCGGCGCAGAGCCGATCACTGTCAACACAACAGGCGCGCTTGCAACATCGCTAGCGCGCACCGCGTACCCATCCATGGCGGAGACAGGGAAGGGCGGCTGGTCGAGACGCGCCGTTACGTCTTCGGCAAGCACGCGCCCCGCGGCCCGCCCAATTGGCACCGTTTCGCATGCAACGGGCGAGAACGCCGCCACCACACGCCGCACAGCTTCATCGACGGGAATCATTTTGTCGGTGCGGAAGACGAGTCTTCTGCGGTGTATACACCGCTCTTGCCGCCGGATTTCGACAGCAACCGCACGCTGCGGATCACGGCGCTGCGATCGACCGCCTTGATCATGTCGTAGATGGTGAGCGCGGCGGTGCTTGCCGCCACCAGCGCCTCCATTTCCACGCCGGTCTGGGCAGCGGTGCGCGTGGTGGCGACAATCCGAAGCGAGGCCAGCTCATCCTGCGGCTCGAATTCGACACGCGCATGCGACAGCGGAATGGGATGACAGAGCGGGATCAGCTCGGAGGTTTTCTTTGCCGCCATGATGCCGGCGAGACGCGCGGTGGCCAGCACATCGCCTTTCGGCGAATCCGGCGACAGCGCGAGGTCGTAGGCTTCCGGCGACAGCGCGATGATCGCTTCTGCCACGGCTTCTCGCGCGGTTTCCGCCTTGTGTGAGACATCGACCATGCGTGCGGCGCCATGTTCGTCCAGATGGGTGAGCTTGCTCATCCCGGCAGCCTAGCGCCAATCAGCGCCCGAGTCGCTGCCGCTACATCGGCCTGCCGCATGAGGCTTTCGCCGACGAGGAAGGTGGTGACGCCGATCTCCGCCAGCCGTTCGAGGTCGGAAGGTGTGCCGAGCCCGCTTTCGGCGACGGCCAGAATTTGCGGCGGAATGCGTGATGCCAATCTCTCTGTGACACTCAGGTCTGTCACGAAGGTTTTGAGATCACGGTTGTTGATGCCAATCATGTCGGCGTCGAGCGCCAGCGCCCGGTTCAACTCCGCTTCGTCGTGGACTTCCACCAGCGCATCCATTTGGTATCGCTTCGACGTATCTATCA
The DNA here is from genome assembly GCA_036267515.1 of Rhizomicrobium sp. GTDB lineage: Bacteria > Pseudomonadota > Alphaproteobacteria > Micropepsales > Micropepsaceae > Rhizomicrobium. The sequence continues at coordinate 11,581 of DATAVW010000086.1, forward strand.
GATCGCGCGCCACTGTGTCGTCGATCATCGCAAGTATGATAAGAATGCAGTCGGCGCCAGCGGCGCGTGCTTCCGCCACCTGAAAAGGATCGAGCATGAAGTCCTTCCGCAGCACTGGCAACGTGCTGGCGGCGCGCACACGCGGAATGAAGGCAACGTCTCCCTGGAACGATGGCTTATCTGTCAACACGGATAGGCAGGTGGCGCCACCGTTTTCGTAGGCGCGGGCCAGCACTGGCGGATCGAAATCTTCCCGGATGATGCCTTTCGACGGGCTTGCTTTCTTGATCTCGGCAATCAGCCCAAATGCGCCGGTATCGTGTGTGGTTTGCAATTGGGCGCGAAAGCCGCGCGGTGCGGACATCCCCGAAATCTGCCGTTCCAGCTCATGCCGCGATATGCGCCGCTTCGCGGCTTCCACCTCCACGCGCTTGTAGGCGGCGATCTTGTCGAGAATGGTCATGGCGCCATTTCCGAAACCGATGCGGAGCGCGCGAGGACCTCTCTGGCGCGCCCGGAATCGATGGCCTCAATTGCGCGTGCCGCGCCTTCGCGGAAATCCGCCACGCGACCGGCGACAAGCAAAGCTGCCGCTGCATTCAGCGCCACTATGTCGCGGAACGCAGATCGCTCCCCCGCCAGCAAGGCGCGAATCGCTGCCGCATTGGTGCGCGCATCGCCGCCGGCAATCGCGGAAATGGGCGCGCGCGGCAAGCCGGCATCCTCCGGCGTAACTGTGCGACGGGAAATGCGGCCATCCTCTAGCATCGCAACCTGCGTGGGCGCAGCGATGGAAATCTCATCGAGTCCGTCATCGCTGTGCACGATCCATGCGGCTTCGGTGCCGAGTTCGCGTAAGGACTCCGCCACAGGCTCCAACCATTCCGTTGAGAAAACGCCGATCAGCTGCCGACGTACACCCGCCGGATTCGAGAGCGGCCCGATCAGATTGAAGATAGTGCGAAAGCCAAGCTCGCGCCGCACCGGCGCGACGTGCTTCATCGCCGCGTGATATTTCGGGGCGAACAGGAAACAGAATCCGGTCTCACGCAAACTCGCCGCCGCCGCCTCCGGCCCGAGATCCGTTGGCACGCCCAGCGCATCCAGCACATCGGCAGCGCCGGTTTGCGACGACATGCTACGGTTGCCGTGCTTCGCGACCGGCACGCTGCAGGCCGCCACCACGAAGGCTGTTGCGGTGGAGACATTCAGGGTGCCACAGCCATCGCCGCCGGTGCCGCACACATCGACAGCATTGGCCGGTGCAGCAACTGTCTGCATCGCGCTGCGCATCGCCCGGACCGCGCCCACGATCTCCGCTACCGTAGGCTTGCGCATCGCCAGGGCGGTGAGCAGCGCCGCCATATGCATTTCGCTCACCTCGCCGCGCATGATGGCGCCGAACGCCTCTGCCGCTTCCGATGCATCGAGATGAGCGCCGCCGACCACGCGCTTCAGCAGCTCACCAAAATTGCTCATGCCGGAACGCGGGCGAAATCTTCGGCAATCTGCAGGAAGTTCTGTAACAGCGCGTGGCCGTTTTCCGACGCGATGCTTTCCGGATGGAACTGCACGCCGTGCACCGGATGGCTTTTGTGCATCACCCCCATGATAACGCCATCCGCCGTCGTGGCCGTCACTTCAAGGGATTCCGGCACACTCTCCGGCGCCAGGGTGAGGGAATGATAGCGCGTGGCTTCGAAATCATTGTTCAGGCCGCGGAACACGCTTTTGCCGGTGTGATGGATGCGGCTGAGTTTGCCGTGCATCGGCTCCGGCGCGCGCACTACGCGCCCGCCATACACCTGTCCAATCGCCTGATGCCCGAGGCAGACGCCGAGAATGGGCACGCCCCCGTCTGCCGCGCGAATGACATCAAGGCAGATGCCGGCCTCGTTTGGCGTGCACGGCCCCGGCGACAACACAATGCCCTCGGGGTGCAGGGCTAGCGCCGCGCGCGCGGTGAGCTCGTCATTGCGCTTCACCAGCACGTCAGCGCCAAGCTCACCCAGATAGTGGAAGAGGTTGAAGGTGAAGCTGTCATAATTGTCGATCAGAAGCAGCATTGCGGGCCTTTCCGCACATGATATCCCGGGTCAGGGACAAAACAAATCCCGCATTGGCACAGGCGCGCCACCGTTGACATCGCGCGCAACTTCGCAACCATCTGACGCGAATTGCCGTGGACATCGTTCGTGGGCATGAGGGAGGGGAAGATGCGTTTCGTTTGGACTTTGTTGGTCTCTTTATTGGGCGCGATGCTGATCGCGACCGGCGCAAGCGCGATCGAGACGAAGGTCCTCAAGATCTACAACAACACGCCGAAGAAGATTTACGCGATTATCGAGATCGGCAAGCACATCCCGCTCGACGAGTGGATGCAGGGCTATTTCCAAAGCACGAATGTCAAGAAAGACACGTTTGAATCCACCAGTGTCTATCGCGTCTACGTCAACCCGAACAAAGGCATCGCGCCGGGCGCGTCCGTTGTGATCAATGTGCCGTTCTGGTCGCAACTGGCGAGCAGCCCCAAGCCTTCGAAGCCCAATCAGTATATCGACTGGTGGAATGGCGGCCGCGTGCTTGTCTACGACGAACAGGCCAACCTGCTCAGGGACTATAACCTTGACGTCAGCAATCCGGTTCAGCCGCTCACCAAAAGGCCTTCCTGCAGCAAGAAATCCGTTTGCGAACCGCTGGATATTTTCGCAAGCGACATCGGCTTGCCGGCCACGGACCCCAATCAGCTGACCGAGTACACGTTCTCGGATGTCGTCACGGCGAACGGTGCGCCCTACCCGGTGGATTTCAAGCGGGTCGATTACGACCTTTCATACGTGGACCAGGTGTATCTCCCCACGGCCATGGGGCCCGTCAACAATCAATTCGTTGGGTACACCGGCACCGTCCAAGATCTTCCGGGCTTCCGAAAGGTGCTGCACCGGTTCCTCAACACCTGGCAGGGATGGCCGATTTATGTCGGCAATCCCACCTATCCGGAGCCGCGCATTCCGGGCGCTTACAATGCGCTGGTCGGCGGTTCCGATCTCACGGAACTGGGCGTGACGATCCAGGAAATGAAAGATTTGTGGAAGTACTGCAATAAAAAGAACGACAATACCGATCTCTGCAAAGCCATGCGTACGGTCAACGATCTGTTCCAGAGAAACTACGCGAAATACCGGACGCTGGACTGTGAGCACGTCAAGCTGACAGACGATCTCCTGATCCGCCACGTATATGGTTGGGTGGAGTTTAACGAGCACTGCAAAAACGCGTTCGCCAACCAGCTAAAGGATACCCCAAAGGTTGATTATGCGGCAGTTCAGCGGACTTATATCCACGAGCTGCAATACGCGCCGAACGGTGAATTCAATCCGTATGTGCAGCTGATCCACAGCAACGACTTCCTGGCGATGAAGGCTTACGCCTTCTCCATCGACGACGCAGTCGGCAACATGAATGAGCTGGGTGATGGCGTGATCGTGGCCGTGGGTGGCCCCGAGGGGCTGGAGAACAAGCGCCCGTTCGATCCCAGCAAGAAAATCAGCATCAATCTGGGCGGCACGCAGAAGGGCTTTCCGAAGTGGACGTCGTACGGCATCTGCAGCAAGACGCCGACGCAGGACCTCAATCCCGAGTTCACCAGCTTCGCCATCTACAGTGTGGATTACCCTTGCGTGATCACCGTCGCCGACAGCAACAACAAGCTTTATCAGTTCACCGCCATGAATGAGCCGCCCGATCCCAAGGTTGGCCGATGCAACAAGAGCACCACCCCCGAATGGTGCGAGGCGGCCGCCCAGCACGTGAAGCACGACAAGATCATCGGCTGGGTTATCGAAACGCAGGGCACGACACAATAAAAACACCGGAAAGGGAGAGAGAAATGGACCGCAGATCGCTTCTCAAACTGGCCGCGCCGGCCGGCGCGGCTGCCTTCGGCCTTGGCGACACCGCGCTGGCAAGCACCGCGCCGAACTTCGATCGCGTCGAGCGCGAACTTGCGAAGTTTCGCGCCTTGCCGGGAACGCCGAGCTACGTCATCGACGTCAACGGGCCAGTAAAGTATCGCGCCGCGCATCAGCAAGGCATCCGGATGTTCGCGGCCAGCGCGACCAAAACTTTCATCCTCGCCACCTATCTGCAAAAGGTCGAAGCCGGCCTGCTGTCGGAAGACGAAAAGCTTCCGGTCAGCAACGATATCCGCGCGCTGGGCAGCCCGGTCTTCATCGATCTGTCAGGCGAAATACACGCGCGTCACGTTCTCGAAGCCATGATCAGCCACAGTGACAACACCGCGACCGATATGGCGCTGGCGCGTGTGGGCGTAAACAAAGTACGCGCGTTTATCGCGGAAGCTGGGCTCGCGGTGACGCAAATCCCGGATTCCACCCGCATTATGGGTTCCTATTTCGCGGGCGCGCCGTTCGGCGTCGATGAAGGGTGGAAAGGGATGAAGAGACTGCGCAAGGGTCATCTCTTCGGGAAGCCGCGCAGCGCCTTGAATCGGAAATGCACGATGGCGAGTACTGCGGGGGAATTCGCGTCCTATTACCGGCGCGCCATGCGGGGAGAATTCTTCCAGTCGCCCGAAACCCTGATGGAATTCAAGCGCATCCTCGCAACCAGCGATCTTGTCCTGCAGATCGCGCCACCGGACACGCCCATCTACGGCAAGAGCGGCAACGCGACGTGGCTTGAGTTCAGCACGCGCTGCCTGGCCGGCCAGATGGTCGTGAACGGGAAGTCCGCCGTGACGTTTGCCTTCATTCTGAATTGGGAGCGCGGCGACGTTGACCACGTCGTGGCAACAATGTTCGACATCATGCGTGGCGTGATGCGCGAGATAAAGAAGGCAGTAACCTGACGCGGAAACCCGCGCTTTGGTGCGGAGCGCGCTTGCGGCTACGGTAGGCTCTGGGAGGGTGCGGCGATGAGGGGAATGATTTCGGTTCTGCTGGTTTCCGCGTCGGTGATGGCGCTGGCGAGTGTAGCGCGCGCGGATGTGGAGATCTCGAACAAGCCGACGAGCAATATGAGTTGTGTCAGCGGCGTGTGTACCGCGACGGCGGCGAAGGCCGTACTGAACATCGGTGATCTTCAGACGATGCTGGCGAGCGGCGACGTGGCGGTGAAGACCGGCAGCGTGGCGAAGGACATCGATGTCGATCAGCCGCTGCAATGGACCAGCACCGCGCGGCTCACACTGGACGCGCAGCAAGCGGTGCAGATCGAAAAGCAAGTGACCGTGGCCGGGCAGGGCGCGCTGACGGTCACCACCAACGACAGCGGCACGAAAGCGAAAAACAAAACCGGCGCGTTCGTCATCGTGCCGGAACATGGCAGTGTGCAGTTCTGGGATTTGAACAGCAGCCTGATCATCGAGGGCGCGACCTACACCCTTATTGGCGACATCAAGACTCTCGCCTCCGACATAGCCGCCAACCCCAGCGGCTTCTACGCACTCGCAAAGCCCTACGACGCCTCTCAAGACGGAGTATACTCCAACTCACCGGTTACCACGCCTTTTCAAGGCGCATTCGAAGGTTTGGGAAATCAGATTGCTTCATTAACGATCAGTTCGACGGTGCAAAGCGCCGTGGTCGGCTTCTTTGGCGGGATAGATTTTCCAGGTGTGGTACGGAATTTCAGGATTGCAAAAGCGCATGTGTATGCGTCCGGCGCCAATGGAGTAGGGTTGTTAGTTGGTGCCGGCAACTTTGGCCAAATCGTCAGGTGTCATGTAACGGGTCAGATTGCGTTTACAGGTACTGTAAGCGTGGGCGGTCTTGTGAATGAAAACGAAGGATCAATTGCCGATAGTTCAGCAGACGTCCGGATTCTCGGGTCGGCGGCGCGTAGCGTTGGAGGATTGGCAGCATTCAATGACGCAACTGTTACTTCGTCTTACACTTGGGGTTCGCTGGCGCTACGAAACAGCAATCTAGCCTATGCAGGCGGACTGGTGGGCGAAAATCACGGAATTGTCGAGAACAGCTTCGCCCGTAATCGGGTGAACAACGGCAGAAAGAACAACAACTCCTATTTTGGTGGGGTTACCGGTGAGAACGATTCCGACGGGCAGATTCGGTATTCCTATGCCGCAGGAGAGATCAGCCCCTATTCAGGCGGCCTCGTCGGCTTCGATGCTGCGGCAGCGGGCAATATCTCCAAGTCATATTGGGACCTTGACATGGGAGTGAGCGACCCTTCGCGAGGCGCGGGCAATATCAAGAACGATCCCGGTATCACTGGCTTAACGACACGACAGCTTCAATCAGGTTTGCCGAAGGGCTTCAATTCCAAAATCTGGGGCAGCAATCCGAAGATCAACAACGGTTATCCGTATCTGCTCGCCAATCCGCCGCTGAAATGAACTGGTGTGAGCTGGGCAAGCGCCTCCGCGCGTGCCTTCTGAACGGACTTACTGCACGATCTGCGCGATGCGGCGGGTGTAAGGCTCCACGAACACCACCTTGCCGCCGGCGGTGAAATACTCGTAGTTGCGCACTTCCGGCACCCTCGCCACAAGACCCAACGGTACGGGTTCGAGCTGTAGGCCGTCGGGAATCGTCGCGCCAAGCTCAAGCGGGACTGAGACCGTTACAGGCCGCAAATGCTCGGTCACGACATATTCCTGAATCATCTTGCCGTGGGAGGGCTCGATAACGAGCTTTGCGGATTGACCGCTGGCCGCACTGGCCACCAGAACTGCCGTCATAACGGCAAAAGCAAACTTCATGTCATACCCCGTTTGCGAACCCTCTCATTCGGCGGGATAACGATCCGGCGCGTTTGACAGTTCCGCGTCGTCCCCACCTGAGCCGTCGAAGGCGTGTGAAATCAACACTGAAAATAAATCCGTTCTCCACCGAGGATTCGGCCTTACACTGCCCGCATGAAGAGCACGTCCGTTCAAATCCGCAGCCATTGCGTTCCCATTCGTCATGGCCGGGCTCGTCCCGGCCACCCATGCACGCCGTTGCAAGTGTTGCTCATGGATGGCCGGCACAGGGCCGGCCACGACGGGTGGAGCTTGTGCGTGCGATGCGCAGACTCTTTGACTTCGACGTCTCACCGGCGCGCAAAGCACGACATCTGGTATTTTGGGGAACGGCGGGGGATACCCCCTGCAGTATTCGCCGAACAAAACGAACAATTCCATGGTGCCTCCCACGCCGTCGTGCTGCGGCCTGCTTCGAACACGTACCCGCAAGCCTCTGCGAGGGGCCGGAGGGGGGAGGGGGGCCGATTCCCCGAAAACGAGTCGATGTGGTGCGCCATGGGGAACGCACCAGATATTGGAATGGGTGGAGGAGATAGCAGGGTACCCCCCTCCCGATTTCCAGAGGTTCGAATGGGAACTTTTGGATCGGAGCTATACGTGAAGGAGGATGAAACATGCTGGTGATCGATCAGCGCCGGCGCGATCTCGGCGGCTTCGAAGTGGGCCGCGTGCTGCCGCATCCGCAGCGCCGCATGGTGGGGCCGTTCATCTTCTTCGATCACATGGGGCCCGTGACGTTCCCGCCGGGCATTCCCCGCGCCGTGGATGTGCGGCCCCATCCGCATATCGGGCTCTCTACCGTCACCTATCTGTTCGAAGGGGAGATCGTGCATCGCGACAGCGTGGGTTCGGAGCAGCCGATCCGCCCGGCGGAAGTGAACTGGATGATCGCCGGCCGCGGCATCACGCATTCCGAGCGTTTCGAGAAGGCCCGTGCCGAGGGCGGCCCGATGCACGGCATCCAGGCGTGGGTGGCGCTGCCTGACGGCAGCGAAGAGGTGACGCCGAGCTTCGCACATCACGGTGCTGGCGACCTGCCGGTGATGGAACAGCCCGGGATGAAACTGCGCGTGATCGCCGGCAAGGCATTCGGCAAGGAGGCGCGCGTGAAAACGCATTCACCGATGTTCTATGTGCACGCCGAACTTGCGGCGGATGCGCGCCTGGAACTGCCGCGCGATTATCCAGAATGCGCGGCCTATGTGGTGTCCGGCGAAGTGGAGACCGGCGGCGAGAGATTTCATGCCGGGCAGATGATGGTGTTCGCACGCGACGATGCGGCCGTGGTTCAGGCGCAAACGTCCGCCCTGGTGATGCTGCTGGGTGGGGAGCCGGTGGGCCCGCGCCTCATCGAATGGAACTTCGTATCGTCATCGCAGGAGCGCATCGCGCAAGCCAAGGCCGATTGGCGCGCCGGCCGTATGAAGCTGCCGGATCTCGACAATGGCGAATTCATTCCGCTGCCGCCCGATCCCCCGCCGCCCCCCAATCCGATGTCGTGAGGATGTCAGATTCCGGTGCGGCGGGCGCCAAGCCGCACACCCGGCGCATGCCGCTCGCTCAGCACTTCGCGGCGGAAACGGAACAATTCGGCGGGGCGCCCGCGCGGACTTGGCGCCAATTGTCCGGTGGGCTCGACAAGCCCCTGCTCGGCGACCAGCCGGCGGAAGTTCTGCTTGTGCAGCCGGACGCCAGAAATCGCTTCGACGGTGCGCTGGAGTTCCAGCAAGGTGAAGATTGGCGGCATGAGTTCGAAGACGACCGGGCGGTATTTCATCTTCCCGCGGAGCCGTGCGATGGCGGTAGCGAGGATGCGGCGGTGGTCGAACATCATGCTGACACCCAGCGGCGCGGAGGAAACTAATGCGGAAGCGGCCAAGCGGCCGTCATGCAGCGCTTCCTCCACGAGCCCTGCTTCGTACAGAAGTTCGTACCGTTCGAGCACACGTTCCTCGTCCCAATGCGGGCCGTCGATGCCGAAGGAAAGCCGCAGCCGCGTTTGCCGCCGGTCTTTTTCTGCGGTGTTGTCAGCGGCGCGCACGAAACGCTTGAGCGCCGGGGCGATGCTTCGCGCGATGATGGCAGGTTCGCCGTTGCGCCAGTCTTCCCAAGGAAAATAGACGTACCAGTCGCCCCAGGCGGAGTCCGGCGCCTCCAGAGCATGCGTCGCGCGGGTGAGCGCGAGATATCCTACGGAAACGACCCGCGGCCCTTCGCCCGCCCGCATCATGTGCCGTCCGCGGTCGCCGAAGGTGTAGAGCTGTTCGGCGTAATCGAAGGCGAGGTAGGTCTGGTCTTTCACCCAGCTGCGCAAGCCGCCTTCCAGCGTGCGATGGCGCAACGGCTCGAACGGGCCGAAAGGCAGCGCATCGCGGGTTCCGGGATGCCGAACCACGAGGACCTGCGGCTGGTCGCCGGCCACCGCGACAATAGCGGCGGAAAGCCCGATCTCGACGGAATGTGCGGACGCGAAGGTTGCTTTTGATGCGGAGGGTATCCGCCTGGCGGCACGAGGCTCGGCATCGGCCTTCACGTCGTCAGCTCATCCAATTTGATGGGAAGCTCCACGCAGCAGCCTTCCGCGACGACGGTGCCGCGTCCGATGGTCTCCGCCGCATCGACCATGCGGCCATCGCGCAGGAGAATGTCATCCGCCAGCTGCACCAGCAGGGGATTGGGAAAGGCGTGCGGCGCACGGGCACGGATCGCCTGCGCCACCTCGCGTTCCGCGCCAGGACCGACTCGGTCGCACAACACGATATACGCCGCGGCCATGGAGCGGCTGATCCCGGCCCAACAATGCACAAGCATCGGGGCCTGTGCGTTCCAGCTCCGGCCAAATTCGATGAGCGACCGAACATGATCGGGGCATGGCGCGCAGTCGCTGCTCCAGGCATCCGCCACATCATGCATGCCCAGGCGCAGATGCCGTTCACGTTCAAAGCCGTGCGATGTGTCTATCATGTGCTCGGGCGCCAGGAGCGTCACCACATGTGACGGCTGATATCGCGCAATAGAGGATTCGAGCGCCGACAGCGGTGTCACCACAAGCATGGACATGAGCGTCTCCCAGCACGTGGGTACTGGAAAATGGCGGCGGATTGAAGAAGGAACTTCAGGCGCTGAGTTGCCGGAAGCGCGCCAGAAATTCCACCTGCGCTTTCGCGGGCGGGAGCGTCACAAGCCGCGGCGCTTTTAGGCCCTTCGGCGGCGTACCGAAGAACCGTTTCGCCTCGGCCGGACTGAAACCGGCAAGCTGTGTAGCTTCGTAGTAGGCACAGAGCGTGTCGGCGCGTTTGATCAGTGCACCCAGTTCGGCAGAAAGCTGGGAGGGCAATCCGAAGCGGACGTGGATAGCTGAGAGCAGCCGCCGCTCGAGGGCCTTGTAGTCGAGGCCGACTGCGGCCTTGAAGGGGCTGATGAGATCCCCGATCACGTATTCGGGAGCATCGTGCAGCAGCGCGGCGAGGCGGCCCTTCCGGTCGATGCTGCGCGACAGATTCGCCGCAAGCTCTTCCACCGCTACGCAGTGCTGCGCGACGGAAAACGCATGCTCGCCGATTGTTTGGCCGTTCCAGCGCGCCACACGCGCGAGCCCGTGCGCGATGTCTTCGATCTCGATGTCGAGCGCCGAAGGCTCGAGGAGGTCGAGCCGGCGTCCACTTAGCATGCGCTGCCAGGCGCGGAGGGGCTTTTTTGTCGAACCGGGCATGTCGGCGGCTCTATCGGAAATTCGGCCGGGCGCTAGAAGAACCAGAAACGCAGGCACACCGCCAGCAGCACAACAGCCAAGGCCACGCGCACTGCCGTATCCGAAGCTCGCGCGGACACCATGCTCATGACCACAATGGCTGGAATGGAACCGGCCAGCAGCGATGTGAGGATGTGGAAATCGATGGACCCGAGGAACGAGTGGCCGAGTCCGGCCACAAGAGTCAGCGGCACGGCATGGGCGATATCTGAACCCACAATCTGCCGCGCGGGCATTTTCGGATACAGCATCACCAGCGCGACAACCCCGATGGCGCCCGCGCCGACGGACGATAACGTTACGAGCACGCCAAGCACCGCGCCGGTTAGCACCGTCAGCTTGAAAACGAGGGGCGCGGGCAGTTCGCCGACGCGATGATCATACCATCGCATCAGCTGCTTGCGGAACAACAGCGACGCAGCGGTGAACAGAATGGCAAGGCCAAGAACCTTCGTAATCAGCGACTTTGCCGTCCCGCTGTCCACCTTGAGAAAATAGAGCAGCAGTACGGTGAGCGCGGTCGCGGGCAGGCTCCCCATCGCCAGACGGCCGACGACGCTCCAATTGATCGTGTGGTTGTAGCCGTGGACGAGCGATCCACCGGCCTTGGTGACCGACGCGTAAATCAGGTCGGTTCCCACTGCCGTTGCCGGATGCACGCCAAACAATAGAATCAGCAGCGGGGTCATCAGAGAACCACCGCCCACCCCTGTCATGCCAACAAGACCGCCGACCAGCACGCCGGAGAGCACGTAGAGGGGATCGAGCGATTGCAGAAAGCTCATCATGGGAAGCTCTGGCTTTTGGGTTAAAGGCGTAATGAGGGCGCGTGCGCAAAGAGAGTGTGCATATCCCCCGACCGATCCCTAATGGTTGGGGCCGTTTAGCACAGCCGCGCCCGACGGTGCTACTGCCCGAGTTTCTTCAGCACCACGCTTCCCGCGGTGTAGCCGGCGCCGAAAGAGCAGAGGTGGCCAAGGTCACCGGCCGCCAGATCGTCGCTGAATTTGTGGAAGGCGATAATAGAACCTGCAGAACTCGTATTGCCGTATTCCTGGAGGACATTCGGGGCTTCGTCCGCTCCAGGTTCGCGACCGAGCACCTTCCGCGCGATAAGCTGATTCATGTTGATGTTGGCCTGATGCAGCCAAAGCCGCCGGAGTGTGGATGGAGAAATGCCGAGTTCCGAAAGGTGCTCCAGCATGAATTCCGCCACCATTGGCACGACTTCCTTGAACACCTTTCGGCCTTTCTGGGTGATCAGTTTGTCCGGCGCGCCCATTGTTTCAGGCGTGAACCGATTCACCGGGCCGAAATTGTTGCGGATGTTATTGGAATAGACGGACTTCAATCGCGTGCCGACGATCTGCCAGGCGTTGTCGCCGTCGGCGTGCGTCGATCGCTCCAGTACACACGCTGTTGCGGCATCGCCGAAGATGAAGTGCGTTTCGCGATCCCGCAGGTTGAGATGGCTGGTGCAGATTTCCGGATTGATGCACAAAATTGAGCGTGCATGTCCGCGGGCAATCATGTCCGCGGCGGTCTGGATTCCGAATGTGGCGGATGAGCAGCCCGCCAGCATGTCGAAGCCAAACCCCTGAATGCCGAGTGCCTGCTGAACCTCAATGGCAATTTGCGGATAGGGCCGCTGAAGGATGGATGCCGCGACAATCACGCCATCGATATCTGCGGCTGTTCGGTGTGCCCTTTCCAAGGCCTGTCGCGCTGCGGCCATCGAGATTTCGGCAGAAATCGACGTTTCGTCGTTGGAGCGTTCCGGCAAACGCGGGCACATGATTTCGGGATCGAGCATGCCTTCGCGGGACAGAACGTACCGCCTGCGGATACCGGAAGCCTTGAAGATGAATTCGTCGCTGGATTTCAAGAGCGGCGGCATTGCGCCGCCGGCAATCGCCTCGTGATGGGCGGCATTATACCGGCGCACATATTCATTATACGCCTGCACAAGTTCGGCATTGCTGATCGATTCGGGTGGCGTGTAGAGCCCGGTGCCGCTGATCGCGATACTGATCACACAATCATCCTTCGAACCCGCCGGAACTTAGGCTGGCGGACGGCCCTCCCAAACGCAAGCACATCAGATTCCGCCCGATTCGCATACGGATCGTTAGTCCTAACGGGTGCCTTGGCAGAGGAAAGCCGGTGGCGTATTGCACCGGAATGTCTGGCGCAAGCGCCCTCGTTTTGTTTTCCGGGGGGCAGGATTCGACCACCTGTCTCGCCTGGGCGCTCGCTCAATTCACGACCGTCGAGACCGTTGGCTTTGATTATGGCCAGCGTCACCGTTCGGAAATGGATGCTCGTCCGAGAATTCTCGCCGAGCTCCGCGGCCGGTTCCCGAAGTGGAGTGGCAAGATTCGGGATGATCATGTTCTCTCACTTGAAATCTTTCGGCAAATCGGCGGTACCGCTCTGACCGAAGATGTAGAAATCCGGATGCACGAGAACGGATTGCCCAACACTTTCGTGCCTGGGCGCAATGTGATGTTCCTGATTGCTGCCGCAGCTTTGGCTTATCGCCGCGGCATTCGCGATCTTGTTGGCGGCATGTGCGAGACGGACTATTCCGGCTATCCCGACTGCCGCGACAAAACCATGAAGGCGGTTCAACAGGCGATCAATCTCGGCATGGATACGGCCTTCGACCTCCACACGCCGCTGATGTTTATCGACAAGGCCGCAACCTGGAGAATGGCGGAAGACCTTGGCGGTGCGCCGCTGGTCGATTTGATCCGCGAGGAAACCGTCACCTGTTACTTGGGGACGCGCCAGCGTCGGCACGACTGGGGATACGGCTGCGGCAATTGCCCCGCCTGCCGATTGCGGGCGGAAGGATACCGGCGCTACACCGCCGCATGAGCTATCTGGTCAAGGAGGTCTATTACACGCTGCAAGGCGAGGGCGCGCGCACCGGCCGCGCGGCTGTGTTCCTGCGATTTGCGGGATGCAATCTCTGGAGCGGACGCGAGAAGGATCGGGGCGATGCGGTCTGCAAATTCTGCGACACGGATTTCGTGGGAACGAACGGTCCTGGCGGCGGCAGTTTTCCCGATGCCGCAGAATTGGCGAATGTGGTTGAGTCGAGATGGAATTGTACGAGTGCCGGTAAGCGATACGTGGTGTGCACGGGCGGAGAGCCGCTGCTGCAGCTCGACGCGCCGCTGATCGCAGCACTGCATGGCAAAGGCTTTGAGATCGGTATAGAAAGCAATGGCACGCTGATAGCGCCCCGAGGCATCGACTGGATTTGCGTCAGCCCCAAAGCGAACGCGCGGCTGCGGCAGACACACGGCAACGAGTTGAAACTCGTGTATCCTCAGGCCGATGCGCCGCCGGAACGTTTTGCGCATCTTGCCTTCGATTATTTGTTCCTGCAGCCGATGGACAGTCCCGAGCGCGAAGAAAACACGCGCGCGGCCATCGCATATTGCCTTGCGCATCCGCAATGGCGGCTGTCGCTGCAGACGCACAAACTGCTCGGGATTCCGTAAGGTTCAGAAGCGGGTGATCAGAGAATCGAGATCGGGCCGCACGCGCTCCTGCAGCGTTGCGGCAGATTTCCCAACATAGATGAATCCGGCGATCCGTTCGCCAGGCTTCAATCCCAATCGCTCACGCACCAGCGGATGGAACGCGTACCATTCGGTGATCCAGTTGGCCACGAAGCCCAGCGCATGCGCGGCGATGACGATCGACATGCAACAAGCGCCAGCCGACAAGATCTGTTCCCATTCCGGAATCGGGATGCCTTCGCGTACGCGGCTAATGACACCAATGACGATTGGTGCTCGGAGAAAACGGCCATGCTCCAGCGCAAGTCGCTCGGGGCTGACATCAGGTTCAGTCGTTCTCACTGCTTCGGCCAGCAGATCGCCCATGCGCGCGCGAGCGTCGTTTTCGAAGAGAATGAACCGCCACGGCGCCAGTTTGCCGTGGTCGGGGACACGGGCGCCGCAGGCCAGAAGCAGGCGCAGTTGATCCGACGACGGGCCGGGACCCGTCATCGCTTTGGCAGACCCGGACCGGCGCGACAGAAGCAGGTCGAGACAGGATGGCGCGGGGCGGTTCAACTCGCCGGAGCCATTTTCGGATGTTTCGTTCATGTCACATTTGTCGATGCGAAGTGGATACTTATCTCTTATGGCCGAAGGAATGGGAGCGGTAGCCATGACATACAGCGATCTGGATCCTGATGTTCAGCGCGTCCGCTACGAGGTTCGGCGCTTCCGCCAGCACCTGATCACCTATGTCGCGGTGATGGCGGTGCTCTTCATTGTGAACGCCGCGACAGGCGGCTTTTGGTACGGCCACTGGTGGTTCTTCTGGATAGCCCTGATTTGGGGTGTAATCCTTGCTTTGGAAGGGGCGCATTTGTTCGGCGATCATATCGGCCGTGAATGGGAAGACCGGATGGCGGCCAGCATAGACTCCACCGTCGTCCACCAGTGTCCGCTGTTGTCGCATAGAACCCAGTAACCAAGCCGAAAAGAAGCTGTTTATCGTCCAGCGTTGTCCGTTGACGGCTTCCACAATCCACGCCATGAATGTGGGTAATCTTGTGAGAGGTGGCTCATGGCTGGCAGGAGCATCGAGCGCCTGAAGGCGCTGAAGATCGAGCGGGAACTGCTGAAGACGCCGGGAATGTACTGCGACGGCGGCGGCCTGTGGCTGTGCGTGTCGTCGCCCACTTCCGCGTCATGGCTGTTCCGGTATCAGCTCCAAGGTAAGGCGCGAGCGATGGGCTTGGGCCCTGCTCGCGATATTTCCCTTCACGAAGCGCGTACGGCCGCAGCAGCGGCCCGTAAGGTCAAGGCAATGGGAAGTGACCCGTTGCAGGAGCGCGCGCGTATCGTGGCTGACAGGCGTGCTGAAGCCGCCCGCGCAATCACCTTCCGGCAAAGTGCGGAGGCCTACTTCAAGGCGCATGGTGATACATGGAGAGCGCACAAGCACCGCGTGAACTGGATGTCCACGCTTCAGACTTACGCCTATCCCACCATTGGCGATGTGTCCGTTGCGGCGATTGATCGCGAGATGATCGTGAATGTCCTGGAGCCGATTTGGAGGGACAAAACAGCGACCGCCAGCCGGTTACGCGGGCGCATTGAAGCCGTGCTGGATTGGGCTGCTGCCAAAGGCTACAGGACGGACGAAAACCCGGCTCGCTGGAAGGGCGCCCTTAGCAAGCTGTTTCCAACGCGTGAGCGGGTGCGCAAGGTGGAACACTACCCGGCGCTTCCCTATCGCGACATGCCAGCATTCATTGCGGCCTTGAAGGGGCAGGGGGGCGATGCAGCTCAGGCATTGCTATTCACGATCCTGACCGCCGCACGTACCGGGGAGG
>DATAVW010000087.1:0-13427 GCA_036267515.1 Rhizomicrobium sp.
CTGTGCTGATCTGCGTGCCGACGCCTTTGAATGCGACGCGCGAGCCGGACCTGAGCGCGGTCACCTCCACGGCGGAAGCAATTGCCGCCTATCTCCGGCCCCAACAACTGGTGGTGCTGGAATCGACGACCTATCCGGGCACCACCGCCGAAGTGGTATTGCCGATTCTGGAGAAAAGCGGGTTAAAGGCCGGGCGCGATTTCTACCTCGCTTTTTCTCCGGAACGTGAAGATCCCGGCAGCAAGATCGAGACGCATACAATTCCAAAGATTGTGGGCGGCTGGGATGAACATTCAGGCGAATTGGCTGCGAAACTCTATGCGATGGCTTTCGAGCATGTCCACCGGGTGAAGGACGCACAGACTGCGGAGGCCGTGAAGATCACCGAAAACATTTTCCGCGCGGTGAACATCGCCCTGGTCAACGAGCTGAAACTCGCTTACGCGCGCATGGGCATCAACATCTGGGATGTGATCGAGGCGGCGAAGACAAAGCCGTTCGGCTACATGCCGTTCTATCCCGGCCCGGGGCTCGGCGGTCACTGCATTCCGATTGATCCGTTTTATCTTTCCTGGCGGGCGCGCGCCTTCGAATTCGACACGAAGTTCATCGAGCTGGCTGGCGAAGTGAACCGCGCCATGCCGCGCGCTGTGGTGAATGCGTTACAGGAGGCCCTCAACAGCCGGTTCGCGCGTGCCATCAAAGGCGCGAAGATTCTCGTCGCCGGCATTGCCTACAAGAAGAACGTTGATGATCTTCGGGAAAGCCCTGCACTGCGCATCATGGAAATCCTGCAGGACCTCGGCGCCGAGGTGTCGTACCTTGATCCGTATTTTCCGGAAATTCCTGCAACGCGAGAGCACACGGCGCTGCGCGGCATGCCGTCGGTGGAATTCAGTGAAGGGATTGTGGCCCAGTTCGATGCCGTGATGATCGCCACGGATCACGATTGTTTCGATTATGAAAACCTGGTCCGCTGGTCCAAACTGGTGGTGGACACGCGCAACGCCACCAAGGCTGTGCGCGGCGGGCGCAACAAGGTCGTGCTCGCCTGACGGTCGCGCAGGCACACCATTGCCCAAGATGACAACAACTCACCTTGCACTCAGCCATAATCCTGTCCAACCTTGAATTCTGACACCGTCCGGGTTTTGACAACCAAGGCCAGAGCGCAGCAGGCCTGAACTGAGTGCTAATCTTCCGCCCGCGTCCCGTACTTGTTTCTGCATGGCCGAATCGCGTGGTGTTGGACACCCTGGCCTTGATGGCTTGGCCCGCATGCGTTTTCGTCGTTCAGCCGGATAAGAGGTCCAACTTACACGAAGCATTCTTCCCGGCTTTGGCAAGCGGCGATGTTCGCCTGGCGAACGGCCGGGTGGCGCTTGGACGTTCCATCCGGACAAACCTGCATCCGGTTGCGGTCAGAACCCTTTCACGTCTGACTGGAGCGCAAAATCACGGTCCCGCCACCAGCTTGGAAGAGAGCAGCGATTGTGACAGGAGCCATCATTTTGCGAGGTGGTTGAGAAACGTAACGGCGGGTTCCGCGTACGATGGCTTGGCGAAACAGGTACCGTATCTTTTCACCAGCGGTGCCCAGCGGGCGCGAATAATGGCAACGGTTCTGAACCATGCGCCGCACGGCAAGATAGAACGTCTCGTCGATATCGGCAGCGCCGTCGGCATAATTCCGTGGCTGCTGCAGTACGATCTGCCATCACTCCAGGACATTATCCTGATTGAGCCAATGAGGCATTTTTACGCCGGACTGGAGCAACTCTGGCATAACGGATCTGGTGCACGAAATTTTGCGGTTATCCAAACTAGAGCGGAAGACGCGGAGTACGGCACAGCGGATCTGATCATGCTTTCGCACTGCTTGTTTTTGATCCCGGCGGAGAAGCGTCAGGCCGCGCTCCGGCGCGCCTGGGATGCGCTTAATCCGGGCGGTGTCTTGCTGCTGAACGAAATATTCACCGATGCCAGCACCCCAAACCCGGGACGACCGGATATTATGCGTCGCGACGAACTCTTTGGGATGATGCCGGCCGTTGCGCAAATCTTCACGCGTCAGACCGGTTGGCGAACGCCCCAAAAGTTGAGCGCTGTGACAGCGCGGACCGCAGGCCATACTGGCGTTATTTTCGCGACGAAGAGTGGCTTGGACGAGTGATACGCGCCGCTCGTTGTTTGGTAATCCAGGCTGAGCGGAGTGGCTTGGTGGCCCCGGTCCGACTCGAACGGACACGCCCCTTCCGGGGCTACGGATTTTAAGTCCGTTGCGTCTACCGGTTCCGCCACGGGGCCTGCCGGCGAAAAGGCCAGTTTGACAGGCAAAAGTCCATGACTATATTGCCCCGCTTTCCGCGCGGGACCTCCCCCGGAAATCTCCGTTTGCTGAATTGGATCCTGAATGACGAAGCGCGCGACTGCCAAATACAAACTAGACCGCCGGATGGGCGAAAACCTCTGGGGCAGGCCCAAGAGTCCCGTCAACAAGCGCTCCTACGGCCCCGGTCAGCATGGTCAGCGCCGCGCCAAGAAACTGTCGGATTATGGCACACAGCTGCAGGCCAAGCAGAAGCTGAAGGGCTATTACGGCAACATCACCGAGCGTCAGTTCCACAAATATTATGTCGAGGCTGCGCGTCGTGTCGGCGACACCGGCGAGAACATGGTCGGGCTTCTGGAGCGGCGGCTGGATGCGGTGGTCTATCGCGCGAAATTCGTGCCGACTCCGTTTGCCGCCCGCCAGCTGGTGAGCCACGGGCATGTGAAAGTGAATGGCCGGCGCGTCACCGTTCCGAGCTATCAGGTGAAGGAAGGCGATACGGTCGAGTTGACAGCCAAGGCGAAAGACCTTGCCCTGGTGCTGGAGGCGGCGAAAAGCGCCGAGCGTGATGTGCCCGATTATGTGGACGCCGATCACAACAAAATGTCCGCGAAATTCTTGCGCACGCCAAAATTGGGGGACGTACCCTATGCGGCGCAGATGCAGCCGCATTTGATCGTGGAATTCTATTCGCGGTAATTCGCGGCGCGGGTGTGCTCTGGCTTAGTGAGCGGCCGCCGGCGCGTGGTAGTCATCACTGTGGCCCGGTGACTCGGCCGAGTCCTCGAGACTGATGCAAGAGATGGCATCCTGGTCGATTCGAAATCGCGCCGCAAATTTGCAGCCCTGCGCACTGATTTCGATCCCACCCCTTGCAGAGGGATGAAACGCCACATCGAGGCTGCCGGGATCTCTGCTCCATTGAAAGGCTGACGCCATTGTTCCGGTCCGGCAACTCAGTGTTCGGCGGATGTAGGGTGTCGGAACAACGCCTCCGCGTGGACGCATTGCCCATCCAATCGGATTTTCTCTGTCACCGAATTCGATTGTCGCCGCGGGGCCGCTTGCATCGAAGGCGGCCAAAAGCCCGCCCTTCGCGGCTAGTTCGAACGCCATAGAGCTGGCGCTCCCGCTATCGCGCACCGCAAAATCCGGCGATAGATGCCAGAACTGCTCGAACAGAGCCTCTCGTGACGTCTTGCTCGCCAGCCTATCCAAAACAATGACTGCGTGTTCATTCTTCAGGTGAATTACTGCACGGACGATCCGCGCATCCGGATAGGCGTGATTATAACCAAGTGCAGCGGCCCAGCCCGGTTTCTCCCACGTCGCCGTCAGCCCTGCGGAAACCAGGCCTGGTACCGCGCGAAGGATGTAGCCTCCACCATTTACCCGAAATGTGTTGTGGCTGGCGGGGTCAAATCGCGCAGCGTTGCGCAGGGAATCTGAAATCTGCTTGCTGAAGGTTCCACCGTCGATCAGCAAATCTTCGGCGCCATGGCTCAACAACACCGACAGATCATCGGAATGTTTATGCTTTGTGTTGCTCAATGTGGCGAGGAAGATGACGCTGGAAGAGTCCTTCGAGAGTTCGGTTTTCGAGTGGCTCGCGAAATAACCGCTTTCGGGAAAGCAGTAGGTCGTCTGTGTGCGAACAAAAGGCGGATTATCGGCGTCGGGCGGCGGCTCTCCGAGCTCTGTCAAGGCAAGCTCGCGCCGCGCCGCAAGTAATGTCGGCAAGAACTGGCCTGGTCCGGTACCGCCGATCAAAGGCGCCTGCCCGTCGATCTTGATAAGCGCTTCTACAAACGGGAGCATTCGCTGAAGCGCCTCGCGAATGAGAGGCAAGTCCGGCGCACCGGCCGTTCGTAGATCGGCCAGCATTCTGGTGAACAGACTCACTATCCAACAATGATAACCGAAGGAATTTTCCAGCCAGACGCCATCGGCTGAGAGGGCTTTTCCGACCTGGTACCGCCTGAGCCGCTCGATTCCCAAAATCATTAATTTTTGGCCGTACTCCAGCTTGGAGAATAGAACGCCCATCAGGATAAACAGGATGTCCTGCCGCGCGCCGTGATTCCCATCTTTCGGATAAATTTCGTCACTGCTCAGAAGGTCGAGGCACTGGACCAGGTGCCCGGCGACGAGTTCAGTTATCCGGGGATCAATCCCGAGCCCGCGATCCATTCGCCTCTTGCAGCAAAGAAGATAGACGAGAGCCGTTTCAACCCGGCGGCAGATCGTACCTTGAGAATAAGCGCGCCGATTGGCCGGCCTCGCGGGGGGATTGTTGGATATGAAGTCAGAAAAGACCGCGGAGGCTCTGCGAAACACATCATCGGTGCTCGTTTCTCCACCCTGCAGAACGTGAATTGCCTCAGGCGCTATCTTGGTACCGCTTGCGGCATCGAAAGCGAGAGAAAGAGGGGCGCGTAAAAATTCGAGTCCTGTGAAGTAGGATTGCCACGTCAGGTTCGCGCCTGGCGCTGACCAATCGATCGGATCGCCCAGAAGAAATTTGCCCCATTGAGGCCATGCCGAAAACGAGACGATACTGGCCATAAAGTCTTTGATCGATGCGCCCGAGTAGGAGCGGGCGAGGTTCGCGGGGAGTTTCGAATCGGGCCATACCAGATTGGCCAACAGCTCCGGCGTGGCAGGCTCCTCGACCGTGCGCCGAATCAAACCATGCCCGGTGCGCGAGCGGGCGTACACTGCTGACTCTAGGGTGTGGACACGAATCGCGCGCAGAATCACATGCGCAATGGACACATAGCCGTACCAGTTGGGCTTGCCGGATTTCTTGAGACGGCGCGTCACACCTACGCGCATGAGATCAGTCATCGCCACAAAATGAGCGCCGCAGCGCCGCGCCATCGTTTCAATGGTGCGGTTCTTCTCATCGATCTCGATAGGGGCGTGACCATGAACCTCTGGAGAAGCGAGCTGGAGGAAGATACGTATCGTCGCTCGGTCCTCGCTGATGATCGTGATCTGCTGTTCCGCAAACGACGGAGCGTCCATCTCTCGCCGATCGAACGCATAGATGGCGACGTCCGCTCGATTCCTTGCAACAAACCACGGCAACGAGGGACGTTGGCCAAGGATCGCCAGACGGATGGTTTCCAGCCACATTGAAACCATCAGCATCCGGGCAAACGCCCGATCTGCTGTGACGATGTAGAGGCCCTTTCGCTGTATTGCCTGTCCGCTCATTTGTCCTGGGCTGGCATCGCCCGTCCGATCCCGAACGCACCATTCAATGTCCATGTGCCTGTTTCAATCCGTCTCCTGCATTCGCGCATGTGTTCGTCGCGGCGGAAAGCCTTGCGGCCCTTTTGCTTTGCGTGCCTCGTGCCTATCTGCGATCCAGAGATCATTGGAGGCGGCCATGTTTCTCATCTTCGGCGACAAGGGGTCTGGCGCGTTCTCGGCGGAAGCGGCGCTCGCCGAAGCTGGCGCTCCGTATGATTTCAAGACAATTTCGCTGGAAAAGAACGAGCAGCGCTCACCGGAATTCCTTGCCATCAATCCGAGCGGCAAAATGCCGGCGGTGCGGCTGCCAGAAGGTCAGATCCTGACGGAGTCGCTGGCCATCTTATTGACGCTCGCAGATCATTTCCCCAATGCGCGACTATTGCCGCCGCAGGCGAGCCCCGAACGCGGTGCGGCCTATCGCTGGCTTGCCTTCATGGCCTCGGAAATCTACCCGATGGTGGAGATTTCCGATTATCCGGAGCGCTTCGCACCGAAAGGCGAGCAGGCAGACGCGTTGCGGCAGAAGGCGCGCGAGCGCATCCGTGACCGGCTCGTGATTGTCGAACGGCAGGTGGCGGGGCCATGGTTTCTGCCGGGCGGGTTTTCCATTCTGGATATTTACGCCGCGATGTTCTCGCGCTGGCGCGGGTCCATCGGAAAGGATTGGCTGGAGGCCGGCCACATCCCCAATTTGCTCACGCTGGCGAAATCGGTTTCGAAACGCGACCGCATTGCACCGGTGTGGGAGCGGCATTTCGCAAGCTGAAAAGTTGGCAGGCTGCTCGCGGCGGCTTCAAGCCGTCTTCGGCACATTGGCAAGCGTCGGACTCGCATCGTGGGGCGGGCTCGGCGCTGGTTCCAGAAACTCTTTTCCCCTGAATACCGAGAGCAGACGAACGTTCTGCGCGGTCAGCGCCTCGCTCGCACCCTCTTCACGGTCGATTAAAACGAGCGCGGCATTCACAAAAGCACCAGCACCGCGCGCCGCATCGACCGCCTTCAGGATCGAACCGCCGCTGGTAGCGACATCGTCAATCACCATCACGTGCGCCTTCGCCAATGTTTCGTTTGGCGCAAGCCCTTCGATCATGTCCATCGTACCATGGCCTTTCGGCTGTTTGCGTACGAAGAACGTTTTTACCGGCCGCCCCTCGGCTTCGCTGATCGCCGCAAGCGCTGCAATTACCGGCACCGCGCCCATCTCAAGCCCCCCAACATAATCGACGTTCTCCGGCCAGATGCGAGCGAGCAACGCGCGCGCCGAAAGCAAAGCACCTTTGGGCGCCATCATGGTGGGTTTGAGATTGAAATAGAGTTCACTTTCGCGCCCTGAGGCCAGCCGGAATTTGCCGCGGCGAAATGAGCGTTCGCGGATCAGCTCGAACAAATCGCGCTCGGCTGCGTTCGATCCTGCGCTCATGATGAAACGGCCAAACCCGTCGTCCCATTGCGCTCCGGAATTGGTGCTGTTTCCTGGGGCACGAGATTTGATCGGGCCACTTTCGTCAACGGCAACGAGATGTGCACGCACAAACCTTCCGCAAGCCAATCGTAGGTGATTGTTCCCTCAAGCTGAGTCTGCACGGAACGGCGGGCGAGCAGCGTCCCGAAACCGGTACGTTGCGGCGGACCATCTATTCTGGGACCGCCAGACTCGCGCCACTCGAATTCCAGAACGTCACCGTCCAGATCCCATTTCACCGCCAGAGAGCCGGCCGTATCGCTCAGTGAGCCGTACTTCGCTGCGTTCGTGGCAAGCTCGTGCAGCACGAGCGCAAGGCTGGTAATGGCGTGGGCCCGGATGGCGATTTCAGGCCCCGCGATTGAGACCTGCTGTTCGATATTCCGAGGTGCGTAGGGTGAGACAATATCGTAGAGAACGCCGCGCAACGGAACGTCCTGCGCCTCGATGTCACCGCGTGTCTCCCGCAAGCCGGGCTGCACCAACTCATGCGCGCGGCTGAGTGCAAACAATCGTCCCTGCAGCACCTTCGCCATCTCTTCGGTATCGGCCGCGGATCGTGCACTCATCACCACCAGGGAATTGGTAAGCGTGAACAAATTCTTCACGCGATGATTGAGCTCGTGTAGTAGCAGGACACGTTGCTCTTCCGCGCGTTGCCGTTCCAGTTCGATGCGATGGCGTTCCACGGCGATGGCGGCGGTCTGCGTGACCATCGCGATCATTTCGAGGTCCCGATCGGTCGGACTCCGCGGCTCGCGGTAGTAGTTTGCAAACGTGCCAATCAGAGCGCCATCGGTAGCGCGGATGGGCGTGGACCAGCAGGCCCGCAGCCCATGCTTCAGGGCAAGCTCGCGGAAATCCGCCCACAGAGGATCGCTGGCGATGTCCGAAACATAGATGGGTTTGCCGGTGTAAGCCGCAGTGCCACAAGAGCCTGCCTGCGGCCCAATCTGAAGGTTGTGAATGGCCGCATTGTATTCGGCGGGCAGGCTGGGCGCCGCACCCTGCAGCAGGCGTTTGCCGTCCTCGGACAGGAACAGGATCGATCCCACAAGCTCTCCGCCTGAGGGGCGCTCAACCACCAGGATAAGTTCTTCCAGAACCTTCTCGATTGGATCGCCTGCGGCGATCCGCCTGAGAACATTCCGTTCGCTTTCGAGCAGTTCCGTGGAACGCGTCCGGCCCGTCATCAAGATCCCGCTTCTATTGGTGCGCGCCCGCCACCGAAGTGCTTACAGGCATCCCGCAGGCCAGCCAAGTCCGCCTATCGGGAAGGAACACAGTCAGTCCCTCGACCGCCGCTACTTCTCAGGGCAGAGCGGACGGCACATCAGATAGGCGAGCAGCAGAAGCACCGAACCCAGCGGAATCCACATCAGCTGGTACCAATAGAAGAACGGGATTCCAGCAATTTCCGGCGCGGCGCGGTTGTAGAATGGCACCCCGACCATCGTGAGATACGGAAGCAATAGAAGAACCGTGACCAGGACCACCCGTTTCATGCCGCACCTGTTGTCTTACCTCGCCGACGTTACGGAAAACGTCGGCCCCGGCCAACTCCCAAATCGGATTGCGATGCGCTATTCTCTGGGTTCACGAAGGGGGATAGCGATGACAATGCGTGTTCTGATCGCCGGGCTTCTCGGCGGTATCGCCATGTACATCTGGTCGACCCTTGCGCATGTGGCGCTGCCTTTGGGCCAGGTCGGCTTCAGCCACATGCCCAATGAAGCGGCAGTGCTTTCGGCGGCGCAGGCTTCGAACGATGACAAGGATGGCCTTTACTTCTTTCCGTGGGTCGATCCCAAGGATCCGCAGATGATGAAGAAAATGGTAGCGGCGGTGAAAGCCAATCCATCCGGGCTCCTGCTGTATCATCCGCCGGGACACGGCATGACCGACATGGCCGCGCCGATGATCGGCGAATTTCTGAAGGAAGTGCTCCAGGCATTGATTGCCGCATTTCTTGTGTCGCTCGCCGCGGTCGCGACCTACTGGGGAAGGGTCGGCTTCGTTACGTTGATCGGCGTAGCCGCGGCGATCACCACCAATGTCTCGTATTGGATGTGGTATGGGTTTCCGGCGGACTATTCGCTTGCCGCTGTTTTTATCGAGCTCATGGATTACATAGCGGCAGGTCTTGCGATCGCGTGGTGGCTCGGCCGCAAATCGGCGAGCGCAGTCACAGTGGCCGCAGCCACGGCGGCTTAACATCTTTGGCTGTCCCATGCCGGAACAGCACCGGCGTGGGACATGCTTTCTTTTGCAGAAATAGTAGCAGGTCTAGATTTCCGGCCGTTGGCTCGGTCTTTGTCATGAAATTCCTGTTACCGTCCCTCCATGGTCCGGGCCGTGCATAGCTGCGGTCGGTGTTATCGGAGACGACACATGACCATCCTGATCCCTCGCGCCGCCGCTATACCGAAAGGGGGTCTCGAAGAACTTGGCCCTGTGAAAAAGCCGCTCAGCTGGCCCGCCGCGCTTTTGATCGGCAAGAAGTACATCGACGAGGCGCCGGGCGTCGACAGCATGGGGATTTGGGAATGCTCGCCCGGCCGCTGGCAGCGTACCATCATGCAAGAGGAGTTCGCGCATTTCGTGACGGGTAGCGCCCGATTCATTCCAGCCGAGGGCGAACCGATCGATATTCGCGCCGGCGATACGATCTGGTTTCCCGCAAATTCCTCGGGGGTTTGGGAAATCAAGGAAAATGTCCGCAAGGTGTACGTGATCATCGACCGGCCGAATCTCTGGCGCAGACTGAAAATGTCCCTCAAGACGCTTTTGGAACCGCTGTTCGCCTCGCCAGCCCCATCTACGCAGCCTGCTGCTGTTGGTGTCGGACCAGAACGGGCGCTGGTGTGGCGCTCGGCGCAGGCGGACCCGCAACAGCCCTGAAGTCAACAGCTTAACAGCAATACCTGCAACCAAGTCGGGCGCCTGGCGGATTCTGCTATACCCATGTGATGGCGGACATGGGAACAAGGCATCGATTAGGGCTACGCCAATGGGTGGAGCTGCTGTTGGGCGCAGCGGCACTCGCTGTTTCCGCTCTTTCGTTGTGGGTGGCGGTCGGCACCGAGAATGCCAATCGGCAGATGGTTGCTGCGGCCTCTTGGCCACTGCTGCAAGTGGATACCGCCAATCTGGCGGAGAATGGGCGACCCACCATTACCTTTTCGGTGATCAACGCCGGTGAGGGATCCGCGAAGCTGAAGACGCTTGAAATTCGATGGCGCGGAAAAGCTTATGCCGGGTCAGCAGCACTTCTGCGAGAATGTTGCGGCTACAAGCCATTCGTTGGACCGGCCGACCTCAGCAATACGCGAGGCACTGGTTTAACAACAGGCGGCGTCCACAATGTGGTGGTTCGCGCGGGCGAGAAGCACACGTTCCTGCGAATGCCGTTGGGAACGGACAATGTTGCGGCGTGGCGAAAACTCGATGTCGTGCGACGTGAACTAAAATTCCGCGCCTGCTACTGCTCTGTGTTTGATGAATGCTGGATCAGCACGCTCATGGACCTTGAACCGCAAAAGGTGGACCGCTGTCCCGTCGTAAGGACGCCATACATTGAATGATGCTTCCTATTGCAGGTGCGACAGGCGGCGGTAGCTGAGGGCTTCGGCGATATGAGCGCGTTGCACCGATTGCGCGCCAGCGAGATCGGCGATGGTGCGCGCGACGCGCAGCACACGGTGAGCCTCCGCGTTAGACGAAACGGCTGCCCCACCCAAGCGATGTCAGCGGCGGGTAGTGGCTCATTTTGAATTTCCGGACCACTTTGGCTTCCAGATCAGGCCCTGAATTATTAGGCACAGGCAATGGCGCTAACTGTGGCCGCTGCCCAACCGTACACCGCGATGAGCATTGATAGGCCGGGTCAATGAATCTCGCTACGCCAAGCGCCAATCCGGACAACGAAATGAAGATGGTAGCGGCAAGGGAATAACGGGCAATCCACAACGCCGAAAACATGGGTTAGGCCGCTCGTTTCTTATACGGCCCACGCTTCGCCACGGGCGCTTCGTGAGCCGCGATAAGCACCGCCACGTCACTCATATCCCAAACCCTCTCCGTCACTCCCGCTGCAATTGCTAGTGTCATCCGAAAAAAAAAGGGCTTGGAACGGCGATGTCATCTTTGACAAACCAGGGCTATTGGTAGTGGGTGACGCCGATAACCTGCCCCTCCTTTGACACTTTCGCCTCCGCCGTTCCACCTATGCAGTTGCGAGGATCGGGAGCGCCGCAATGCAACGTCCCGCTTACAACCCACGTATCCCCCCGGCGCGTAGCAGTAAGCGGTTCCTCGGATCGTACAGTATCTTCACCGTACCGGGCGACGAGAGAGGGGCGCGCTGCCGAGATTGCTTGGCGAGCAGAAGTCACCCGATCTTGCGCGACTGTTGGTGTGTGACAACACTCGCGAGCGTGGCAGATACGATCAGGGCAGCCCTTTTCATGATCTTGTTCTCGCCTCCGCCACTATCGCCGCTCTAACCGCTGCTGCTGGCGAATCCATTGCCCCGGTCTGCGGCACTGCAATGCTGATCGCTTTTGGCGTTGCGCTGCACTAAGGGGCCGCAGATGCCTTTCTTATTTCGACGGTGAGGATAGCTCTCTAGTCCACCATCACGCTACAACCTTTGCTCTCTCCGGTGTCGGCACGGATCACGATGACTAAGGAGGCAGAGCCGTTGTAGTCACAGCAACGCGGCTCACTGGCGTCGCCAGCGTCAATGGTTTGCCAAACGTGCCACTCACTACCGCGAAGCCGCGCACGCCAACGCGCATATGGTTCGGATGGATCGGGCTTCCACTTGCACATTTTTTTTGCGATTTCGATGGCGGTTTCGCGATCTGGGACCGCCCCGGAATAAGGGGAGCATGCGACCGCCAGCAGGCAGCCTGACACGACAATATGACGAGGCGTCCATTTCATTTGGTCACGTTCGCCTCTGCACGATCACCGCCCGAACCGCCGACTCTGGTGAGTCTATAGGCGGCAGATGCAGCGCGGCAACGTCGGCTGCCCGACGCGCCCAACGCGCCCGCGCCGACGATCTGCACGCCGCATCGCCCAAACCCGTCAACCTAGATGGTGCGGGCTGCTTTCCTCAAGCGATCTCAGGGGCGGGTAGTGACGCATTTTGAAATTCACGGACTATCATAGGGCCAGAGCTTCCCTCGCCTGCTGGCTTTCCATGCTTCGTAAAAACCGAGGATTACGAACGGCCCAGAACTAATGAGGCCAAACGCGCATACAGCGCAGCCGACGGAGAGCCACGCCGGGAACCCCATCCACGAATGAGTGTATGTGAAGGTTCCGAGAGCCACGCCAAGCGCGAGAACGGCCCAAGGCCATCCAAGTTTAAGTTCCCGCCGCTCCTTCATGCCGCCTTCTTCTTGTAGGCTCCGCGCTTCGCGACAGGAGCTTCCTGAGCGGCGATCAGGGCCGCTACATCGCTCATATCCCAAACCCTGTCCGTCACTCCCGCTGCCATCGCCGGTGTCACGCGAAGGCTCTTGTGAATGCGGCAGAAGTTAGCCGCCTGCTCGCCAACACCGCAACACGGCTGCATCCCTCGCACAGATACACTGGAGCATTCGCACAGCAGTCCCTATTTTTCGTGTTCGACAATCAGCGCGTTAGCCTTTGTGCAAACAGTATTGGGGAATGCCACCTCCTTCTTGAGAAGGACTGCCTTTGCACCACTCAACCGATACAAAAGCATTGGATCGTTATAAGCAATGCCGCCTTGCTCCGTCGCCACGACCCACGTGTCAGCACGATGGAAAATGAAGATAAGTCGGTTTGACGGCAATCGTCTGTCCACAACATCAGTCGAATTAAAATCTTCCCTCGGTTGTGCCATCCACCCCACATCTCTTGCTAGAGCATCCCGCAAAACTGCGGGCGCTTTCGACAAGGTTGTTATCGAAGCCACAGATGGTGAATTCGGTCGGCACGGCGGGAATTCGTAGGCTGTCGCAGGGCACACCAATTGAGCTAGAACGAAAGCTGCGCCGAGTGGATTTTTCATTTCGCCTTCGCCTTCGCCTTCGCCTTCGCCTCCGCCACGATAGCCGCTCTAACCGCTGCTGCTGGCGAACGTATCGTTCCATATGCAGCACGGCAATGTCGCCGATCTGCCGACGCGCCTAACGCGGCTGCATCGGGCGCGCTACCGATCTGGCGCGCCGCGTGATTCTCGCGTGAAGGGAAACCCCAACCTAGCGAAACGGATTTCCAAGACCAAGCGGTGTCAGCGCCGGGTCGTGTCCTAATTTGGGCAATTATATACTTGACTCAGCACGGCTGAACGCCTATCTTTCGGGCATACCGAAGGAACAGTGTCATGGCCGA
>DATAVW010000088.1:0-3960 GCA_036267515.1 Rhizomicrobium sp.
AGCAAACGCACCCGGCAATAAGACTCGATACATAAGCGCCTCGGCGATGTATGTGGACTACGTCCTGATTCTATGAGGGATCGGAAAACTATACGCAACGTTCTCTTCAGGCGGCGGTCTGTTCCGCGGGCTGCTCTGCGACCATCGCCTGCACCTTGACGTAATCCGTCTTGCCGGTTCCCAGCACCGGCACATGATCGACGTACACAATCCGCCGCGGCACCGCGATTTCCGGCACGCCGTGATTTTGCGCCCAGCCGACGATGTCGTGGCGGTTCGCTTCGCGGTTGGTGGTCACCAGCACCACCTGTTCGCCTTTGCGCGGATCCGGCACCGCAACGGCGGCATGGTCGCAGTCCGGCCACAGGGCAGAGGCCACGTTCTCCACCACCGCCAGCGAAACGATTTCGCCACCCACTTTCGCGAACCGCTTCACCCGCCCCTTGATCGAGATGAAGCCTTCCTCGTCGATGCTGACGATGTCGCCGGTGTCGTGCCAGCCATCCGGCGGCGGCACGATGACACCGGGATTGTCCGCCAGCATGTAGCCCATCATGATGTTGGGGCCTTTGATCAGCATGCGCCCGGCGTGCGGGATTCCCTCTACCGGCTCGAGCCGCGCTTCGATTTTTTCCAGCAACCGGCCGACGGTGCCGTGGCGGTTGGCGCCGGGCTGGTTTGCGGCCACCACCGGCGAGGCCTCCGTCACGCCGTAGCCTTCCAGAAGCTCGATGGAGTATTTGCGCCGGAACAGCGCGCGGGTTTCATCGCGCAGCCGCTCGGCGCCGCACACGGAGAGCCGCAGCGAACTCAAGTCGCCATGTTCGCCCGCGCGCGCATATTGCGAGATGAACGTGTCGGTGGAGAGCAGGATGGTGGCGCCGGACGCCTTGATGCGCCGCACGATTTCATGCGGCTGCAGCGGGGTAGGGTGAAACACCACCTTGATGCCCAGCAGCAGCGGCATCAGCGCGCCCACCGTCAGGCCGAAACAGTGAAAGGTGGGCAGGGGGTTGAACAACACGTCCGTGGGATAGAGTGCCAGATGCGAGCGCACCTGCTCCACATTGGCGAGCAGATTGCGGTGGGAGAGGGCGACGCCTTTCGGCACGCCTTCCGTTCCCGATGTAAACAGAATGACGGCGGGCATGCCTTGCTGCGGGCGGCTGATCACCGCGCCGGGAAGAAACATGCCGATGCCGGCAGCCACCTTGTCGCGCAGCGAGATGTTCTTGCGCACATCCTCCAGGTAGACGATCTCGGCCACTTCCTTCAGTTGCTCGATCAGCGGCTCCAGCTTGGCCATGTGGATGAAGCGTTTGGCGGTAATCACCCGGCGCACCTTCGCCGTGCGAATGGCGGATTTGAGTCCCGCCGCACCGGAGGTGAAGTTCAGCATCGCGGGTACGCGCCCATAGGCGCAGACGGCGAAGAAGGAAATGGCGGCGCCGGCGCTGGTGGGCAGCATCAACCCCACGGTTTCGCCCGGCCTTGTGCCTTTCTTCAGCGCGTGCCCCAGCGCCAGCGACGCCTTGACGATGTCGTCATAGCTGAAGACGCGCTCGTCGCCGTCGATGATGGCGACCTTCTTGCCGCCATACTGCGCGCGCGCGTCCAGCAGCGCCTGGAAAATGGATTTCTCCGCGTGCGTCACATCGAACGGCACGATCTCTTCGCCGGATGCTGCGGCGACGGTGGCAAGGCTCATGGCCTCACCCTAGCGCGATTCACGAACTTGGCCCAATGTGGGGCCACAGGGCGGCGTTTATTGCTCCTGCGCTGTTCGGCGGCTTCGCCTTTGGGTGGATATGTGGCGCCAACGGCGGCCGACTGTGATATAGGTGTGTCCATGGCTCGCAAATCAGCGCCGATGCGCAAACCACCGTCCCGTAGTGCAAAATCGAAAGCCAAGCCAAAGCAGGGCGGGCGGGATCGCGAAGCCGAGTACGCGCACTTCCTGGAAGCGGCACGCGAAGCGGAAGCGTCCACCGGCCCGAAGGATTTTGAAAAGGCGCTCAAGCCCGTAACGACGAAGCCTTCCAGCTAGGTCGTTAGCGGTACTGAATATGATTCCGGGCAAGCAACTGCGAACTTGGCGTGAACGATACTCGCCGTGCACAGAGCGATCTAAGCCGCAATCTTAGCGTTCGGACTCGCTTTTCTTCGCCTTAGCCTTACGCTTCGCTTTCAGCGGGGCGTGAGGCATCGGCGGCGTTTTCAGCATCCGAAGGAGGACTTCATCTTCGCGCGATTTCTTCATTCATGCCTCACTGGAAGCCGTTCAGCGTGTCATGGATCGATTTGAACGATTGGTCAGTCAGCGGAATAAGAAACTGGTACTTTTGACCTTCAAACGCATCTCGAATTGAGACAAAAGTATTCCGCTCACTTCTGACGGCCAAGCTAACCTGCAATCAACTGATCCAGCTTCATCTCTGAATTGCGATAGTCCATTTTCCCCTTAATCCCTTGCCAAGCGTAGGGAGGACTTACAGGACCCTTGGTCTTGCGACCAGCCTTCGCGCCCACGTGGCGCTCCCAACGGGACGGGTCTCTGGGAAATATTGGCGATCAATAGGTGAGACCCGTCCCGGTCCTGAACCAGCGTGGGCCTGTCCACCTGAATCTAGGTTTAGTGCCGTGCTAACTCAACTATATAATCGCCAATACAGCGGCGATTATATACTTGAGTTAAGCGGCTCCAAGCCTTAGATTTCAGTGGCTTGCAAAGCTTCGCCCAAGATCACACGGGACCGGTCCCGATATGTGGTCGCCAATATGTTTCCCATGACGGGACCGGTCTCAGTGAAGGTGCGCCGTGAGCGCAGAAATCGAAATCAGTCCAGCTATGTTGGAAGCCGGCGCTTCTGCCCTCTTGCGTGGCCTTGCCCCGGCTCGGCTTTACGCTCCGATGACCGAGGGCGTTCTGGCCATAGAAATCTTTCGGGCAATGGTAGCGGCGTCTCCGACATTAGCAGCCGCTCTATCTGTCGGGCATAAGTCCGCAGAGCGACCGCTCGGTCCCGATACAGCTTAAATTCTGCGAGCAAATCCTTTTCAGCCAATTGCACGGCAATAGGATGTCCCGTCAGGGCGTGGCTGATGAACTCGAATGGCTCTGAGTTAACAAGCAGCGACACAGGAACGTGTGCTGCATCATCCCTCTGCCTTCCCAGTGAGTCAGCTTTTTCGCATATCCAGTCGATTTCCTCCAGCAGCAGCAAATTACGGGCGCGGGTCTCATGGAATCCAGGACCAGGTTTCGGATTCTTATGAAACCTCACCTTTGCCGCCCCGCGCAGCATGTTTCGTTGGAAACGATCTACAGGGACGGCGTGCCACACAGCCGTACAAATATGCTGGAGTTCGGCTCCTATGGTTAGAATGAATAGGCCGCGAAGCGTTTCCTGTAGGTTGTTCCAGTCGCGCAGGAGGAAGCCGATTTCCTTTGCGTAAGGTTCGAAGGTGGCGTCGTATTCCTCCTTCGTTGGCTGCTTCAGTGGTTCGCGTATAGATGGCAAGGAGGATTCCCCCAGAATGAGCGATGACAAGCTGAGCGAAGCTGAAACCGTGAAGCGCAGCGAAGCCGCCCTAAAGCGGATGCTCGCTACCCCTCACAAGCCTCACGCGCCATTGAAGGCAAAACGTAAGCGCAAGGCGAGTCCTAAGAAGCGCAAATAGGCGGTGCGTTGCCCTTTAGGGCGTCTAGGAGGTTCCTATGGACGAGATGACCCTCCGCGAATTCGAGAAATTCAAGCTCTTTATGCGAATACAGGCGGACTACGGAAAGTGGCTCGCCGCCACCATTGCAGTGCTGCAGAGCGGTGCGCTGTTCGCGCTGGGCGAAGGCAAATTCCCTCATGCGCCCCGCTGCGCCTATCTTCCGTTCCTGATCGGGCTAATCGCAATCATGTTTTCAGGCCTATGTAGCTGGCTCAACTTTACTCTTTTGGGAATGGC
>DATAVW010000089.1:0-25004 GCA_036267515.1 Rhizomicrobium sp.
TAAGCGCACGTCTCATCCCGTTGAAGCTAGGCTTGTGCACGAACGACGAGTTGCTGACGAAGGCGACCATTCCGTCTTCTTCGATTCGGTCTGAAGCCCATCGGAAAAATCGCAGGTAGGGATCGCGATACTTGGTTTTCCGCGTACTTCCCATCCTGATGTACGTGTCTCGTATGCGCTGATCTAAGGCGGGATATTCAATATTTTTGTTGTTCTAATTTGTGCTCAGTTGATTGGCATTGTATGGAGGGTTCCCAATCACAACGCTGATTTTTCGTGCGTTCTGCCGTCGGATGCGGTGAACATTCTCTTCGAAGGCGCCGAAGAGATCACCTACCGCACCTCTGGAGGCCTTTCCGCGCGACCAGCCCAGATTCTGCAATGTGTCTACGAAACAAAGGTTAGGGTACCCATGGCGCAGCCGGAGACTCTGCTCGACCAGTGCGCCGTCCACGTAGCGGCGCTCGCCCAGCGGCGTGATGACTTCGTCCTCGGCAACAAACAGCAGGCCTTCTCCGCGGCCCCAGTCCTTCAGCAGGGTCTTGAACGCTTCACGCACGACCGACTCCCGCTGGGAGCCGGAGACGCGGCGCAGGTCAGATAGATCGTTCAGGTATTTCTGGATGAGCAGCTGGCTCATCTGCCACCCTAGAATCAGCGCAACCCCGGCACGGTAAACACCCAAGTCCCAGCCGCACAAATTCAGGTTGCACCATAACTTTCGGATTGAAGTCGTAGTGCCAAGTGTGCTACTTTGTTCGTTGTATGTACGCGACTAATGATTGGATGCAGGGGCCGTGGAAACAGACTTGTTGCGCCAGATTAGGACGCGAAGCGGCGAAGGGGGCAGTCACCTGTTTCCGCCCACCCCTTAGCGCGTCCGGGAGCTTGCGACGAAGGGGGGGCCGTCCCCTTTTTCGAGAACAAAACGAACAATTCTGTTGTGCACATGGTCCATCGGGTTTCGGTGCTCCGAGGGGATACCCCTCCGAATTTTCGGAGGTTCGAATGGGAACCCGCGTCGCGTGCGCGGCAAGCTTTGGGAGCTGTGCGGCAGGGGGAGGGGGGTGGAATCTTTGAAAACGAGTCGATGTAGTCAGAACCGGAGGCGAGCACCAGATATTGAGCGAATCCGGGATAGAGGAACCGCATATTTCTCGGTCACTTTCCTCTTGAAGCGCCTGATGGCCGGATTATCTCAGAATCGTCCGGGTGGCCGGTTGGCACTCGGGCAAAACAAGGCCTCGGGCCCGTAAGGGGCGAGGCTCTTACCACATCGCTTTCAGGAGGTTGTGACCATGAGATTCGATTTTTCCCCACTGTTCCGTTCGACCGTCGGCTTCGACCGCGTGTTCGACATGCTGGACCAGGTTTCCCAGTACGATTCCGGCAACGGCTACCCGCCCTACAACATCGAGCGCACCGATGAGACCCACTACCGCATCACGGTGGCCGTCGCCGGTTTCGCCGAGAAAGACCTGAACGTGGAAATGCACGATGGCGTGCTCACCATTTCGGGCAAGCGCGAAGAGGCCGAGAAGTCCGACGGCAACAATGTCCTCTACCAGGGCATCGCCGGCCGCGCCTTCGAGCGCCGCTTCCAGCTCGCCGAGCATGTGGAGGTGAAGGCCGCGAAGCTCGAGAACGGGCTGCTGCATGTCGAGCTCGAGCAGATCGTGCCCGAGGAGAAGAAGCCGCGCCGCATCGCCATCAATGCGCCGGCACTGAAGACCATCGAGGGCAGCGCGAAGGCCGCATAATCCGCGAAGCGAGCGCGTCTCTCGAACGTTGAAACGGAAGGCCGGGTGTTCGCATCCGGCCTTTCCGCTTCTCTTTTGCGAACACGCTCCTGCGTGCTTCGCTTTTGCCTTTGCGAACAGGCTCGCGCCTGCTTCGGGTTTGCGAACACGCTCCCGCGCGCTTCGCCTTTGCCTTTGCGAACAGGCTCGCGCCTGCTTCGGTTTTGCGAACACGCTCCCGCGCGCTTCGCCTTTGCCTTTGCGAAAGGCTCGCGCCTGCTTCGGTTTTGCGAACACGCTCCCGCGTGCTTCGCCTTCGGTTTTGCGAACACGTTCCCGCGTGCTTCGCCTCGCGTGCTTCGGGGTGCGTCATAGGATTGGCGCAATTCGGGGTGACAGGTTTCGGCGCGGCTCTTATGGTTGATCCGCGCCCTCTGTTCAATCCGGCAGCCCCATGCCCCTTTGGCAAAGCACTCCCATCGGCCGCACCGCCCGTCTCGGGCCGGAGTCGGACATTTCGGAATTGCGGCAGCGCTTCACGGCGACGTTCCAGAAGTTCCCGCCGCCGCCGCCCGATGCGCAGTTCAAGCCGGCGCAGCTGGGGCCCATCAAGGGCGAGTGGGTGACGGTGGACCGCTCCTCCGCCAATCGCACCCTGCTCTATTTTCACGGCGGCGGCTTCATTGCCGGTTCTCCGGAAACACACCGCGGGCTGATCGCGCGGCTGTGCGATCACGCCTTCGCCCGCGCCTTCTCTGTCGCCTACCGCCTCGCGCCGGAATACCTGTTCCCCTCGGGCCTGCGCGACGGCGTGGATGCCTACCGCGCCCTGCTGCAAAAGGGTGTCGAGCCGTCGTCCATTGTGCTGGCCGGCGACGATGCCGGCGGCGGCCTTGCCTTCTCCGCACTGCTGGCCATTCGCAACGGCAACATGCCGATGCCCGCGGCCTGTGTTGCGATGTCGCCATGGATAGATCTCACACTGTCCGGCGGGTCGGTGCTGACCAACGCGCGAACCGATGCACAACTTTCATGGGACTTGCTGTTCCTCACCGCGCGTCATTACCTGAGAAAACAGAGCCTCGCCGATCCCTACGCCTCGCCCATCTATTCAGGCTTCCGCGATTTCCCGCCGCTGATGGTGCATGCCGGCAGTGCAGAGATTTTGAGGGACGATGCCAGCCGCATCGGCGATCGCGCGGCGGAAGCGAACGTGCCCGTCAGCGTGGAAGTTTATGACGGCATGCAGCACCTTTTTCAGGCCGATCCCGAATTGCAGGAGGCGAAGATGTCAATGCAGCGTCTTGGGCAGTTCATCCGCCAGCATGCCGGCCGAACGCCCGCCGCCAGCGCTACCGCCGCCCAATAACGTTTGCTCTTGTCGCCTGCGTCAGCGGCGCCAACTCGTGAGTTTTTCGCCGAACCACGCCCGGCAACACGGTAGCCGATCACACCTAAGACATGGTTTGGAAAGGGTAAATTGGCTCTGGCGCGGGCGCGCAGAATATGGCTAATCTCCGCGCCCGCAAGCGCTGTTGGGGCGTCCTGATGGCTTGGGCTCGGCGCGGGCCGTCCATACCTGCCTGCATCGGTTCACAAAGGATAAAAGGGGTTCGTCTTGTCGAAGCGCGCGTTGATGTTGACGGTGGCCGCGGCCGCCCTGCTTTCCCGTCCCGTGCTCGGCGACGATTTCACAGACATCAAGACCAAGGTTACACAGCAGATCAAGACGAGCACGGCCGACAACGGCGCTCCGGGGAACATCCTGATCGAATCATCCGGTTCGGTTGTCGTCGCCGTGGCGGGTCCGGCCGTGGAAGTCGATTCAGCGAATACAGTCACGAATCAGGGGACAATCAGTAATGCCGGGACTGCCGACGCCATTGGCGTGCGGCTCGATGCAACGGCGGCCGGCAACGGTCCTGGCTCCGGCGTCACTGCTTTCGACAGCACCGGCACGCTCGATCTGAGCGGCAGCGGCACAGACAAGACCGGCATCCTGGTCGGGATCGCCAACGGCGATGCGACGGGCATCTTCAACGGCGGAATTAATTTGGAAACGGGGTCGTCGCTGACCGTCACAGGCGATAGCGCTATCGGCATTCATGTCAGCGACAATACAGCCTTGAACGGCGACATCGACCTCGGAGGGTCCATGGCCCTGTCCGGTGGAACCGACATGACCGGACTGCTGATCGGTACAAGCGATACGGCCACCGCCAACGTATTCGGGAATGTCACCTTCGCGTCCGGCTCCACTGTCGGAATAACAGGAGACGGCTCCTATGGAATCCACATCGAACCCAATTCGGTGTTGAACGGAAATTTGGACTTGGCCGGCTCGATTTCCGTCGCTCCCACAGATACCAAATCCGCCACGGGCGGAAACACCGTCGGCGTATGGGTGGACAACAATACCGCCGGGAATGCCATTACTGGCAATCTTTTGATCGATCACGGCGCCTCCGTGAACGTCAGCGGCGCCAACGCTCAGGGAGTTGTGCTGCTAGGCGCGCTTGGCGGCAATTTCACAAACAGCGGCATCATTTCGGCAATCGGAACGGTTACTCCACTCTCCACAGGCGGCAACCCCGTAGGCGGGAGCGCCCTGGTGATCGCAAACAGTGTGGGGGGCGGCATCCTGAATAACGGTCCGATCAATCCGAACGACACCACCACTTCGGCTGCGATCACGGGTAACGGAACATTTCCGGTGGTTCTGATTTCGCCAACCGCAGACGGGGCGACGGCAACGAGCGATATCCACATTGGCGCCAATGTGGGTCTTCCGGAGGGCGATTACGGCTTTATCAACCGCGGCACCATCGGGATGATACAGGCCAATCCGGATCAGCTCGATGGAGAAGCAATCAGCATCCTTGGCACAAGCACATTCACAACCTTCATCGACAATGGCTTCTTTAATTCTGGCTCGATCTCGGCGAGCGTAACTGGCGACGACAAGCAGATTGACCCTATTGCTGCTGTCGGTTTGGCGATTGGCCAAGGCGCCAACGTGCCAGTCTTCTTCAACTCAAATCAGAATAGCGCAGCTCCCGGCAGTCTGAGCGCCGGTTACTCCGGCACAATCGTTGGCGGCCAGGCATTCGCCATTCACGTGAATGGCGGCGGCACGTTAAACAGGGTTATCAATCAGGGTACGATCGTAGCAACCGCAACCACGTCCGACACAACCCTGTCCAACGGCACCGCCACGGGATGCGGTACGGCCAAGGCTTTGGTTGCCTGCGCGATCTGGGACGAGTCCGGTACCCTGACCGAGGTCGATAACTCTGGAACCATTATCGCATCTGCGACAACCCTGGACGACAATTCGCAGGTGGCGATTGCGATCGATATGTCGTCTTCGAGCCAGAATGGATTCATCGACAATTCCGGGGTGATCCGTGGCGACATCAACCTTGGCGATGGCGCCGATTTCATTCACGTGCACGGCGATGCCAACGCGCCGGCGAGCATTACAGGCAATATCGCATTTGGCGGCACCAGCAACGGCCAAGGCGCGAACGATTCTCTCCAGATCGACGATCATGCTTCGGTTATCGGAAATATTACAGAACGTGCCGGGGGGCAGCTGGACGTGCTGCTCAACCCCGGCGCGGTTCTCACGGAGACAAACGACTCGATTGATCTCGACAAGCGATTCGAGGTGCACAATCTGACAGCAGGCGCCGGGGCGACTTTGGGTCTGACCTTGAGTCAAGCCTACAACCTTGCAGCCAATCCAACCGCTGGCGGCATTGTCACAGCGAGTGGTGAGGTTGTTCTCGATTCGCAAGCGATTCTGAGCTTGCCATTCCAGTCTTTCCTGTCAGGGCAAACGCCGGGCGAAGCGTCGCAGTTCCTGCTCATCGACGCACCGCTGAACCAGCTTCAGCTTAACCTCAGCGCCTTGCAGAACGAGATCTGCCCAACGCTGCCGTTCCTGTTCGAGAGCAACGACCAGCAATGCATGCAGGTAAATAACACGGCTGACCGCAGTCAGTTGACGCTGACGCTCACACCCAAATCGGCGGAGGAAATCGGCCTCACAGGTTACGCGCTGAAGATGTTCCCGGTGGCCAATCTTGCGCTCGCGAACGACGATCAGCTCGGCGCAGCGGTCATCAATGCAGGCCTGCCCGTCAATGGCGTTCCACTCACGCAGGATCAGGGCCAGACCCTATACCAGCGTGTCTACTCCCAGTTTGCTCCCAACGTGACGGGCGCTTCGCGAGCTTTGGCAATCGCCATTACCGACCAGACCTCCGGACCCGTCGGCGCGCGACAGCGCGCACTGCGCATGTATGCAGGTCAGCCGGGCGACACCACGCTCTGGGGTCAGGAGTTCAATCTGAGCCTCAACCAGGATGCCGATTCCGGAACGATCGGCTATCGTGATACGGGCTTCGGCTTCGTCGTGGGTGTCGACGGCGGCGACCCACTGGACGGCCGCTACGGCGGCGCGATCACCTTCTATTCCGGTGACATAAACGAGAAGCAGCCTCAGGATAGCAAGACAGACAGCCAATGGGCGCTGCTGACCGGATACACGGATTGGCGTGGGCGTGGGCTCTTCCTCGACACGCAGTTGAGTGTCGGCGTCGGCCAACTGGATGGCAAACGAAGTGTCGATGTCGGCGGCATTGCACGCACGGCAGAAGGCAAGCGCGACACGCTCCTTGGCGCCGCCGGCGCTACCACCGGTGTGATTATGAGCACCGGCAGCACGATCTTTACACCGATGTTGAGTCTCGATGGCCTGTGGATGAAAGAGAACGGCTACACCGAGCACGGCGGAGGCGATCCGAACAGTGGCGACGGTTTCGATCTGGCGGTGAATTCAATTTATTACGATTCCGCCCGCGCATTCCTGGGAGCAGACGTTCGGCAGGATATCGATCTCGGGGATTTCTATCTGCAACCGGAAGCACGCGCCGGCTATCGCTACGATTTTCTTGCCAATGCTCCGAAAGTGAGCGCCGCGTTCGCGAGCACGCCGGGCACAGACTTTACGCTTACAGGGCCCGATCCGGCGAAGGGCAATATGGTGTTTGGCGGCAGCCTGGCGGCTACCACCGGCGCATGGTCGATCGGAGTGCATTACGATTACCTGCGCGGCAATGACGGGTCCATTTCGCAGGCAGGCACAATTACTCTGGTGGGCCGCATCTGACACAGGAAAACGGCCCCGTTCTTGGGGCCGTTTTTTGTTGGAGCTGACTGTTACCAGCGACGGTGCCAGCCGCGACGCCAGTACGGATGATGCCAGTACCGACCATGCCAGTAGCGCGGACCGTAGTACCCGCCATAAGCGACCGGATACCCATAGTAGCCGTAAGCCGGATATGCATATGGATAGCCGTAGTATCCGTATCCATAAGCCGGGACGCCTAGCCCAATACCCACCGCCACATGGGCCGCATTTGCGGGCACAGTCGTTGCCGCCACGGTTCCACCCAACGCAAGAGCAGCGAGGGCGATTTTACCAAAGTGCTTCATCATGACCTCCTTGGGTTCTCGCTCTCCCTCCGTCAGATTCAACGCGCAGCCGCCGCGTGTGGCTCACTATGGGCGTAAATAGTTTGTGTACTGCGCAAAACTGCCCCGCACAGTGCTCAAGATTCCACTCAATTGTTTTGAGCGTTCAGCAAGCTGAATGCGCAATGAATAACACAGTCAGCCTCGCATCAGAGACACCAGCGCGCTCACGTCCTTTTCCGGTGTAAGGAAGGAAAGCACGAACCGCAGCAGGACGCGCCCGTTTCTCGGCTGCTCCCATTCATAGAACGAAACATGGGCCTCATGCAGTCTCTGCACGAGCGGCATGGGAACATGGGCGAACACTTCGTTTGCTTCCACAGCATGCGCCAGATCCACGCCGGGTGTACTCAACAGCTCTCCGCCCAAACACCGCGCCATATTGTTTGCAGCGGTTGCGTGCTTCAACCAGAGATCATTTTTGAGATGGGCCTCCAGCTGAACGGAGACGAACCGCATCTTCGATGCCAGATGACCGGCACGTTTGCGGCGATATTCGAAATCGTACACGCGCGCCGGATCGAAAAACACAACAGCTTCGGCGCACAGCGCACCGTTCTTCGTCGCGCCGAACGACAGTACATCCACCCCTGCTTTCCATGTGATATCCGCAGGCGTGCAATCGAGATGCGCGACTGCATTGGCGAACCGCGCGCCGTCCATGTGCAATGCCATGCCTTCGCGGCGTGCAACATCCGCGATCGCCGCAATCCCGTCCGCGCGGTAAACCGTACCGCGCTCTGTCGCCTGCGTGATGCTGATCGCCGAAGGCTTCGGGCTGTGAACGCCGCCACGATAATGTGTGAGCGCCTCCTCCACAGCTGCTGGGGCAATCTTCGCGTCCTCGCCGCGCAAATGCACCAGCTTGGCGCCGCCGGAGAAAAACTCCGGCGCAGCGCATTCGTCCACCGCAATGTGACTGTTCTCATGGCAGAAGATTGCGCCATAAGGAGGAGAGATGGTCGCGAGCGCGAGGGCGTTTGCTGCCGTTCCGGTGAACACCGGGAAAACGGCCACCTCGTGCTCAAACACTTCGCTGAAGCGTCGGGCCAGACGGGTGGTGATCTCATCTTCCCCGTACGAGACGGCGGTGCCCGAATTGGCATCGGCAAGGGCTGCGAGAACCTCAGGCGCCGCGCCATAGGTATTGTCGCTGGTGAAATTCATCGTCATCCGCCGCAGATTTGCCCCATTCACAGCCAAGCTGGCAACTCTGTTGATGTACGGGCATTGGGATGGCCCGTACGCGCAAAATATTTGGGAGCGCAAAATGCGAAGACCTCTTTCCATTGCCGCCTGTGCGGCGGCCCTGTTGTTCAGCGGCGTCAGTATGGTTGCGCTGTCGCCGCCAGCTGCGGCGCAGATGAATGTTCGGATCGGATTCGATTTCTTCCACAACCGGCTTGCGCATGATGGGCGGTGGATTCGCCATTCCGTTTGGGGCGACGTATGGCGCCCGCGCCCGGGCCTCGTCGGATCTGATTTTCAGCCCTACACCAACGGCTATTGGGAATACACGGATGAGTATGGCTGGTACTGGGTATCCGAGGATCCATTCGACGACGTCGTCTATCATTACGGGCGCTGGGTTTACGATCCGCAATGGCAGTGGCTCTGGGTGCCCGGCTACACTTGGGCCCCCGCGTGGGTCGTGTGGCGCGAAGGGGATGATTACACCGGATGGATGCCGATGCCGCCGGACGAAGAGTTCGCTTCCGGCGCAGGCTTTCGCTTTGGCGTGAATATCGGCTCTATCGGACTCAACTTCTATAACAAGTGGTACGGCGGCAGCGTCGATCCGGATCGCTTTTTCGTTTTCGTCAACAATCGCCATCTGGTCGAACGCGATTACCGCCGCTTCGTAGTGCCGCGGGATCGCGTCAAGATCGTGCTCGGCCGCACACGCGCGGTGGGGAAATTCGATGTCGTGAACAATCGCGTCGTGAATCGCGGGGTCGATCTGCGCGTTGTGGAGCGCGCGACGGGGCGACGGATTGCGCCGGTCTCCGCAAGAACCGTGATCAAGCCGAACGCAATAATCACGACCGTTAATGAAGGCAAGCAAATACGGACGCGCGAGCGGGCATCGCACCCGATCGATGTCGAGGCTGTGCGCCGCGGAAACGCGAAGGGACGCGGCGGAGGCACTGCCTCAGGTGGAATGGAATCTGGCGCCGGGAATGATAGCGGGCCCAACAATTCCAGCGGTGCAGGCCCTAAGGGCAATGGTTCAGATGAGAATGCCGGTACCGAACGCGGCGGCGGAAGACGAGGCGGGCGCGGGGCCGGCATGAATTCGGGCGAGCAGACAAGCAACCCGGCGGCGGAATCGCCCAACGGATCTTCGGACGTGACCCCACGCCGGAACCGGACGCGCAATGACACCGGCAACGCCGTTCCGCGAGAGGGTTCAATGAACGGCCCTGAGCAGAGCGGCGCCAGTCCAACAGATGGCTCGAAGGGTTCCGGAAATCCGCGGCATCGGAGCAGTAATACCGGTTCAATGGGCGGTCCCGGTTCCGACACTGGCGGTGAGGTTACCAGTCCGGCCGGCGAGGCTCCCAACGCCAATGCAATGCGCCGGCACAGTGCTTCTCCTTCGAATATGAATGGACCTGGGGCGAGTCCCGGCAACGGTGCCGCCGCGCGTCCCCCACGCGGGATGGCAAATACGCCTCCCTCGACCCAAACGGCTCAACCGCCGCAGCCGGATAACGCCGACACCCAACCTAAGAAAAAGCGGAAGTCGAAAGCGGAACAGCATTCATCCGATTCTCCACAATAGCTTGAAGTTTCGTGCGCACGGGCCGGAAGCTCACGCTTCCGGCCTTTGCTTTGCACAAAGGCCCTATGGCAAGGATGCTTCCGTCCGGGTGGCATTCCGCCCCTTGTCCCGGCTACTTTCCGTCGTCGAAAAGAAGACCTCTCATGGATTCCCGTGATCGCCCGTTGAAATCCGCCCTCGACCTCATCGGCGGCACGCCGATGGTGGAGCTCACCCGATTTGAAACCGGCACCTGCCGGCTTTTCGTCAAGCTGGAAAGCCAGAACCCCGGTGGCTCGATCAAAGACCGCATCGGCAAATCCATGATCGAGGCGGCGGAGAAGGACGGCCAGCTTAAGGCCGGCGGCACCATCATCGAAGCCACTGCCGGCAACACCGGGCTCGGCCTCGCGCAGGTCGGTATCCTCAAGGGCTACAAGCTGATCCTCATCGTGCCTGATAAAATGGCGCGCGAGAAAATTCAGCACCTGCGTGCGCTGGGTGTGGATGTGCGCATCACGCGATCCGATGTGGGCAAGGGCCATCCTGAGTACTATCAGGACATGGCGCAGCGCATCGCCGACGAAACCGGCGCTTTCTACGCCAACCAGTTCGCCAATCCAGCCAATCCATTCGCGCACGAAACCACCACGGGCCCAGAAATTTGGGAACAGATGGAACATCAGGTCGATGCCGTCGTGGTGGGCGTCGGCAGCGGCGGCACATTGACGGGGCTCGGCCGTTTTTTCAGGCGTGTGTCGCCGCAAACCGAAATG
This sequence comes from Rhizomicrobium sp., assembly GCA_036267515.1. Lineage (GTDB taxonomy): Bacteria > Pseudomonadota > Alphaproteobacteria > Micropepsales > Micropepsaceae > Rhizomicrobium. Next base: position 10,821 of record DATAVW010000089.1, read on the forward strand.
GTATTGGCGGATCCGGCAGGTTCCGTCCTCGCCCCGCTGATCAAGACCGGCAAGATGACCGAGGCAGGATCGTGGACGGTGGAAGGCATCGGCGAAGATTTCGTACCGCCGAACTGCGATCTTTCGCTGGTGAAGGAAGCGTATGCGATTTCCGACAAGGAAAGCGTGGACACAGCGCGCGCGCTGCTGTCGAAAGAAGGCATTCTCGGGGGTTCGTCATCCGGCACGTTGCTGGCTGGCGCGTTGCGCTACTGCCGGCAGCAGACCGCGCCGAAGCGCGTGGTCACCTTGGTGCCAGACAGCGGCAACAAATACCTGTCCAAGGTTTACAACGATTTCTGGGTGATCGAGCAGGGGCTGGCGGACCGCAAACTCACCGGCAATCTCTCCGATCTCATTACGCGGCCTCACGAAACCGGCGGCACCGTCATCGTCGGCCCCGACGACTCACTGATGGTCGCGTACAACCGCATGCGTGCCTCCGACGTCTCGCAGCTGCCGGTGCTGAAGGATGGCCGCATCGTCGGCATCATCGACGAAAGCGACATTCTCTCCCATGTCGAAGGCCACGACGAATTCCGAGCGCAGCAATTCCAAGACCCGGTGCGTACGGCCATGACTCCACGGCTGCGCACGGTGCAGGTTGCCGATAAAATGGATGTGCTACCGCCGATCTTCGAGCGGAACGAGGTGGCGATCGTGCTGGACCGCGAAAAGTTCGTGGGCCTGATTACCCGCATCGATCTCATCAACCACCTGCGGCTCAATCCATGAGCGGGAAGCCCGGGCACAACCGACACGCGTTTGCAACGCGCACCATTCACGCTGGCCAGCATCCCGATCCCTCGACGGGCGCCGTGATGGTGCCGATTTATGCGAGCAGCACGTATGCACAGGAAAGCCCCGGCGTGCACAAGGGCTACGAGTATTCGCGCTCTCAGAATCCCACGCGCCAGGCCTTCGAGCGCTGCATCGCGGATCTCGAGAGCGGCACAGAGGGATTCGCGTTCGCCAGCGGCATGGCCGCGGAAGCCACCGTTCTCGATTTGCTGAATACGGGCGACCATGTGGTGGTCAGCGATGACGTGTATGGCGGCACCTTTCGCCTGTTCGAACGTGTGCGAAAAGCGAGCGCCGGCCTCGCGTTCGATTTCGTCGATATGAGCGATGTCGCGAATATCGAGCGTGCGCTCCGTTCTGAGACGAAGATGATCTGGGTGGAAACGCCCACCAATCCGCTGCTGAAGCTCGCGGATCTCTCCGCCATTGCCGCACTGGCGAAGAAACGTGGCGCGCTGGCGGTTGCCGACAACACATTTGCCTCGCCTTATGTGCAGCGGCCGCTGGAGCAGGGCTTCGATATCGTAGTGCATTCCACCACCAAGTATTTGAATGGCCATTCCGATGTGGTGAATGGCTGTGCCGTGGTGGGCGAGAATAAGGATCTCGCCGAGCGCCTGCGCTTCCTGCAGAACGCGGTTGGGGCCATTGCGGGGCCGTTCGATTCCTTTTTGGCATTGCGCGGACTGAAGACACTGGCGCTGCGCATGGAGCGGCACTGCGGGAACGCGCTCAGGATTGCGCGCTGGCTGGAATCACGAACGGGCGACGTCGCTCGCGTGATCTATCCAGGCCTTGAATCACACCCGCAGCATGTGCTTGCGAAAAAGCAGATGGCTGCGTTCGGGGGGATCGTCACCGTCGTCCTCAACCGCGATCTCGCCGGCACCAAACGGTTCCTCGAGCGCTGCCGCCTGTTCACGCTGGCCGAGTCACTTGGCGGCGTTGAATCGCTGATCGAGCATCCGGCCATCATGACCCACGCTTCAGTCCCGCCGGACAAACGCGATGTCCTGGGTATTTCCGACTCCCTCGTGCGCCTTTCCTGCGGCGTGGAGGACGCGGACGACCTCATCGCCGATCTCGATCAGGCGCTACTTTAAACGCTCTAAAATCAGCAACTTACGGCAACGTTGACTCCGGTTAGGCGCGGGATCATATTCGAACAAAAGATGAACAAATGGCACGGCTTGGATCCATTCGGAAAGTACAACTCGAAGTTTTGCGGCGACAAATCGCAAGAGCAACAGGCTTTCGTGCGCGATCAGAAGAAATTGTTGCCTGCGGCATTGGGAAAGTGGACGCAGCGCTTCATGGCGGACTGGCACGAGGCGCTTTGCATGAAGTCACCGCCGCCGATCACCGCAGCATCCCTGCTGCTTTGGGATTTCTGCTTGCATTGACCGCCGTCATAAAACAGGCCCGGGGCGCATTGCTGTGGCCAACCGCAAAACAGGCAAATATTTTTGGCTTGCCCTACGCACCGGGTCTGAAATTTTTCGGTCTTGAGCCTGCGCGCTTTGTGTTCGTCCGCTGCGCGAAGGCATGCGACTGCTTGTGGGTGATGGAAGAAGGGCTGCGACTGGGCGGTATCGCCGCCGTGATCGGTGCGCGGGCGAAGACGATGGATCTTACCGCCAGCCGCCGCCTGCAACTGGCGGCCGAGCAGGCGAACACACCGGTCTTCCTCCTGCGCAATTACAACGATCACGCGCCGAGCGCCGCGGTGACGCGCTGGCGTGTGTGTCCTGCGCCGTCCGCGCGCGACCAATTCGGTTTCACCAAAAACGCCCGCTTCCGTGTCGCGCTGGACTATGCACGCGGCGGAAAGACGGGTGAATGGGCGATGGAATGGGATCATGACGCGCTATCTTTGCGTCTTTCTTCCGCACTGGACGATCGAACGGCAGGCGAAGACCGCGCTGCCTGATCCGCGCGTGCCGTTCGCGCTGGTGACGATGACGACCGGTGGCTGGCATCTGGCGGCAGTGAATCTGCGCGCCGCATCGCTTGGGCTGAAGGTTGGCGAATTGCTGGCCGATGCCCGCGCGCGCGTGCCTTCATTGCAAACGCGGCCGGCGCAACCGGAAAAGGATCGTGCGGCACTGGAAAAACTCGCGCGTTGGTGCACGCGGTTTTCGCCCTATGTGGCGCCATGGCCGGAAGAGGACGAACGCGCCGGTTCTTCTGGTCTCACGCTGGACATTACGGCTTGCGATCACCTGTTCGGCGGCGAAGCAGCGATGCTGCGTGACGTGATCGCCAGCCTGAAGCGCCTCGGCTTCACTGCCCGGGGCGCCATCGCCCGCAGCATCGGCGCCGCGCACGCGCTGGCGAAATTCAGCGGCCAGTCCGAGACTATCGTGCCGGAGGGCAAAATTACCGAAGTCATTGCGCCGCTGCCGGTTTCCGCGTTGCGCATTCCGGACAAGACCGCCGCCACACTGAAACATCTGGGGCTAAAAACCATTGGCCATCTGCTGCCGCTGCCGCGCGCCCCGCTGGCGCAGCGCTTCGGCCCGCTGAACGGCCGGCTGGATCAGGCACTGGGCCGCACCGGCGAATCTTTCACGCCGTTGCTGCCGCATGCGCCCTATCGCGCGAACGCTGTGCTGGCCGATCCGATTTCCGTGCAGGCGCACATCCTGAAGCTGGCGAAAAAAATGGCCAACGATCTCATGCCTGCGCTGGAGCGCGACGGCAAGGGCGCGCGCGCGCTGCACCTCACTCTGTTTCGCGTCGATGGCGAAACCACGGAACTTTCCATCCGTCTCGCGCGGCCATCGCGCGATGCCGAACGCATCGTCAAACTTGTTTCACTCAAGCTCGATGCGCTGGCGGAGGATTTCGATGCCGGATTTGGCTTCGAAGCGGCGCGGCTGGATGTCACGCAGGCCGATCGCATGTCGCTGCAGCAGACTGCCATCGCTGGCGATCCGGAACGCGGTGCGGACGAAAATCTTTCGCTGCTGATCGATCATCTCGGCAACCGCCTAGGCTTGGAGAACGTGCTCCGGGTACATCCGTGCGACACACACATTCCGGAGCGCGCCTTTGTCCTGAAGCCGGCAGCACAGGCATCGGCATGGGACGAAGAAGAAATCCCAATGCGACCGCTTCTGATGCTGCCCTGTGCAGAACCCGCGGAAGTCACCGCCGTGGCGCCGGAAGGGCCGCCGCGACAGTTCCGCTGGCGCGGGGTCTCATATCAGGTCGCCCATGCCGAGGGGCCGGAGCGCATTCGCCACGAATGGTGGCGCGCCAAGGGCCGCACGCGCGATTACTACACGGTGGAAGACGGAGACGGCCGCCGCTTCTGGCTCTATCGCGATGGTCCTTATGGCGTGGACACCCGATGGTTCGTGCACGGGGTGTATGCATGATGGAATACGCCGAGTTCGCTGTCACCACCAATTTTTCTTTCTTGCGCGGCGCGAGCCACGCCGAGGAACTGGTAGAGCGCGCAGCCGAACTAGGCTTGGCAGGGATCGGTGTGGCGGATCGAAACAGTTTGGCCGGCGTGGTCCGCGCCCATATCGCGGCGAAGGATTTGAACCTCAAATTTCTCGTCGGCGTCCGGCTGGTCACCACCGATGGGTTCGAGACACTCGCTTATCCGATGGATCGCGAGGCTTACGGCCGCCTCTGCCGCCTGCTGACGCGTGGCAAATGCAAGGCTGAGAAAGGCGAATGCGAAATTTCCTTCGAAGACATTCTGGAATCCTCCGATGGCCAGATCTTTATCGTTCTTCCGTCCTCGCAGTTAGAACCGCACGATCCTTTTCCTCCTCCGTTTACAGGGGAAGTGCTGAGCTTGAGCGAAGCGAGAGCGAAGCGAAGGGGGGAAGTGCCACCGATCCCCCCTCCAGAGCTGCGCGCCACCCCCGTTAACGGGGGAGGAAAAATAGCGCCAAGCCTTGCAGAACGATTGCGCAAACTTCGCGAGGCGGCGTCGGGGCGTGTCTATCTCGGCTCGACGGCACTGTACGAGAACCGCGCGGCGAAACGATTGGTGGAACTTGCCGCCTTTGCACGCGTGATGCACGTGCCGCTCGTCGCCACCAATGACGTGCATTACCACGTGCCCGAGCGGCAGCAGCTACAGGATGTGCTCACCTGCATCCGCGAAAAATGCACCATCGACGAAGCGGGCAAGCAGCTCGCACGGAATGCCGAGCGCCACCTGAAATCGCCGGACGAAATGGCGCGGCTGTTCGCGAAATATCCGGACGCCATCGCCCGCACGATGGAAATCGCCGGTCGGCTCAACTTCTCACTGGAGGAGCTGAAATACGAATATCCTGACGAAGCGATCGGCGGCGGCCCGCCGCAGGAAACGCTCGCGCGGCTCGCCTGGGAAGGTGCCGCCAAACGCTACCCGGACGGCATTCCGGACAAAGTCCGCAAGCTGGTTTCGCACGAGCTCACACTGATCGATGAGCTGCACTACGCGCCATATTTCCTTACCGTGTGGGACATTGTGGAATGGGCGCGCAGCCAGCGCATTCTCTGCCAAGGACGCGGCTCGGCCGCCAATTCCGCCGTCTGTTACATGCTCGGCATTACCGCCGTCGATCCCATGCAGATGGATTTGCTGTTCGAGCGCTTCGTCTCCACCGAGCGTAACGAGCCCCCGGACATCGATGTCGATTTCGAGCACGAGCGGCGCGAGGAGGTGATCCAGCACATCTACGAAAAGTACGGCCGCGATCGCGCCGGCATTACTGCCACCGTCATCTCCTACCGCAACAAGAGCGCCATCCGCGATGTCGGCAAGGCGCTGGGCCTGTCCGAAGACATGGTGGGGCTGCTCTCCGGCAATCTTTTCAGCTGGGGCCGCAGCATGGAAGACGTGCGTTTCGGGGAAGTGGGTCTCGATGCCGCCGATCCGCGGCTGGCGATGGCGCTGGCTTTCGCGCGCGAATTGTACGGCTTTCCGCGGCATCTGTCGCAGCATGTCGGCGGCTTCGTCATCACCCGCGGCCCCCTTGAGGAGCTGGTGCCCATCGGCAATGCGGCGATGCAGGACCGCACCTTCATCGAATGGGACAAGGACGACATCGACGCGCTCGGCATTCTGAAGATCGACGTGCTGGCGCTTGGCATGCTGACGGCCATCGCCAAATCCTTCGCGCTGTTGAAGCAGCACTACGGCCTAGCGCTCGAACTGGCGACCGTGCCGCGCGAAGATCCTGCCGTTTACGACATGCTGTGCGAAGCCGATTCCATCGGCGTGTTCCAAGTGGAATCGCGGGCGCAGATGTCGATGTTGCCGCGTCTTCGCCCACGCGAGTTTTTCGATCTGGTGATCGAAGTTGCCATCGTCCGGCCCGGCCCTATTCAAGGCGACATGGTGCATCCCTATTTGCGTCGCCGCGAAGGCCTCGAAGAGGTCAGCTTTCCCACCAAGGAGTTGGAAGAGGCGCTGAAGCCCACGTTGGGCGTGCCGCTGTTCCAGGAGCAAGCGATGAAGATTGCCATTGTGGCGGCGGGATTCACGCCCGCGGAAGCCGACAAGCTTCGCCGCGCCATGGCAACCTTCAAGCGCAGCGGCACCATTCCGAAATTCCGCGAGAAATTCATCGATGGCATGATCGCGCGCGGCTATGAGCGCGATTTCGCGGAGCGCTGCTTCCATCAGATCGAAGGCTTTGCCGATTACGGCTTTCCCATGAGCCACGCGGCGAGCTTTGCGCAGCTGGTCTACGTCTCCGCCTGGATCAAGCGGCATTATCCGGATGTGTTCTGCGCCGCGATGCTGAACGCGCAGCCCATGGGCTTCTATGCCCCGGCACAGTTGGTGCGCGATGCGGCCATGCACGGCGTGGAAATTCGCGGCCCCGACATCCACACCAGCGAATGGGATTACACGTTGGAGCCACAGGCCGTGGATTTATCTCTCTCTGATGAAAGGGCTGCAACCGAGCCGGACAAGTGGGGAGCCAATCGTTGTGCCGTCCGTCTTGGCTTGCGGCAGATCAAGGGATTCCGGAAAGAGCATGCCGATGCGCTGGTAGCGGCGCGTGGGCGGGGCTTCGACGGCGTACGGCACCTTGCGCTCGCCGCCAATCTGCCGGGTGAAGCCTTGTCGCGTCTGGCGGAAGCCGATGCCTTCAGCTCGTTGGGGTTGGACCGGCGCCAAGCATTGTGGTGCGTGAAGGGACTCGACGGCGGGGCAGAAAATTCGCGCATCGCAATTCCCGAACTGCCGATTTTCCAAGATGCAGACATGGAAACCTTGCGCCGCGAAGAAGAAGTGCGCCTGCCTCCGCTGCGACTCGGGGAGCATATTGTACAAGATTACATGAGCTTGCAGATGTCGCTGAAGGCGCATCCCTTGTCGCTGTTGCGCACGCGAATGAACGCGCGCGGTATCACGCCGAATGCAAAAATTATCGATACGCCGGACGGCGCACGGATCACGGTCGCCGGCCTCGTGCTGGTCCGACAACGGCCCGGCACCGCCAGCGGCGTGATTTTCGTGACGCTAGAAGATGAAGCCTCCATCGCCAACATCATTGTCTGGCCGAAGGTGTTCGAAGCCTACCGCCGCACTTTGCTTGGCTCACGCCTGCTGATGGTCACCGGCAAACTGCAGAAGCAGGGCATTGTCACCCATGTCATCGCGGATAAACTGATCGACCTCACCAGCGAGCTGTCGCAGCTTTCCGCCGCGCATGGCGACAAATGCGAAGCGCTCGCCCGAGCCGATCAGGTGAAGCATGACGGACAAGGCTCCTGGCGCGACGCGCCGCACAGGCGTCGCCGCGATGCGGAAGCCATCCCGAAAAGCCGCGATTTCCGATAAATGGACTGAACAGCCCCTGCATTCGCGGGACATCGTTCGTACAAACGATTTAGGCCCGGCTTTATGCCGGGCCTAAGAGCATGTGTTCAAATTGGTTGCGGGGCTAGGATTTGAACCTAGGACCTTCAGGTTATGAGCCTGACGAGCTACCGGGCTGCTCCACCCCGCGTCATTGGGGAGCGGGGCATATAGGCCATGCGAAACCTGCTGTCCACCGCTTTTCGCGGCCCTTACCTCAGGCGCCCTGTCCATCTCGAGCGCCGCCGTTTTTGACAGTAATAAGCGTCGCTCCAGTCTTATTCCGGGGCCGCCATCGTATAGGTTTTTTGCACCAGATCGATATCGATCGTCTTTGAGCCGATCAAAATTTCCGTCGGTACCGGACCGCCTTTGATCTCCGTCTTCGCATGATCCATACCGACATCCACCACCGGCAGATGGGAGGCGGTTGTCGTCCCTGTGCGGGAGAGTCTTATCTCTTGCGGCTTTCGCACCAAGCTCACTGATTTTATTATAAAATGTGGATCGGTAGGACAGTTGTCACCCCTTGTGCTTTGGTTCGGCGCGCAGATCATCATTCGCTGATTTGCCAGCCATGCGGCAATCGGCTCGGGCCGCGCAGCAAACAGAAATTCTACGCGCCGATTGCGCGCTCGCCCCGCGTCGCTGTCGTTTGAAGCGATCGGCACTGCCTTTCCAAAGGACACGAGAAAAATCTGCGCCCGGTTTACGCGGCGGGGGGCAAGCGCGATCGCTACGGCCTTTGCCCTGCGCAAACCAAGATCGAGGTTATAATTGACGGAACCGACGGCGTCGGTGTGGCCAGCGACAAATACAGTAACATCCGGTGGTTCCAGTCGCAGCGATTCCGCCACGGTTTCAAGAATTGCGTCCGCTTCCGGCCGTAGATTGTCGCGATTAAAGTCGAAGAACACGCGTTCGCTGAACACCACGCGCAACACGGGCAAGTCCGGATAGCCACGCAGATGATGTTGCGATCGCGGGATCGTATATTCATAAAACTCCGGCGCGACGATGTCCTGCAAGCTGGAGAGCCGGCGCAGGCGCGCCTTCCGGTCCTCGTGCTCAAGCCTCGCGGTGTCACCAGCGGCAATGATTGGGAATGGCGGCCGCGATTGCGCCACGGCCGGCTGTGCTGAGGCCGCGCAGAGCATCAGAAAGGATAATGCGGACGCAACGTCGCGAATACGCGAAACCGCAGACACACTCATTGCGCTTAACAGCGTCCGTTCGATTGCCGGGAGGCGGCGAATTCGAGCCTGGATGCGCGCACGCCCTTGAAATGAAGGAGTGTGTCGGAAATAGAGCCGTTGATTGTGCTGCCCGTCAGGGAAAATTTCAGGCTGCGAGCACCTGCAAACGGAAGGTTTTGATCGAACAGTGGATCGTTGCTCGTAGCCCTGTTTACGTTCCAGGCTTGGGCGAACACATCATCTCCGGTGAAGAGGCATGACCGGTTCGGGGGACATGTGAGTACGCCATGCACCGGAGTGAACTGCTCTCGGCTGGTCTGCACAGAAATCCACGAATTGACACCGGTGCCGTTCTCGTCGGTCGCCAGTCGCAGCCGGATCGGAAAGTGATTGTCAGGATACTGTATTAGGCCTTGGTAGCAGGCCACATGGACGGGCGCAGGCGCGAATTGCGGAATGGCTGTGACCGGCCCTACGCTGACGAGCTCACCATGCGAGGCGAGGAAAAACATTTCCAGCGCATCCCGCGCCACGGTGTTGGCGGAAGCGCCGACCGCATAAATCTCCGCGCCGCGAAAATTAAGGTCTGCGGATTGCGCTTTCTTCAAAGCCAGCGCGCGAGCTTTGGGCCGATCCGCCGGAAATCCGCCCAGAAATCGCGCCATGTCGGAGATCAGCAGAATACGGGGGATTCCGTAGGCGAAATTGACCAGCGAACCGCCCTTAAGCGAATTAACGAAGCCATTATTGCCAAGATCTCTGCCGCCGCGGGGCGCAGCCGGCGGAGAAAGCAGCGTTGGCTGGAGAGCATCGCGTAGCGCAGCGGCAAAGCGGATGCGATAGAGATTCATTCCCTTTTTCGCATCGGCAATCGGACCCGTGCCGAAGAATTCGTGCAGCGAATTCATATTGCCGGCCGATCGCTTGATCTTGTTTTTCTCGTCGGCGGAATAAAACGGCAAACAGCCGGCAAAGACTGGTCTCAGACCTGCCCCATCCCTCCGCGCGATAGCAACAGTGACCCGTTCGCGAGGCAGAAACGTCTGCTCCATTGTCGACTGTTCGGAAAGAACAAGATTGCCAAGAAAATGCCGCCATTGGACATTGCGCTTGTCGGGCTGCTCACCGCCTTCCGGATAAAGCAGCGCGTCATCCAGGACGACGATTGTTTGCCTGGCCGGCGAGGCAAAATCGGCAATGCTGCAGTACTGCTCAAAGTTCTCCGCATTCCCGGGACCGATGAGGCAAAGGCCGAGCAGCAATGCGCCCGCGACGGACCATGTTCTCATGGTTACATCTCCAGGTATTTGAGCTTGATTGCGCGCGCCTTGAACGCGCCTGCAGCGAGAATCTCGGTACTGCAATGCGGATCGTCGCAGCAGGCCACGAATTTCGCGTTGTTTGCATTCGGCCCCATTTTTTGCACCAGCACCTGCCGGTAATTATGCAGCAGCGCCACCACCTGTGCGTCCTTGGCCTGGAACTTTCGAAACAGCTCGGAAGGCCAACTCAGGGACTGTTGTTCCATGATCAGGCGCGAAGCGCGTTCGGTCTCTTCGACTCTTTTCTTGTATTTCGCGCTTAGTTGTTCCACATCGCGATGCCGGGCTGCTTCCAGTTTCTGCTTCAGCGCACGGCAATGATCCCGCGCCTTGTCCAGGTCCTTTCTGTCATCCACAAATTGCGGATCGCTGTCGTGCATGAGGTACGCCCATAGCGTACCCGCGAGATAGACGAGAAAATTACCAAGCAGCGAGCCACCAACCATCCAAAGGAAGCTGCCGCTCGTGGCTTGGCCAAAGCTGCTGATGGATGAGACGTAAGAGGCGAAGTAGGCCGACCGCGCATAGTACACAAACCACAACGACACAAAAAGAGCGGCGCTTCCGCTGAGCAGCATGCGCCATGCCGGCCCGCGCCTTGTGTCATCCTGGTCTGCGCCGAAATAGTAGGCCCACTGTTTCAAAACAGTGCCGTGGTAATGAGCGGCCAAACCGATCGAGAGTCCGATAATGATGGTGGCGCCCCAGGCGATGGCCGGTGTAGCCCAAGGCAGAGCCTCGAATGCTTCCAGATTGAGCGCGGATTCTGAACCGAACAGCACGAACAGAAGCACCACGAAATAGAGGGTGGTGTTGAACAGTTTCGCGTCTCGCCCCAATTGGGCTTTCCGCACGTCATACCTGTGTGTGAGTTCACTGATTTTGTTGTCGAGCTCATGAATTTGCTCGGTTGTGGCGACGTTCTTCTGGGCGTGATCCTGATAGACTTGCAGTTTGCGTCGTAGGAACGTTTCCTCAAGCGATCCGAGACGTGTTTGTGTCAGGAATCCTTCGCCTTTTGCGGGATCCGAGCGCTCCTTGAACAGGAGCGATGCCACGTGCAATGCCTGCGAGCGAGGAGGCTCGATGTACATCTGATACCAGTCGGCCATCTCCGGCGTAACGTTTGCCGGTTGGACGCCGATCAATTCCGACAACTCAATGGTTTCCAGAGCAGCCTCTGAATCCGCTCGGGCGACGAGATTCTTTCCGATCTCGCCGTCAGGCGACACATCAATATCGATGTACTCCTGCAAGGCCGCCGGAACGGCGTTCCGTTCGTCGGTTTTAATATGCACGTTCATGCGAGCGGCCCCCATTGTTCAAATGCTTCTGCTTCTCGCTCACGCCGCCGCCGTGCCGGACCATGGCAACCAATCCCCCTGCGCCGTGCGGCAGACGACTTCCGGATCGAGTGAAGCGTTTCCCTTTCCCTGGACGGAAATCTCTGTCTGCGTTCGGCGGCAGGGACCGACGAACTTCGCTCCATCGGAGGCCACTTGCGTCTTGAGATTGGCGGGTGTGTCGGCGGATTGAACAGACGTCTTAATGGTCCGTTCGTTTCCGTCCTTGCCTACATAGGAGTCGGTGCGATCAGTTCCGGCGTTCAACGCTGCCAACTGCGCGGCATGAACCCGGCGCTTGTCTTCTTCATTGTTCATCGCCAGCACGACTGCACAGAGTCCGGCGCCAACCGCGGTGCCCGCCCCGAGCCGCTTTTTGTTGGTCAGCATATCGACGAGTACGCCGGCGCCGACCGAGACGATGCAGGTGCCTACCGACCGCTCCAGGGCGGTGCGTGGTTGGCCATCGGGCCCGACCGCGCCGGCACAACTGGCCAAAAGGGCTAACCCCATGGAAATGCTTATTGTCTTCAATAGCCTCGAGCGTTGCGTCATTTTCCCCTCACAACGGCCCTGCGGCGGCCGACCCCACAAATCCGGCGTTCACAACTCAAGATTGTATCACAACCTATGCGATAGCAGGCTCGGAGAAAAGGGGGCCGACAGAATAGGTATGAACCTATCCGGATGGGCGGCGGGAGCTATGCCCCATAACATAGAAGCAAGAGGGCTGATTGGTCGTCAGTAATCGAAGACAACTGGGTTAGCGCGTCAGCCCTGCACCGCCTTGCCCTTGTTTGGCTTCCGTAGGAGGTCTGGCTGTGCCAAGGACGGTGCAGATGTCTTGTCCTTTTTGTTTTTGTCCTGTTTGGGCTTCTTCTTTTCCTTGTTCCCGTGCTGCTCACGATGGGCCATGCCAAGCTCCCTGCGATCCGATCCGCAGAAGCTTAATCCGCGGCTGAACCTGAGAAAAGCAGCCCGATCGCGTTCGCTGGCGCCAGGGTTCGCTGAGCGATACCCTCGCCGCGTCAGCAATACCTGAGTTGATTCGGAGTGCTTTTGCTTGCCGAGTGAGTATTACGATCTTTGTTTCGAAGCCATTCTTGGCCGAAAGCAGATCGTCTTCACCTATCGCGACCGCCGACGAGAAGTGTGCCCGCACGTGCTGGGTCTCACCAAGGAAAAGGAGATGCTGCTCGGCTTTCAGTTCGCTGGCGAAACCAGTGGTACGCTGCCGGTGGGCGGAGAGTGGCGCTGCTTTCAGGTGACAGAGATGCACAGCATCGAGCTTCGCAACGGCATGTGGCACACGGGCGGCAGCCACTCGCAGACCCATCGCTGCGTGATCGAGGTCGATTTCGACGTGAATCCGAACGCTCCCCAACGCTCCTGGGCGCGCCATTCGCGCAAAGCATAGGGCCACCGGCGTCAGGGCGGTTCCCGTCATCCGAATGTCACTGTAGCTTGGGATACCCGTCCGGCGAACGACTGAGGAGATCAAAATGGCGAATCCCTTTGTGCACATCGAGCTCGACACAACCGATCATCAAAAGGCCAAGGAATTCTACGGCCAGCTGCTTCAGTGGGAACTGAAGGACATGGATATGGGCCCCATGGGCACTTACACCACCATCGGCGTCGGTGAGGGCACAGGCGGCGGGATGATGCAGCATCCGATGCCCGGCGCGCCGTCGCTGTGGATTCCGTACATTCTCGTTGAGGACCTTGCGGCTTCCACCAAGAAGGCCGGAGAGCTCGGCGCTACCATCATCAAAGCGAACGTGCCTGTCGCCGAGATGGGGACATTTTCGATCATAACTGATCCGACCGGCGCCACCTTCGGCCTCTGGGAAAACGCGAAGAAGTAGACTGCCAGTGGCGTTGATGTGAATCAAAAAGCCCCGCACGATTTCGTGCGGGGCTTTTTATGATTGTGAGGCGGGGTTGTCGCGAAGCGAGCGCGTTCGCACGCGAAGCATGTTCGCGAAATATAAAACGAAGCGTCCTTGGCTGGACTGGCAGCGACCGACTCTCCCGCGGCTTGAGCCGCAGTACCATAGGCGCTGGGGGCTTTAACGGCCGAGTTCGGAATGGGATCGGGTGGAATTCCCCCGCTAGGACCACCAGTCCAGCAAAGGACGCTTCGTTCTGTTTTATGAACACGCTCACGCGTGCTTCGCGAATTGCACAAAGACACCAAATTGATGCGTTGATTGCCTGGCCTTATTTCCAGGCATGGAACGAGGAGTGCTAAACAATCAAGTGTTACAATCGAGCGATTAGGACCAGTAAGCTCAACGCATTGCTGCGCTTACACACCTGGCCTATCGACGTGGTCGTCTTCCACGGCTCTCAAGCGAAACCTGGTTTTGAGGTTAGTTTCCCGCTTAGATGCTTTCAGCGGTTATCTATTCCGCACTTAGCTACCCGGCTGTGCCACTGGCGTGACAACCGGTCCACCAGAGGTGCGTTCGCTCCGGTCCTCTCGTACTAGGAGCAAATCCTCTCAAGTTTCGAACACCCACGGCAGATAGGGACCGAACTGTCTCACGACGTTCTAAACCCAGCTCACGTACCACTTTAATCGGCGAACAGCCGAACCCTTGGGACCTGCTCCAGCCCCAGGATGTGATGAGCCGACATCGAGGTGCCAAACC
>DATAVW010000090.1:0-3430 GCA_036267515.1 Rhizomicrobium sp.
CTCAGGCTTGTGGTGTTCGACAAGGTGCCGTGGCCGAAGCCCACCATCCTTCACAAGGCGCGGCGCGTTCGCTTCGGAAAATCCTACGACGACCTGCTCACGCGCTTGCGGTTGAAGCAGGCGTTCGGCCGCCTGATCCGCAGCCACACCGACAAGGGCTGCTTCGTTGTTCTGGAATCCGCCACGCCGACGCGATTGCTTTCTGCGTTTCCGCCGGACACGCCCGTGAAGCGCTGTGGACTGGCGGAGACGATTGCGGACATTCGCGCATTTCTCGGCTAGGCTGCCCGCATATTTTCGGGGGCTTTTATGAAACATATTGCCGTGGCGCTGGTGCTCGCGCTCGTATCCACGTCGGCGTTCGCTGAAACGCTGGTCGTGCCGCCTTATCCGGCCAATCCAGCATGGAAGAACATCACCGACAAGGCGAACGCCGATCAGAAATTGATGGAGTGGATTCCCGCGAACCAGAGCGAGAACGCCATCGACGACATCCTGACCGAGCAGGTCTTTTTCCGGCTGAAAAATGTCGATCCGTCGCTGCTCATCGGCAACATCTTCAAAAGCAGCATGCAGGCTTGCGACCGCATCCGCACCAACGGTCCGACGCGGCAAATGGAGAACGGTTATCCGGTTGCTTACGCGCAGGTCTATTGCGGTCACCAGAAGGGCACGACGATCGACGTCGATATCTTCATGAAGGCCATGAGCGGGCACGACGGAATGTACGTCGTGCAACGCGAATTCCATCGCCCAGCCGATTCAGGCGGCGTTCCGGGCGTCGTGTCATTCGGAAAGAATGGCGACGCGCAGATGAAGGCGTTCATGGCGGCCCATAGCGCGGCCAACGACTATCTGGCTTCAAAGGTTCGGCTATGTCCGAGCGCTGGCTGCGCGAAGCGATAAATCCCGTGGGTTTCTTTGTCCGGCGCGTGACCCCGGCGGGGCGGCGGCCTATATACGGCCCATGACGGCGGCGGTTGAAAATCTGTTCGGTGATGGCGCGGGCGAGGGCGAGTCCACGTTCGGGCGATTCTCGACCGGGATTCTGCCGAGCCATGTTCTCAGGCGCCTGATCCGCGCACGGCGCGAGATTCTGGCCACCGAAGAGATCGAAGACGCGCAGATTCAGCCCGCCAGCATCGATTTGCGGCTGGGGCCGGTGGCGTATCGGGTCCGCGCCAGCTTCCTGCCGGGGCCGAACGCCACGGTGGAAGAAAAGCTCTCGTCGGTCTTCATGCACGAGATCGATCTCACCAATGGCGCGGTGCTGGAAACCGGTTGCGTCTATATCGTGCCGTTGCTGGAGCACGCGGATTTCTCGGCCCGCGTCTCAGGCGTCGCGAATCCGAAAAGCTCCACGGGCCGCATCGACGTGTTCACGCGGCTCATCACGGATCGCGCGCAGGCGTTCGATCGGGTGGAATCGGGCTATCGCGGGCCACTGTTCGCGGAGATCAGCCCGCGCACCTTCCCGGTGCTGGTGCGCAAGGGGTCCAAGCTCAACCAGCTCCGTGTCCGCAGCGGCAGCCCGCAGTTCACCGACACGCAGCTTCGCCGCCTTCACACGGAATCACCGCTGGTGAGCGGCGAGGCCGATATCGACAACGGTCTGGCTCTATCAATTGATCTGCTGGGCGATGGTGGCGGCCGGATCGGCTGGCGCGCGAAGCGGCACACCGGTCTGATCGACGTGGACAAACGCGACGCGCTCGAAGCCCAGCTCTATTGGGATTCCATCGAGGCGACGCCTTCCGGCCACATGGTCCTCGATCCGGACGAGTTCTACATCCTAGTCAGCCGCGAGGCGGTGGCTATCCCGCCGGACCACGCCGCCGAAATGGTGCCGTTCAATCCGCTGGTGGGCGAGTTCCGCGTGCACTATGCGGGGTTTTTCGACCCCGGCTTCGGCTACGAGAAGGGCCAGCCGCCCAGCGCGCGGGGCGTGCTGGAAGTGCGGTCCCGTGAGGTGCCGTTCATCCTCGAACACGGCCAGATCATCGGCCGACTCGTCTTTGAACGGCTGACCGACCCGCCGCCGGAGACGTATGGCGAGGGTTTGGGCTCGAATTACCAGCGCCAGGGCCTCAAACTCTCCAAGCATTTCAAGCCGGTATAAGCGCCGTTCCATATCCAAGATTGTGGCTGTGAAATCACACTGTTGCATTTTCTGTAGTCCAGCCATGCATTTCCATTGCATCGCAGGGGCTTCCCGGGACAATCCCCCTTGCCGCGGGTCCAGACGGCATAGGGGGCTAGTGCCCGCGGTTCGAGTGGGTCCGCATTAAAGGGGGCAGCGTGAGGCGGCTACGGCGCGAACTGGCGCCGGCCGCCTCATGAATTTCCAGGCCACCCAAAAAACGTCCTCCCCGAGACGATGAACCTCCAGACATCCAGATTGTTCCTTCGCCCCTTGGCGATAGATGACGCACCGGCGCTTTTCGAGGCGCGGCGCGATCCAGAGGTGATGCGCTATTGGGACTGGCCCGCCCAGAAGAGCGTGGGCGAGGTGGAAGGCATCATCGCTGACCATGTTCCGCAGGTCGCAGACGGCAACGTATTGTGGTGGGCCGTGGCGCTATCGCCGGACGGACCGGCCATTGGCGAATGTGACCTGTCGGGGATCGACCACCGCAATGGCACCGCGGAAGCGGGTTTCCTGTTCGCGCGTGCCCATTGGGGCAAAGGCTATGCACACGAAGCGATGGCGGCGGTGATTTCGCATGCCTTCGGGCCGATGGGCCTCGCCCGGCTATGGGCGCGGTTTCATGCCGGCAACGAAGCCTCGCGCCGCCTGCTCGAGAAACTTGGATTTGTTTATGAGGGAACTTTGCGGCAGCACATCGTGCGCGATGGCGAGCGCCGCGATTGCATTCTCTACGGCAGGCTTAAGACCGACCGCTAAAGTTCTATTCGATTGCCTCTCTAAATCGTCACAAACATCGCGCGCGCGTTTCAGCCCGTCGCAAGAGCTTGCGCGCAGAATGTGTCCGTCGGCGCGATGAGCGCGCCGGCGATGAGGGCATTTCGCATGTACACGGTTGTGATGGCGTCCCAAAAGGGCGGCTCGGGGAAGACCACGCTTTCGGGCCATCTCCCGGTCGAGGCGGAGCGCGCGGGCGCAGGCCCCGTGGCGCTGATCGACACCGATCCGCAAGGCAGCCTTTCGCAATGGTGGAACGCGCGCACCGCGCAGTCGCCGCATTTCGCGCAAGTCGGATTGCTGGAGCTGGATGAAGCGCTGGAAGGCCTGCGCAAGGCCGGCATCCGCCTCGTCGTCATCGATACGCCGCCGGCGATCACCGAATCCATCACGCGCGTGGTGGCGCATGCCGATCTCGTCGTGGTGCCGACGCGTCCAAGCCCGCACGATCTGCGCGCGGTGGGCGCAACGGTCGATATCGCGGAGCGCCATCAGAAGCCGCTGATC
>DATAVW010000091.1:0-23884 GCA_036267515.1 Rhizomicrobium sp.
ATCATCACTCTACACACTGATCTGTTCATGCTGCCTCGCCATCCTCCCTCTTCCGGGTTTTCGTTCACGGGTTCTGCGCCCCAGGCTAGCGGAACTTCAGGATGAACTGGTCGGTGTGTCCGCGAATCGTCTGGTCGAACACTTTGGCCGTGCGGGGGTCCGCCGGATTGGCGAGAATCGAACTCTCGGAGTCGAACTTGAACCCCGCGGCTTCGACCTCTCGGCGCACGGTCGAGGACTCGATGCGATGCAAAGTCTGGGTTACATCGGCGGGAGCGCCCGGAGCGGCGGAGTGATCGAGAATTACATATACGCCACCGGGTTTCAGCGCACTGTATACGGCCTTGTTAAACGCGGCGGTGTCGACCGGGCCCATGAACTCATCGTGTAGGTCGTGGTAATTTCGGGCAATCCAGAACAGGTCGAGCTTCTCGGGGAACTTTAGTCCTTCCAGCGCCGCGGCGGTCGTCACCGTTAAGTTTGGATGGGTGACGGCATAGCCCTGCAGCTCCGCGACTGCCTTAACGAAATGCTCGAACTTGAAGAAGGCGGTGGGCTCCACCGCGTAAACGTGACCCTTGGAGCCGACGACGCTGGAGAAGAGACGCGTGAAATAGCCTGAGTCGGCGACATAGTCGGCGACCTGGTCCCCCGGCTTGATGCCGCTGAAGGCTAGAGTTTGCTCCGGTTTTCGGTCGGCATCCCGTGCGGTGTCAGAGTCCGGGCGCGAGGAGTCGGCGACTGCCGCGGCAAGTGCCGCCGATACATCGGGCAAGGGACGCCTCGCAGCAAAGGCGATAACCCCAAAAGCAAGAGCACAGGCCGCGAAGGCGACAGCCATGATTTGCATGGGGGTTCTCTGAAGTCTTCGCTCCTTCGTGCGGTGGGTCAAGCTCGTAATGATGACGCTAATTATTCTCATGGTTCCAATCTCCTGATGACACAAGCATTTGGTGAACTCTCATGGATCCGGTATCTGCGGTTTACGCGTATGGGGCCACACGACGGTCTATGACAGTAGGGCGGACGGCGGCACGTCGATTTCGCCGCTGGCGATGTAGGCCGTGGCACCACCAACGCTGACAGAGGTCACGACGGCTCCGCTCTTACGGGCCTCCGCTTCGATTTCGCTTCGGCGCCCCATCGAGACACCTTGTTGGATCGAAAGGCGATAAGCCGTCCCGCCAAACTCGGGCTTCGATGCCATGGCGCCGACGAGGGCGGCACAGGCGCCGCCTGTCGCGGGATCTTCTTCGACGCCCAGCGCGGGTGCCCACATACGAGCATAGAGCTTGCCGCCATCCCTTAGATTTCCCGCGAAGAAGTAGACGTGCGGAGACCACGCTTGCGAGAGCGTTGCGGCCCAGGCAGCGCGATTAATGGCCGCCCGATCGACGACCTCGTTCGAGCTCAGTTGCGCAAAACAGATTGGAACACCGACGCCCGCGAAAAAGACTTGGTTCACCTCGGCGGACTCGACGGATAGAACGGCGGCGAGTTCAGTCGGAGAAGGTGCGCCGGCCGGTGTCTCGATCTTCCCCGATAACGTCAGCGTGCCGTGGAATCCCCCGTTTCGCTGAGCGACGTCAACCGTCACGGGACCGATATTCTCCTCCAGAATGAGCCGAACTGGATCACTAAGCCGTTCGTGCTGTTTCATCACAAGCGCACAGGCTGTACCGACGGAGGGAGCCCCCGCGAAGTCAAGCTCCGTCCGAGGTGTGAAGATGCGCACCCGACACGTGTTCGCAGGATCCTTCTTCGGCAGGACGAAGATCGTTTCGCCGAAATTGAATTCACGAGCAATCTTCTGCATGCCGTCGGTCGAAATGCCGGCTGCGTCGGGCAGAACCGCCTGTTGAATACCGCCGAACGGTGTCGAACTGAAAACATCGACGATGTGGAAGGTGTACTTCATGAGATGACCTCCGTTGTTGCCTCAAGCCTTGACGACGAGGTCGATCTCAACGCAGGCCCCAAGCGGCAGCGCGGCCACCGCGATCGTCGTGCGGGCGGGAAAAGGCTGACTGAAATACTTTGCGTAGATGCCATTCATCGCGCCGAAGTCGCTCATGCTCGTGAGAAACACGCGGGCGCACGCAACGTGGTCGAAACTCCTGCCGGCCGCCTTGAGAACTACTGCGAGATTCCGAAAGACATGCTCTGTCTCGGCCACAATACCCCCCTCGACCACCCTGCCAGTGGCCGGGTCTTGCCCGACCTGACCGCTGAGGTAGAGGAAACCACCGATTTCGATCGCGTGGGAAAACGGTCCGGCCGGCGGCGCGAGCTCGGGCGAAGTAATTGCGGTCTTGCTCATTGCAAACTCCTGGGGATACTGGGTTAGATGGTCAGGATGGTAGAGCCTGAGGTTGCGCGCGCTTCCAATGCCTTGTGGGCGTTGGCAGCATCCTTAAGCGCAAACCGCTGATTGACGTTAATGCGCACCTTTCTCGAAGCCACCGCCTCGAACAGCTCGTTCGCGGAAGCTTCCAGCGCATCGCGTCGCTGTATGTAGTGGAAGAGCATCGGGCGCGTCAGAAACAGCGAACCCTTTTGCGACAGCAGAACGGGCGCAATGGGATCGATCGGACCAGAGGCTTGTCCGAACGTCACCATCAATCCCCGTGGCCGTAGACAATCGAGCGAGCGCAGAAATGTATCCTTGCCGACAGAATCGAAGACCACCGGCAGTTTCTCTCTCCCGGAGATTCGAGAAACTTCCGCGACGAAATCCTGTTTTGAATAGAGGATCGTGTGGCTGCAGCCGTGGGCATGGGCTAATTCGGCCTTAGCTTCGGTGGACACGGTGCCTATGACCGTTGCGCCGAGGGCTGCCGCCCACTGACAAAGAATAAGACCGGTTCCGCCCGCCGCGGCATGCACGAGGATCAAGTCACCCGCCTTGACGGTATAAACCTGCCGGATCAGCACCTGAGCGGTCATGCCCTGCAGCATCATCGCGGCTGCTTGATCGAAGGAGATTGCGTCCGGTAGGATCACCAGCCGATCGGCTTCGATGAGCCGCACCTCGGAATAGCCGCCGGTAGGGCCGGCATAGGCCACCCGATCACCGACTTTCAGACCGCGCACATCCGAGGCGACTGCCTCAACGGTCCCGGCGCCTTCCACACCCGGAATGAAGGGAAGCGGCTGCGAGTAGTATCCCGTGCGGTGATAAACATCGATGTAGTTCAGGCCCGCCGCCGCCTGGCGCAGGCGTACCTGACCCGACGCGGGCTCACCGACATCGGCCGCTGTCCAGTTCAGAACCTCAGGACCGCCCGTCTGCCGAATTTGCATTGCATGAGGCATACAGATTTACGCAACGACATGAATTCCGTAATACTCTGATGCGCGACAGGTGATTCCACAAGTTCATTATTCTCACGATTATAATGTCTGTTCCGCACGATTCGATTATCATCGGAAAACGCTTTAGGAGACCCCCGTGCTCGAAGATTTACGCGCCCTCGTAGAATTCGCCCATGCCGGGTCCATCGCCGGTGCAGCCGGTCGTCTATTCCGGACGCCCTCTGCGATTACCCGGCAAGTGCAAAGGCTTGAGGCTACATTGGGTGCCGAGTTGCTCGACCGCTCGGTAAAGCCGCCGCGTCTGAACTCGCTTGGCTCCAGGGTACTCGAACAAGCGCGAGATCTGCTGCAGCGGACCGAGGTGCTGAAATCTCTTACCTCGAGCGCCGCCGAGCCTCACGGCCTCTTGCGCATCGGTCTCTCGCATGCCCTGGCCGAGGGGACGCTAATCCAACCTATTCAGGCGCTGACTGAGAAATACCCCAAAGTCCGACTGCAGCTGTCGAGCGCTCTGACCGGTGAATTAATTAACCGGCTGCTCGCGGGTGAACTCGACGTTGCTGGCGTGCTGTTGCCCGAAGGTAGAACCGCGCCTTCACCTCTTCTTACGAATGTCATCGCTCGCGACCGCATGGAGATCGTTCAAGGCGCCGCAGGCAATGTTGACGGTGATTGGAAAAGTTTGGGCCGAGCACCCTGGGTGCTCAATCCTCCCGGGTGCATTCTTCGGGCCAGCCTCATCGATCGGATGGAGCGTGCCGGCTTTACCCCCATGATCGCAGCTGAAATCCACAACATGCATATGCAGCTGGCGTTCGTTCAGTCCGGTTATGGTGTCGGGCTGC
The DNA here is from genome assembly GCA_036267515.1 of Rhizomicrobium sp. GTDB lineage: Bacteria > Pseudomonadota > Alphaproteobacteria > Micropepsales > Micropepsaceae > Rhizomicrobium. The sequence goes on from DATAVW010000091.1 coordinate 4,161, forward strand.
TACCCGCTCGCTTTATTGCCAGGAATCGTTCTATTGATCGTGTGAAAGTATTGCATCCCCCGTCGTTTGACCTGCACCGATCCGTCGCGATAGTCCGGGTTGCGCAACTCGGCGCCCTCGGGAAGGCCGTCGAACTGTTGGCACACGGGTTTCGGCAATTGTTTGAGGCTGTCGACACCAAGAAGCCCGTCACGAGGCACCAAAGAGTTGCACCCGCGAAGCGGCGGGCGGCGCGACCGCCCAAATAGTCCCCGGACATTGCTCTTGCAGCTAAGCGGCCTCGAGGACATTTTTGCCCTCGGTTCTAGTGACCACCGATCTCGATGACGGCGATGCTCGCGCGGTTTCCCCGGATCTCTGCGTAACTCGTTGGAGTCTCCACACTGGGCTATATACTTCCACCAGCCGGTGTTGCCCTGAGTTCCGCGATCATGTCAATTTCGACGCACGCGCCGAATGGCACCTGCGCCACACAGACTGCACTGCGGGCATGGATGCCCCGCTCGCCGAACACTTGGACAAGTAGCTCAGATGCCCCATCCGCAACGCGGTGAGGTTGCGTGAAGTTCGGCGCGCCATTGACCATGACAAAAAGCCTTACGATTTGTCGGACGTTATCAAGATCGCCTGCGGCGGCTTTGAGCACAGCCAGCAACTCAATAGCCACCCCTCGTGCGGCGACCTTGCCTTCTTCCAGGCTAATCTCCTCGCCCACCTTCCCACAAAAGGGCTTACCATCCTTCTTGGCAAGGAGGCCGGACAGTTGAATTTGGCCACCGCACCGAACGAACGGCGCAAACGCCGGCACATATCCATCCACCACTGGGGGCATTGCGTCGGGTATAGCAATGTCAAGGTCCTTCAATCGCCCCTCAATGGTCGACATGTGTAACTCCCTTCCGCGCCTTCGCCAAAGAAACAAGAAGTCGATCCATATCTTGGGTCGAATTGAGCAGATGTGGTGCGACTCGGATTTTACCCTCACGCAGCGCCACCACGAATCGCTCGTTCCGCAGTGTTTGATATAGTGATTCTGTATCACTGCGGCTGCCGACTTCGATGCAACCAAATACACCTCGACGCGAGGCCTGCCGTGGACTCGCCAACCGATATCCATCCGGGAGTCGCTCGAAGAAATGGTTAATCAGGGTTTGATTATGATCATGGATCAGCGCTGGCGTCGCATTCAGGACAAATCTAGCGGATGCTTCCATGACGGTGAGGTTGAAGTTATATATCGAGGACGCCTGGGCCGCATCCCAACGGCTCAGCGTTCGGGCAGGACGAGGATCCACGTAGTTGAGGCGCGCGAAAGTCTCCACGTCCTGAGACAACCAGTTATACGGCCCGGGTCGTAACAAATCCGCGTTCTCCGGCTTCGCCCACAGGAACCCGGTCCCCCACGGGCTGAGCAAATACTTGTAGCCCGCGCAGACGATAAAGTCCGCCCCCAGACTGCTTACGTCCATGGGTATGGCACCGCAGGATTGACTTACGTCGAGAACCAATAACGTTCCATTCTTCTTGCACGCCGCAGCAAGCGATGAAGCGTCGAGGATCGATCCATCATCGAATCGCACGTGACTCACCGAAATCACTCGGGTCCGGGGAGTCATTGCTGCGATCAGGTCACCCGACTGTATAAACTGATCTTGAGGATGTGTGATCTGCACTCTAATTCCTTCGCGCGCCTCCATGGGCTTCCACGTCGCGTAGTGCGCGGGAAACTCGCCACCTGCAATGATGACTTCATCACCCGCAGACCACTCAAGCGCGTAGGCGATTGTCGCGAGACCAGCACCCGCTCCGGTTGTCAGCGCGATGTCATCTTGGCTCGCCCCAATCAGGGTCGCCAGCGTTTGGCGCAAATTCGCAGCAACGAAAAAAAATGACCTGTCATCGACGATGTGCGGCCGCCGCTTTGCTGCGACGGACGCCTGTACCGCATTGAGCGATACGCGGGGAATCGCGGCATGCGCCGCAAAATTCAAGTACGTGGCATCCTCGATCGGAAACCATTCATTCTTCCAGTCAATCGACTGCGTTGTCGTCATATGCTTTCAGGCCACCGTCCGGGCCGCCAAATATCCCTCTGCCGATTTCCTGTGCCACACCGCAACGCTGCTCCTTCCAGTGAAGGCCGATGGCGGACCAAGTCCCCTCGCGAGTTCTCTCGCGATCGCCTCGGCCGTTGCAAGCGCTATGAGGTTATGGCCGCCGTTCGCATTCTGGGGGCCTCGTTGTTCGGTACCGCCGGTGTAGATTAGCGCCGTCGTCTTGCCCGCCGCGAGCGCGGACTTCACTTCCACCCAGATCATCTTCTCGAACTCCACCAAATCGGTCTGCGCGCGCGGCGCAGCGCGCGCAGATTCCGCAGTCAGTATCAGGGAGGCCGTGATGCCAGCGATCAACATCAGCAAGGAATGCAAAACCGAACCCATGCGCACGTCATTCTCCGTGTACCCCAATATCCCTACTACTTGGCCAACACCCGGTTTAACCTGACCTGTCCCGAATGTTCCTGATATTTTTATGCAAAGTAGAAAATTACACAAATTCATTATCATCACGATTATAGTTCCGCGTAGGCACGATTCCGTTATCCGTTGGGAAACTGTACATCGGGGCTTTCGCGAACTTTCTATCTCTTGTTCTTCATCTTTGAGTCTTCATATTTTGCTGGGTCAGTCATTATCGTAATTGGTCGGGAACTCGCAGCGATGGGCGCTTTCGCTACGACGCCTACTATTACCGCGTGTCAAAAGGCCAAAAGCACATGTGGGATGTGAACCGGCGTCTCGGTTGGACACTGCTCGGCGTTGCAACTTGTTGAACTAGAAGCGCCCCGCCGCCAAAGAAATGGTCAATATTCGGCGCCCGGAGCTGCCATCTCAAACTTCCGCGCGTGTTCCGCGCCGCGCATGAGAAGTGAGGTACGTATCGCATTCGGGCATCCCTCCGGGACGCTACAGCTCTTCGCGTCCCTTGACGATTCGGCCGACGAGACCGTAGTCGATTGCCTCTTGGGCGGACAGCCAATAATCTCGGTCAATGTCCTTTAGGACCAATTCCAGAGGTTTACCCGTCTCGCGCGCGATCAGCTCGGCGATGCGCTGCCGTGCCCTCACGATTTCCTGCGCCTGGATAGCAATATCGGCAGCCCTCCCGCCGATGCCGCCGCTCGGCTGGTGAATCAAGAAGCGGGTATTCGGCAGACAGAAGCGCCGCTCGCGAGGCGCCGCCAAATAAACGTGGGTCGCAGCGCTACCCACCCAGCCGCTGCCGATCATTCGAACGGGGGCGCGGATGAATCGAACCAGGTCGTGAATGGTGTCGCCCGATTCCAAGTGTCCGCCGGGCGATGAAACGATCATGTCGATGGGTTCGGCTGAATCGGCATCCAGCGCAATCAATCGGCGGGCAGCTTCCGCCGCGGTCGCATCCGTAATGGTGCCGAAGATGAGCACCGTGCGCGACTTGAATGCTTTTTCCTCCAAGAATGCACTTCTCGGATCTATCGGAGCGGTAGGTGGGGTGATTTCCATGAATTCTCCTCCTGATTACTTAACGGACGAGGCTATGGATTCGTGACAGGTAGTCCAAAACGGCCAACTCTATGGCACAGTTCGCCTATGGCTACACACCACGAACGACTAATGTGCGCTGCGCGGCGGCTGCTTGCTTCACGAGCGGACGCCGAGGACGCTGTGCAGGACACCTACCTTCGCGCCTTGGCCTCATTACCAGGTTTGTTGGGAGCCCGGCCCGCGTGGTTGCACACCGTACTGCGGAACATCGCCATCGATCGCTTGCGCCGCAGAAAACTGGAATTGGAGCACGGGGACGCAGAATCGCCGCCAGAGACTTCGTCTGAATCTCTGACGGAGGTTAGGTCCGAATGTGAAGCCGCGCTTCATCATTTGCTGAGACGCGTCAGTCCTGCCGAAGCCGCGGCGATTCTTTTGCGCGATGTGTTTGAATTTGATTACGATGAGATCGCGCGCATCGTTGGCAAAAGCAAAGCTGCATGCCGTCAATTTCTGCATCGAGCCAGAAACCGCGCACGCCAAGCGGGCTCATCGACAGATGTCGAGGTAGGTTACGTTGTATTGTGTTGGCGAGCCCTCGAGTCTCGTGATCCTGCGATTTTGATGGATATGCTGCAAACGACCACCGTTTTGGCGCGGCATTCCGCGATCACTATTGCGCGCCATCGCGGCCCACAAAGTTCCTCGATGCTGGTGCACGTCAATGGCCGGTACGCCATTGCACTGGTGCTGGACGGAGTCGTTCTGTGCCTCGTGCCTGTGGGCACTCAAATAACGCCGATTAGCGAGTCAGCGTAGGCGCTATGGCGCGCAAATCCCGCCTCAACAACTGGAGCGACATCCAATACGTTATCGCCACCGCTAAGCACGGCAGTTTTCACTCCGCCGCGACGGCATTGGACACCAATCAGTCCACGGTCGGACGGCGCGTCGCACGCTTTGAGGCATATCTGGGTACGAAGATCTTCGAGCGTCACTCGACTGGCATGCGATTGACTGCCGCCGGCAAGATTCTCTATGACAAGGCGGCCCTCATGGAGGAGGCCGCCGCCGACATCGAATCCACGCTGCTCGCCTTCGATTCGCGGTTGTCGGGTACCGTGCGCGTTTTCGCCACCGAGGGTGTAGGCTATCTTTGGCTGGTGCAGGTCCTCGCGGACTTCTGCCGCATGCATCCAGGTGTATATATTGATCTGGTGACCGATCGCGAGGGGTTAGACCTGTTTTCACTCGAGTCCGACTTGGCGGTGTTCATCGAGCGACCGAAAAATCCTCGGCTGGTCGCTTCCAAAATTGTGAAGGTCGAACACTCCCTGTTCATTTCGAAGTCCTATGAGGAGAGATTCGGCCGGCCGCGAGAGCTCGACGAGTTGAGCCAACACCAATTCGTGGACTACGTACCCTATCGCGTGTGCGCCGACCTCGCTTGGTGGGCCAAGAGCGTGGTGCCCATACACAGGATTCAATTGCGCGTGGACTCAGCCTCGGTCTATCTAGCAGCGATACGCAGCGGAATGGGCATCGGGCTTCTGCCGAATTTCTACAAGCGCGCCGCCCCCGACCTGATCGCGCTGCCCTTACCAACGGGCTGTCATCTGAATCTCTGGCTGGTCACGCGTCCGATCGCCAACAAATCGCACCGCATCAAGATACTACTCAAATTCTTGCGCGAGCGATTCAGCAAGGACCGCGTGAGTTGGTTCGGAGCGTGAGCAGAAGCGTCACCAAGCTCAACCCGCAGGCAAACATCACATACCAAGTCGGCGAGAGGGGATTTCCGGTGCGCGCGATCAGGCCGGTGGCAATGAGCGGCGCAAATCCGCCGAACACGGTGACCGACAGATTGTAGGCGATGCCCATGCCGGAGGAACGAACGCCGGTGGGAAACAATTCGGCAATGGCGGCGGGTGCCGGACCGATGAACAGCGCGGCGAGAACGGCCGACGCCACCTGGAGCGTCGCCAGAGCCCCGGCATTCGGATGATCCAACAGAAGGCCGAACCCTGGGAGGATCAGAAACACCATGCTCAGGGCGGCCGGAATCATCAGACTGTAGCGCCCCCAGCGGTCGGATAAATGACCGGCCACCGGTGAGACGCCTAACATGAATGCGAGCGCCAAACAGTTGCTGAACAAGGTGGTGCTGATGGGAATTTTCAACACCGTGTGCGCATACAGAGGGACGTAGACAAAAAAGAAATACGTCGCGACAGTCCAGATGATGGTGATGCCGAACCCGCGCGCGACAGCAGCCCGCTGTGTCCGCCACAGGAGCCGCAGCGGCGATGATGCGGCGTGGTCTTCGCGCACGAAGGCCTCCGAGTCATCGACATGGCTGCGGATGTAGAGTCCCAGCGGCACGATCAGGACACTTGCGAAAAATGGTATGCGCCAGGCCCAGGCATTCAATTGCTCGGACGGGACCAATGCCGCGACGGTTGCGGCCGCCAACGCTCCCAACAGCAGCGCGGCCGCCTGGCTGGCCGCCTGCCAACTGGCAAAGTAGCCGGCGCGGCCGGCCGGCGCATGCTCGGTCAGCATGGCGGTTGCGCCGCCGACCACCCCACCGGCAGCCAGCCCCTGCAACAACCGGGCGAGCACCACCAGCAATGGTGCGGCGACGCCAATGGCTGCGAAACTCGGAATCACCCCAATCGCGAGTGTCGCGGCGCCCATCAACCCGTAGGTCAGCATCAATGCGAATTTGCGGCCCCTGCGATCTGCCAGCGCTCCGAATACCACGGCGCCGACCGGCCTCGTCAAGAATCCAACCCCGAACGCACCCACGGACAGCAGCAACGAGGCCGTGGCGTCGCCTGAGGGAAACATGCTTTGCGCAATTGCGGGGGTGAGAAATCCGTAGACTGCGAAATCGTACCACTCCAGCATATTGCCGACGCTCACTGCTAGCAGCACGCGCCGCGGCCGTGTGCGGCCCGCGCGATGAGGAGATTCGGTCGGCTTCAATCCGGTCCAATCTGCGACGCCCATGCGCCCACCTTTAACAGAAACCGATCCGCCTCCTCGAGTGCGGCCCGAGCAATCCACTCATCCGGACGGTGTGCCTGATCGATTGAACCGGGTCCGCACACCACGGATGGAATGTGGCTGCGTTCGAATATTCCCGCTTCGCTGCCGAAGGGGATCGTAATCGCCGGCAACTTCGCGCCGCAGCCGACGAGCATTTGCATCGACTCCTCGCCGAGATGGCTGGTGAACTGCGGTACGTCGAGTTCAATTTCGCTGGAGATATCAAGGGCTGCAAACTCGTCACCCTCGAGGTAATCGGCGATCGCCTCTTGTATGGCGGCCGCGTCCTGCATGCGGGCCGTACGGTATTCCCAGCGCACACTGCAGCGCTCCGCGACGATGTTGGTCGCCGCACCGCCGGCAATTCGTCCGACGTTCAACGTGCAGCCGTTATCGGCGATTTTCGGCAACTTGGCGACATCACCCAGGTACCGCACGAACCCGGCCGCCGCGCCGATGGCGTTCACGCCGAGCGACGGATCGCTGGCATGCGCTGCGACACCGCGAAAACTGGTATGCGAGCCGGTCACGCCGTTGTGGGCAACGCCGATTTTCATGTCGGTGGGTTCCCCGATGATGGCAAAGGCGGGAGTGGGAATACTGCTGACGATTCGATCCACCAGTGAGCGTGCGCCGAAACAACCGACCTCTTCATCATAGGAAAAAGCGAAGTGCAGCGGCCGCAGCAGCTCCATGCTCCTCCAATGCTCCACTGCGGCGAGGCAGCTGGCGATGAACCCTTTCATGTCCGAGCTGCCGCGCCCGTACAGCCGACCGTCGCGTTCCACGAGCGCGAAAGGATCACTGGTCCATTCCTGGCCATCGACCGGCACCACGTCGGTATGGCCCGACAATACCACACCGCCTTCCTGATCCGGCCCGATGCTCGCCAGTAGGTTCGCCTTGTCTCTGCCGGCGTTATAGACGAGCTCGACCCGCGCGCCGCGGGACTTCAAAAAGTCCGCGACCCATTCAATCAGCGAAAGATTGGAATTGCGGGAGGTGGTGTCGAACGATACCAACTGCCGCAAAATCGAGACGCTCGTGTTCATCATACCGCCACGTGATTTTATTTATGATTGGATACGTCGCGCGGGTAGGCCGCAAGAACGATCTGGTTAGCCCTCGAGGCTAGTTCAACTGATTTTTTGGGTAAACAAGATTTCGGCATGTGCGAATTGCAAATATGCAAGAAGGTGCGGGCGCGGCGTGCAAAACGCGTCAACCCGCGTCCGCCGCATGGTCGTCAACTCGCTAAATTTCCAGTGGTTTTTCGATTTGCTCATTTTTTGGTGCAGCATGCGAAAAGCCTCGCCGCTGCGGTAAATCCCCGCCTCAAATGGCCTTTTGCAAAATTGACGCTGTGCTCGAGCCGCGTGTACGTTCAGACCCGCTTTGTGCTCGAGAGCCTTGGATTGCAATAAGGGATGAAAATGAAGTCACTGCTGATTCGCTCCGCCGCCGCGTTGCCTCCCGCCACTGTGCTTCTGCTGTGGACCATGCCCGCGCTTGCCGCGGGTCCGTCCGGCGCAGCCCCGACAGCCGACATGCCCGTGATCGATGAGATCGTGGTCACCGCACAGAAGCGCGAACAGCGCATCCAGGACGTGCCGATCTCATTGTCAGTGGTGGGCGGCGGCGAGCTCGACAAGTCGAGCATCCAGAGTGTCTCGGACGCGTTAGGAATGATTCCCGGCGTCGCCGTCAACGTCACCGGCCAAGGCGGCGAAACAAAACTGACCATTCGCGGCGTCACAGCCGCCGGGTCCTTGTTCGCAGGCCCGAGCCCCATCGGCTACTACCTCGACTCCGTGCCGTTTGGTCTGGTGCGATCGGCGGTACAGCCGGATGCCAACTCCTACGACCTCAATCGCATCGAAGTACTGCGCGGACCCCAGGGCACGCTGTACGGCGCCAGCGCCTTGAACGGCGTGGTGCGCGTGCTGACCAACGATGCTGACCTCAATGAGTTCGATTTCAAGGCACGCGCCAGCGTGTCTTCCACGCAGAGCGGCGGAGGCAACTGGCGCGAAGACGCAGCGGTCAACCTGCCCATCGTCGAGGGGAAACTCGCAGCGCGTCTGGTCGTCGGCCAGGAGCACGACAGCGGCTGGATCAACAGCCCGCTCGGCAACAACATCAACGACGGCGATCTGAAAAACGTGCGCCTCAAGGTGACCGCGCAGCCCATCGATGACCTGAGTATCAAGCTGGGCGCGACGCACGAGGAAGGAAATTTCGGGGCGCCCCCCGAGGCTACCGACGACTTCACCGCATCGACGAAGGATCAGCCCATCGCGTCGCGTTTCAGTGCCTACAACATGAAGGTGGATTACCAGTTGCCGTGGTTCTCGGTGTCGAGCGCGAGCAGCTATTTCACTTTCCTCAACGACGGTTCCCTGGATGTGGCGCCGGGCGTAGATACGCCGGCGCTCACGACACGTCAGACCTCGCGAGTCTTCAGCGAAGAACTCAACTTGAACTCGAAGCTCGACGGCCCGTGGCGATGGTCGGCCGGCGGGTTCTTTCGCAACGCGCGCGACTCCACCTATCAGACCTTGGGCGACCTGATACCGGCACCGGTTTTCCAGGCCGATCGTTCGAAATCGACCGCGGCTTTCGGCGAAATCGGACGCCGTTTCCTCGATAATCAGTTCGAGCTGGCGGTGGGCGCCCGCTACTTCCACGATGACGTTGGCCTCGATCAGCTGATCCTCTTCGGCGAGCCGCCGGGCACGCCGCTGCTGCGCACGGACTCCACGTTCCATGCCCTGACGCCGCGCGTCGTGCTGACTTGGTTCCCGAACCATGACTACACCATGTACGCCAGCTACTCGCAGGGCTTCCGCAGCGGCTTCCCGCAAAGCGAGCTGGTGCAGTTGGTCGCGCCGGACTTCATCCCGGTGAAGCCCGACAAGTTGACCAACTACGAAATCGGCGGCAAGGGCAATTTGTTCGACAATCGCCTGAGCTTCGATGCAGCCGTTTACTACATGAAGTGGAAGGACATCCAGCAGACGTTAGGTATACCGGTCCCGGGCAGCACTGCCTTCATCGTCGCTAGCGTAAACGGCCAATCGGCGAGTGGCGTGGGCGTGGACTTCGCGCTCACCGCTCGGCCCATCCAAGGTTTGGCGCTTGGCATCAACTTCAGCTGGAATGGTTTGGGCGAGGACTCCACTGTGCTCTCCAGCGGACAGTTGTTGTTCCCGAGCGGATCGCGCATCGACGACTCCCCGGCCATCACCGCCGGCACCTTCGCTTCATACGACTTCCCGTTTGGCGGCACCGGCTGGTCGGGACAGGTGGCGGTCTCCGCACGCTACACCTCATTGCAGACTACGACGTCCGTCTCGAGTGGTTCAGGACTACCGCCCGTGGTTACGGAGAGCGATACCATCACGACCGCACGCACCAGCTTCACGCTGGTGGCACCGTCGCACTGGCGCGTCATGCTCTTTTCCGACAATGTGGGCAACAATCGCGGCGTGCCGCTCGCCTCGCAGACGCCTTTCTCCAGTATCAGTTCTCAGCCGCGCACTTCGGGTATTCAGGTCGACTACCATTACAAATGACACTTCGCACGACAAAGCCAACAAAGCTATCTTCATATCGAGGTTACCTTCATGCGCTGTTTGATGAGTATCGCTTTAACCGGTTTGATCTCGGCCGCTGCCCAAGCAGCGCCGCATGTGTTGCAACCCCAAGACCTGTTCCGCATGCAGTGGGCCACGGACCCGCAGATTCGCGGCGACGGGGCGCAAATCGTGTACGCGCGGGAAACGAACGACATCATGACGGATCGGCTGGTGAAGTCGCTTTGGCTCCTTGATACCGCAACGGGGGCACAAACGCCGCTGGCAACGGGACCTGGCTCTTACTCATCCGCGCGGTGGTCGCCGGATGGGTCGCGGATTGCGTATCTGTCGACGGGAGCGGACGGGCGCACGCAGATTGCGATTCGTTGGCTGCGCGGCGAAGCGGCGAACATCACCAATCTCACTGAGGCACCGAGCGACATCACCTGGTCGCCGGACGGCAAGCAGATCGCATTCGTGATGCTCACGCCCGTCGCGGCGCCGATGATCGGGAAGCCGCTGACGAAGCCGCCGGGGGCGGATTGGGGTGGCGATCCGGTGGTGATCGATTCGATGAACTTCCGGGCTGACGGTCAAGGAATGGAAAAGCCTGGCTTCAGGCATGTCTTTGTCATTGCCGTGGACGGCGGCGGCGCCCCGCGGCAACTGACATCGGGACCGTTCAGCGATGCGGGACCGCTAGCCTGGTCAGCGGACGGAAAGTCGATTTTCTTTGCCGGAAATCACAGCGAGGAATGGAAGCGCGAGCCTCAGGATTGGGCGCGGCACACCGCCATGACCTTGAGCATTTATCGATTGAATGTGGGCGACGGCACCTCGACGCAGCTGTCGCACGAAGTCGGCCCCTTTCATGCGCCGGTCGTGTCGCCGGACGGCAGGCTCGTAGCCTATCTGGGCTATAACGACAAGCATGTCGGCAATCAGAACGTGCGGCTCAACGTGATGGACACAGACGGTAAGAATCAGCGCGTCATCGGCGAGTCGCTGGATCGCTCGTTGACGGATGCTTTTTGGGCGGCCGATGGCCATAGCCTGTACGTCCAGTATGTCGATCATGGCATTCCTAAGGTGGCGCGAATGGGGCTCACCGGCCGCGTGGAACCGGTGGCCTCGGACATGGCCGATATCGGCGCTGCGACGCAGTTGCCGTACTCGGGCGGCTCTTTTTCGGTGTCCAATAAGGGCGCGGTGGCCTACACCGGCGGCGGGGCTGACAATTTGCCGGAGGTGTATTTGACGCGTGATGGTAAGACTTCTCGCCTCACGAATTTGAACTCCGAACTCCTGACGGAAGTAAGCATTGGCAAGCTTTCGGCACTGCCGGTGAAGTCATCGGTAGACGGCCGTGCCATCGATGCCTGGGAATTGCTGCCGCCGAACTTCGATCCGTCGAAGAAATATCCTTTGATCCTCGAAATTCATGGCGGCCCGTACGCCAGCTACGGCCCGACATTCTCAGCGGACTATCAGCTGTACGCCGCCGCCGGCTACATCGTGGCCTACGGCAACCCGCGCGGCTCGACCTCTTATGGCGAAGAGTTCGCGAATACGATTTACAACAACTACCCGAGCCAAGACTTCGATGACCTCATGAGCATCGTCGATGCCGCCATACAAAAGGGCAATGTGGATGCGGACAACCTGTTCGTGACGGGATCCTCAGGAGGTGGTGTGCTGACCTCGTGGATCGTGGGTAAGACACATCGATTTAAAGCAGCAGTTACCCAGCGGCCGGTGATCAACTGGACCAGCTGGTTGTTGACCACCGACATGTCGGCATTCGGTGCGCGCTACTGGTTCAAGAAAATGCCCTGGGAAGATCAGGAAACGTATTGGAAGCTCTCACCGCTTTCCTTGGTCGGAAACGTCACCACGCCCACCATGGTGCTCGTGGGCTTGAACGACCTGCGGACCACCGTCGGGGAAGCGGAGCAGTACTATCACGCGCTGCAGTTCAAGCACGTACCAACAGCGATGTATTACATTCCGGGTGAGCCGCACGTGCTTCAGCGGCCATCGCACCTGGCGGCACAGAGCGCGGCGATCCTTGAATGGTTTGGGCGTTACCGGAATACCGAGGGACATTAACCAGGGGGGATGATCTTGCACAGATCGGACGCGGGCCAGCGCTCTTGACGGATCGACCACGCCGCAACGCCAACCTGGCTTAAGTTTTGCGAGGCCGTGCGTTCCTTCATCGAGCCTTCGTCGGCCGGCACATTCACGGGCGCCCCAGCATACCGTTGGCGCTGAAAGGGATCACTTTAAAGCTCAAGGACCGCGGTGAACGCCCCGAACATGCGGATTGACCGGGCTGCGTCAATACTTGGCCTCAAGTAATGGGCCCTTCAGCCGCCATAATGGGTTGGCTCAGAGGACGGAAGGATGGATGGCCAATACGATCTGAAGCTGGTGGCGCTTTCAATTGCGGTGGCCGTCATTGCGTCCTATGCCGCCCTAGAACTCGCTGGCTGCGTGAGTTCTCCCACGTCGAGTCCCCGCAAATCACGGACCTGGCTGGTGGCGGGCGCCTTCTCCATGGGGGCGGGCATCTGGTCCATGCACTTCATTGGTATGCTGGCGTTTCGATTGCCGATACCAGTTACCTACAGTCTGCCCACCTCGGTCTTGTCGATGATCATTGCGATCATCGTGTCGGCGGCGGCACTTTTCATCCTGCGCAGACCGATTCTTAAGCGGCACGACCTGATCGTCGGTGCAGTCCTCATGGGGATCGGCATCTCTTCCATGCACTACACGGGCATGATGGCGATGCAGATGAACCCGCCGATACGCTACGATCCGACGCTTTTCGCGGCATCTGTGTTGATCGCGGCCGGCGCCTCGCTTGCCGCCTTGTCGATCGCTTCGCAGTTGCGCGGCCGGCGCTCGAGGCTCGCAGTGGCAGCGAAGCTCGTGAGCGCGGCTGTGATGGGACTGGCGATTGCCGGAATGCACTATACAGGGATGGCGGCGGCGCACTTTGCTCATGGCAGCATATGCCTGGGCGCAACCTCTGGCGGGATCGACAACACGTTGCTCGCGGTGATGATTGCGGCTTGCACGGTTGCCATCCTAAGCCTGACCTTGATTGTTTCGGCGCTCGATGCGCATTTCGCGGCGAGCAACGCGCGGCTCGCAATCTCGCTTCAGAAGATCACCGGCGAACTTCAGGCGGCACAAAGCGAACTCGTCACCGCGGCCCGTCAAGCCGGCATGGCTGAGATTGCCACCAATGTGCTGCACAACGTGGGCAACGTACTAACGAGCGTCAATGTGTCGGCCGATCTGATCGCCACCCGGATGAGGGAAACAAAGGCCAAGGGGCTCGCCGATGCAGTACAGCTGATGAATGATCACGCCGAGGATCTTGATGTATTTCTGACGCGCGACGAGCGCGGCAAGCGCCTTCCTGGCTACCTTGGAAAACTCGCGGGGACCCTCGCGACAGAGAGGAATCTCATCCTTCAGGAACTGGAATCGCTGACGAAGGGGATCGACCACATCCGGGACATCGTTGCCACTCAACAGTCTTATGCAGGCGACAACCGTCTTATGGAGCCGGTGAGCGTGAGCGGCATCCTCGAGGATGCGCTGCGAATGAACGGCGAGTCGATGGCGCGCCGCGAAGTCACAGTGGTCAAGGAATGGGACGACCTCCCGCAGGTGTCGCTGGACAAGCACGTGGTGCTGCAGATTTTTATCAACTTGATCGCCAATGCGATACAGGCAATGGGCAGCGTCACCGACCGAACGCGTCAATTGACCTTGCGAGCGGGTAGTGTCGAAACGACGCAGGGACCGCGCTTGCGGATTCAGGTGGAGGATAACGGGGAGGGTATCATCGCAGAGAACATGCCGCGTCTCTTTACGCACGGCTTCACGACCCGCAAGAATGGCCATGGTTTCGGACTACACAGCTGCGCGCTGGCGGCGCATTCGATGGATGGTCAGCTTGTGGCGCACAGCGACGGAGCCGGTAAGGGCGCCACTTTCACGCTGGATCTTCCGATGCAGGAGCCGCTTGCGCAGGGACATGCGTTGCAAGCGGCGGTGAATCTCTAAAATGAACCCGCTCGATAATCGGCGCATCCTGTTCGTCGATGACCTGACGAGCATCCACGATGACTTCCGCAAGATTCTGGCGAAGGATACGGTTGGATCGGAGCTCGAAGCCGACGAGGCCGCGCTCTTCGGTGCCTCGAACGGCGCGACCTCGGTCGAGTTTGAAATGGACTCCGCTTTCCAAGGTGAGGAGGCGCTCGATAAGATTCGGGCATCGCTCAAGACGAATGCTCCGTATGCGATGGCCTTCATCGATATGCGCATGCCGCCAGGTTGGGATGGGGTTGAGACCGTCGAGCGTCTCTGGGCTGAAGACCCGCGGTTGCAGGTCGTCTTCTGTACTGCTTATTCCGACTATTCCTGGAAGGACGTTCTCAACCGGCTCGATGTACGCGACCGGCTGCTCATCTTGAAAAAACCGTTTGATCCAATCGAGGTGTATCAATTCGCCAACGCGCTTACCACCAAGTGGAAGATGACTGAACAGGCGGCCTTCAAGATGGAGAGCCTCGAGCAAGCCGTCGAGGAGCGCACCCGCGAGCTCTCGAATGCGAATATCATCGTACAAAACAGCCCCGTCATTTTGTATCGAGTGCGCGGCGAACCCTCGTTTCCGCTCATTTACGTCTCGCACAACATCACCAAGTTAGGTCATGACCCCAAGGGATTGGTGGGCTCCCCGAACTGGGCAGTTAATCTCATTCACGTCGATGACCGCCCGAAGGTTGGTGAGGCCATGGCGCGGATACTCGAGCGGGATGCAGAAGGTGCGTCGATCGAGTTTCGGCTGTGCGCCGGCGACGGTTCCCTGCACTGGGTCGAGAACCGCTATGTCCCGGTGCGCGATCACGGGGGACGGCTCATCGAGGTGGAGGGCATCGTGATCGACATTACGGAGCGCAAGGCAGCGGAGGAGAAAATCGTTCTTCTGGCAAGAACCGATGGGCTCACGGGACTTGCGAATCGGTCGACCTTCATCGAGCGCCTGCACCAAGTCTTCGCGGCTGCGAAGCGCGGCGCCGTCCCGTTCGCGATTCTTTATCTTGATCTCGATCGGTTCAAGCCGATCAACGACACCTTCGGCCATCCAATGGGCGATCTATTGCTTAAGGAAGTTGCTCGGCGTCTGAAGAGCTGCGCTCGGGAAACAGATCTCGTAGCTCGGCTCGGCGGGGACGAGTTTGCGGTATTGCAATGCGAAGTCAAGGAAGCGGCGAACGCCGGAGAATTGGCGGCCCGCATCCAGGCCGAGCTGTGCCGACCGTATCTGCTGAACGGCACTGAGGCAAGTATCTCGGTGAGCATCGGCATCTGTACCTTCAGTACCGCGACCCCAGACCCTGACGCCATGCTGGCCCAGGCGGACGTTGCCCTATACCGCTCAAAGAACGAGGGCCGCAATCAGTATCATTTCCATTCAGACGATCTCGACCGAGAGGTGCTCGAGCGCGTGACGCTCGGCGGCGAATTGCTCGAGGCGATCGAGCGCGATCAGCTCGAGCTTCAGTACCAACCTCAAGTGGAGCTGTCCTCGGACAAGATCATCGGCATGGAAGCCCTTGTGCGCTGGAATCACCCCACGCGCGGCTTGCTCGCGCCCGGGGTGTTCATTCCGATTGCTGAGAAAACCGGGGCGATCGTACCACTGGGGCATTGGGTGCTCAATCAGGCCTGCCGGCAGATGAAACTGTGGCACGACGAGGGACTCGCCCCGTCGGTGGTCGCGGTCAACTTATCGCTCCATCAACTCAAACAAGGGCAGGCGCTGATCCGCGAGGTGACGGAGACGCTGGAAAAATGGGGGTTACCTGCATCGAGTCTGGAGTTCGACGTCACCGAGGCCACGTTGGCACAACTGAAATGGAGTCAAAGCGACGTGCTTCCGCAGCTGCGCGCGCTCGGCGTGAAGATCGCGATCGACGGATTCGGCAGCGAGTACTCCTCGTTCGACTACATCAAGGAATATGGGGTCAATCATTTGAAGATGGCGCCATCCTACATCGACGAGAGGGCAATCAATGCCGATGATGCGGCGGCAATGCGCGCGATCATGGCCTTTGCCCGCGATATGGGCATCGCGGTGATCGCCCAAGGCGTGGAGACCGAGCGCCAAAGCGCCTTGCTGAGGCAGACCGATTGCGCGACGCATGCGCAGGGTTTTCACTTCAGCAAACCGGTGAACGCGGAGAAGGCAGGGGAGTTGCTGCGTTTGGGAACTGTCAGACCACCTCAATCATCTCATTCCCGCCATGATACCTGATGAGGATCTCGTGAGCGCGAGGACCAGACCTGACGAACGGGCACGCATTTTGTGTGTTGATGACGAAGTGTCGGTGCTGCTGCCTGGCGCTGCACCTTAAGCGCCGTTATCACGTGCCAACCGCGACCGTGCGCTGCACGGGCCCGAACAACTTCATCGCAACCAAAACGATCTCGCCAACGCCGACGAAGCGCGAGCCAACGAGCCAACGGCCTCATCGTCACTTAATTCGACCCTCGGCCGTCGGCCTTGGGCCCGCGGTTTTGTCTCGTGCAGTACATTAATTCGGGGCTGGAACCGGCTCGTTGAAACTTGAGTTCGGCTCGAGATAAAGCCGCCCATGCTTCGTATCGAACGTCAGTGTGAAGCGGCGCATCATTTCCATTCCGACAATAGCGACCGCACCTGCTGGTCCCCAAACTTGCCGAAATGTATATGGACCGATGATGACTGTGTCGTAGACGCCGGACACATCTTCGTAGCTTGTGCCTAGTCCATTGCCGAGCGTAGTCCTTTTTGTGGTCGGTGAATTCCTGACAGTGTCATCATCAATGGAATCCTCGGAACCTGTATCGACTCGCAGCCTTCGCTCAACCAGCTCGCCAGGCCGTGTGGCCAAGCTAACGCGAACGTACACACGGCTATTCGTTAGCTCTAAGGGCATCGACTTGCCGTCGCCTCGATATACAAATTGGTTTGGGTCATAGAAAGCGATCTTGTGCTGCGTGGGATCGATGCGGACCACATACTGCTCAAGGAACTCAGCGCCGAGAATGCCCTCTACCTTGATCGGCACCGGCACCTTCGACAAATCCACGATCTTCGCATGTGTCACTCGGGTGGCCAGTCCGCCAGCGGTAAGCTGGACCTCGCCGGCATCGCCGGCCGGCACTTCGCCTTTTCCAGCTCCGTGGATGATGTTGCTGGAGAGTGCTTTTACATTCAGCTTCTCCGCTGCTGCAGTATCGATGATGCTGTACGGCGCACCTGTGTCGAAAATGAACCAGTGGGAGCGGGAGCCATTCACCTGAACAGGCATGTAGATAAGTTTTCCCCCAGCACGATAGCTGATTTCAGCCAATGGCTTATTCCTGGTGGGCGGGGCATGTCCAAGGGCGGGCGCAGCGGAACTCGCAGTGCATATGAGGACGCAAATCAGCAAATGTTTTGGCATACCCCACTCTCCCATGTCCGGCACTCGGTCGCTCAGGCGGTAAAGAACGTAGCTCACGGCCGCCGCAATTTCCATTTGCCGCACATTGAATGCGGATTGATTATTCCTTTAATACGTCCCGGATCTGTAGCGTGGAGGCAATCGAATTCGCCATACCCGCCCAAGCCATTGAAAAAGAAGCGTCTCTGGGGATCACCTTTTCAGTCGCCCAGACCTGCCGGTTTGTCGAGACTCTAAACAGCTGTGCATCTACTTTTATGGCGTCGGTTGATTGCTCAACCCCACCCAGCAGCACATAGTCTGCTCCGAGTTGATTACCAATCTTGATAATGCACTCTTTTGTGTTCTTAAACTTCCGGGCGGTCAGTGGATCAATCACGCTTAAACGTGTCGGATCGCGGCGCGCTAATCCGCTCGTCAGTTCCGCAAAAGCAATATCGGCGTACGCTAAACCATCTGTTTTGATGCTTAGATCATCTAAAGGCAGGACGAGGACGGTGACATTCTGCTGCCGCTGACTGATCGCGATGCCAACCACCATGCTTGCCGAGAGGATGCTGCAGGCTACAAAGCCGACCGAGCGGGACTTCCACCAGAGTACGACGACCGATCTTTGTTTGGCTGGCGCAAGCTCTTGCACGTTCGCCACGAAGCGATAGCCGCGACGCGGCACCGTCTGGATGAACTTCGGTTCGGATGGCGTGTCCTGCAGGACTTCGCGAAGGCGACCAATACACCAGTTCAATCCCTGCTCGAAATCAACAACCGTGCCTCTGTCCCAGACGTGCTGCTGGAGAGCCTCCCGTGTTACAAGTTCCCCAGGCTGGGCGGTCAGCAATGCCAATACTCGCGCCGGTTGAGGCTGGAGATGGATTGACGTTTTGCCCTGCGACAGCTCGCCTGTCTGATTGTTGAATTCGAATTCACCAAATCGAAGTCTCATGGCGTCTGTGATCTTCCTTTAATGCCGGGACACCGAGCGTTGCGCGTCATTGTCATAGGTGCGAAGCAACTGCCTATATTGATGCGTCAAGTCATAGGACATGGCGGCGGAACCATGCAGTGCTTTAAATCCAGATCCGCCCCACTTCGCCGACCGCCACGTGCTCGTGCCTTCGATCATACAGCGCAGTGGTGCGCGGTGACTAATGGGCGGCCATCGGGCGGCGACACCCCGCCGCCCGCCCCTCGCGGCCCCGAATAAATGCAAAGAAGAGCGCAGCTAGATCCATAATTGCGGTGCTCGACGGCTTCAAGTAGGCCCGGCTGCGCTTCCAAGAGCTACGAGGAATCAGAATTTCGGCCGCCACATCAGCCGAGCTTCGCGTACGGTCAGCCCGATTACAGGAGTGCCGGCGCAACTCAATGTTGCCGCACCATCGAGATGAGCCTTGGGTAAATGCGGCTCAATCACGACAGCAATTCCACGGTCCTCCAGCAATTTTATCGCGGCAGTAGGACCGTCATCCATCCAGCTGAGTCGCGCCACATCGCGCAACAAGTCATCCGTTAGCTCGGCGCGATCAAAGCGCTCATGTACTGCCTTGCGCTCGTCTGCCATATCCCTAACTCGAGCGAGCCATAGCCAGACGTTTGTGAGATGGGTCTTCTGATTGCAGCCGAAAGTAATCGTATGCTTCAAAAATGCGGGACTTCCATTGTTCGGCATCTTCTTAACCGCCGCTACGGCGCGCTTAAGAAGACCTGCAACTTTCGGCTTTATTGTATCGCGAATAGTCGCCGGATGTTCGATGCCACTCTCTGCGCCAAGCCGGATTGCTGCGGCTCAGCTTCGTCGCGCTTGTCGAGCAGGGTACGCTGCGCCAGCTGCCGGCTCGCCAGGCTTTCACTCAACTCTTCGGCCATGCTGGGGCGGGCCTTGAGTAGCGGGGCGAGCGCGTCCTTCGCGATCTCATAGATCACGACACGCGTGAGTGCGGTGAGATCACCGCTCAGTGGCACACCCGTAAGCAACCCCACTTCACCAAAATAATCACCTGGCGCCAACCGGGTCAGTTCGATTCTGCGGCCCTTTTCTTCGACGGAGC
>DATAVW010000092.1:0-5439 GCA_036267515.1 Rhizomicrobium sp.
GAATTTTCCAAGCGTTGCGTAACATTGTCGAGTCCATCGCGCAGCCGCTTCTCAGCGCTCTCCACGCGCTGTGCCAACACTTTCGACGATTCGTCGGCGAGCGCTGCCGCCCGCGTGCTGTTCTGCTCGGCATTGACGAGGCGCGTCTCGATATCAGCCAGCGATTTCTCGAATACGCGCAGGCGGCGCTCCAGCCAGGCATCGACTTTGCGGGTTTCGAGCTTTGCCACGCTCTCTTTCAGGCTTGCGAGCTCGCCATCGACCGGCGCGGCTTCCGGAACCTGCGCTTCTTCCTGCACCCGCTCGGGATGCGGCATGAGCGCGGGCTCTTCGGTCTTTTCGGGAAGCGGATCGGGCGTGATCTCGCGGCGTTCCAGCAGCCGGCGTTTCTTGCCGACCACGGGAAGGGTCGTGAGCGAGGCGACACGCTCCGGGCTCGAATTGGAAAGGCTGTCGAACAGTTGCGGTTCGCGCGGCGATTCCTCTGGCGCGGGCTGCGAGACGATTTCCGCAGGCTGTTCGGCGGGAAGCGGCGCGATTTGCACCTCCTCTGCGACCGGCACGGCGCGCACCGGCTCGAGCGGTTCGGAAAAGGGATAAACGCCGCGCATCGCGCGGGCGAGATCGGCCAGATCGTTCGTGACGGTTGCTACCAGCAGATCGGTCTTGCTGGTGAAATAGGCATAGACCGTTGGCGGGGCGAACCCGGTTTCGGTCGCCACCGCGCCCAGCGATAGCGTCTCGACGCCACCTTTGTCGAAGAGCGCGCGGGCCGCTTTCAGGATCGCCGCGCGCGTGTCTTCGCGAAGCCATTTTCGGCCTGAATCCGCCGTACTTTTCGCCGCCTCACCCGCCATATCTTCAACATAGACGATTCGAACTAATGTCTCGTTGCCAAACTGCTGGCAAAGCAAAGCAAATCCCCGACGGCGGAAATAGCCATGCGCACCGCGATTTTAGACAAAAGCACTACCAAAACTTAACGTCATTGTTCATGTACCGTTCAGGCGAAATGCGCCAATTTACGATTGGATAATCTGGAAAAACGCGATGAAACTTTCACTTGGAATTTCCGCCCTGGCTCTCGGTTGCGCGCTGGTTGCGACGGCGCCTGTACTGGCGCAACCGTCGCACGGCACGTCGGGGTCGCACAGCAGCAGCGGCTGGCACGGCAGTAGCGGTGGCTGGCACGGCAGCAGTGGCGGCTGGCATGGCAGCAGAGGCGCATGGCATGGCGGCGCAGGTTGGCATGGAGGTTCGCACGCCGGTTTCGCGCCAGTGCATCGTTTCGGCGGACACGATTACGCGCACTTCAGCGTCTCAGACCGCACGGCATGGCGCGGCGGCCGCTGGTGGCACGGTCCGTGGCATGGCCGGAACGGTTGGTGGTGGTTAGCCGGCGGCGCCTGGTACTTCTACGACGCGCCGGTCTATCCCTATCCGGGATATGTCTCCGACTACTATGTCGATGACGACTATTACGGCGATCAGGATTACGGCACGCCCGGCGCAAGTCCCTATTCCTGGTATTACTGCCAGAACCCGCCGGGATATTACCCGTATATCCAGACCTGCAACGGCCCTTGGCAACCCGTTCCGGCCGGCGCGCCGCCGGGTTATTCAAGCGGCCCGGCAAATCAGGGTCCCCCGCCTGGTTATAACGACGGTCCGGACGACCAGGACGGTCCTCCGCCTGGATACAATCAGAATGGTCCGGGCCCGAACGATCAGAACGGTCCGCCTCCCGGACCGAATGGTTATGGCCCGCAGCAAAACGGGCACTAGCTGATAAAATAACGGACGCCGCGCTCGGGAAACCGGGCGCGGCGTTTTTCTTTAAGCGGGTTTTGGAAGGGCGTTGCCGCCCGGATGCCGCGAATGCTCCCAGCGTGTCAGCGCCAGTATCGCGATCACCGTCGCAGCATACGCGACAAGCTGCGCGCCATTGGGCGCGTCGTTGTAGCCCACTAGCGTGTGAAGCAAGCGGCCCGCAATCGAATCCTGAGACAGGATGGAAGACGTGTCCCAAACCGTGCGCGTCAGATATTCGAGATAACCGCCCTGCTGCAGGAACAGAACCGCCTGCGCAGCCATGCCCGCCGCAAGCAAGGTGATCAGCCACGACGTCACGCTGAACAGCTTGCCAGCGGGGATTGCAAGCAAGCCATAATACATTAGCGCAGTGACAGCGGCGCCTGCGGCCACGCCAAGCGCGCCGCCCAGCAACATCGCGGCATTCGACGTGCCGCCCTGACTGGCGATGCCATAGAGGAACAGCACGACTTCGGAGCCTTCGCGCAGTACCGCGACGCCCACAACGATCGCGAGCGCCGCAAGCGATTTGCGCCCGGCGGCCACTTCCGCGCCGACCTGCTTCATCTCGCGCGCCATCTCGCGGCCGTGGCCGGCCATCCACACGTTATGCCATGTGAGCATGCACACCGCGAGCAACAGGATGCTGGCATCGAAGATCTCCTGCCCCGAGCCCGCGAACAACGACGCCAGTTGTCCCGCGAATAGCGCAACCAGGCAGGCGCCAAGCACGCCACCGACGATTCCATAAGTGACCCACCACGCGCGGCCCGGCACGCCTTTGCTCGCGGCGAGAACGATTCCGACGATGAGGCCGGCTTCGATGACTTCGCGGAAAACGATGAGTAGCGTTGCCAGCATGTTACTTCGCGATCACGACGCCTTGCGCCGTTCCTGAATGATATTCGCCCATGAATGGATATCGGCCGGGATCGAGCGGGCGGATATGAACGTCGCCTTCGCTGTTGCCGGCCACAACCTTCTCGACCTTCAGCGCCGTGGAATCGAACTCCTCCGCCGTCGGATCCTGATTGGTAAGCTGGATCACGATCGGCTGGTTTGCGGGCACGGTGATTTGCGCCGGCGTGAATTTGTGATCCTTCAGCGTCATCGCGATGGGACCGGCCGCGTAAGCGGTTCCGCTGAACAGGATCGCAGATGCCAACAAAACGAGGCGGATCGTCATTTCGTTTTGCTCGGATAGGTAAATATCCACGTCGCCGTGATCGGCGCCCACCAGCCGGGCACACCGCTCGCCGCATCGATATGGCGGATAAAGCCGTGGCTGGATGGCGGTGAGATTGTATAAGTCAGCTTATAAGTGCCGGGGCCTGCCATATCGACGTTGTTCGCGTAATGCGGGCCGTCTTTTGCCGTCATGGGATAAAGCTGGCCGCTGCGATGAAAATTCGTCCCGTTCTTCGCGAGCGTGTATTTGATCGTCAGATATGGAATCCACGCATCTTCCGGAAAGCCGTGCGTCTCATCTTTGGTGGCATGGACATCGGCCTCGATGTGAACCGCGTTAGCACCCATTGCCATGCCGGGCGGATGTTGGTCCATCTGAATGCCGGTGAGGTAATTGGGCACGATCTGCATGCCGTCCTTGACCACCGGCTCGCCGATATAGAATTCCTGCGCGGCTTGGGCGGACCCTGCGGCCAGGCCGGCGGCGAGTCCGAACGCGATCAATCGAGCTTTCATGGCCGAAAGCTTAGTCGCGACTAATTCTCATTAACAGTGCGCCAAGCTGCCGCGCCGCATTAAAATTCCGCCCAAATAGCGGCAAAAACCCCTGTCTCGACGAGGGAGTTCTGCCCCGCGGGCGAAACAAACCCGCCAGTCTGGAAGGACAGGCTATGCCACGGCCCGGTGACCCACGACGCCGCGAGTTTGTGGATGCGGTAATAGCCAAAGGGCGGCCGGGAATCGCCGCCCGCGATGATGTTGAAGTTCTGCAGCAGCAGCATGTTGTGTTCCGAGACGTGCAGCCCCGCCGTAAGATCGATGGGGGTTTCGTTGGGACGTGCGCCCGACAACCAGCGCTCGCCGGCTTCGATATCGACAAAACCCGCATCGCCGAAAAGCTGGAAGTTCGTTCCATATAGAAGACGAAACTCCGCCTGATTGCCGCCCACATCGTTGGCGGAGACCGACAGGTCGAACGCGCCCGCGCTTTTGAATGTCGCCTGCGCCGACAGAACGCCAAACCCGTTGTTCAGGAGACGATAACGAAGGCCGCCGCCATAAGCGAAATCGGAGGCGTGGCTGAGCGGACCGGCATCATAAGCAGTTTGGGCATGCGCATAATCTCCCTCAACGTTCAATGTGAGATCGTCTGTCACCCCATATTCGGCGGTGGTGGAAGTCCAGAGTTTCGCGAAGAGCAGAGGCGCGTCCGGCGCGCCTGAATCGCCGAAGCCATATGCCGCGTGACTCCAGGTGACATTCGAGATGATCTGCGTTTGACCTTCGGGCATCGTCCAGGCGCAACCGCGCGCGCCTGTCGGAAAGGCCGCGAGCATGGCGATACAATAAAGTGCCGGTGCTTTCATGACAGCGCCGCCACGCCCAACATCGCTGCGGTGCTCAAGGAAAAGAGAAGCAGCGCTCTCCCAGCGCGGCTCGCTGTGGCCGTCCATTCCGAAACGGCGATCAGAAGAATGCACGTCGCGGCTGGCGCGAGCATGAGCGGTGCATAACCGAAGCCGCTCGCCTCTCCGGTTAAAATCGCGATCAGCAATGCCGCGCCGGCGAGAAATGGAATGAACGCGACCCACCCGCGCGTTCGGAATCCCACAAATGTGAGACTGGGCAGAAGCGCGAGAAATGCGCCGTCCACAAGGATGTGGCCGATGGCGGGACGGACAGGCGCCGGAGCAAGGCTCCAATGCAATGTCGCTGACAGGATTGCCGATAGCACGGGCAGGAACAGCAGCAACAAAAGAACGCCAACCGCCTTGCGTCGCTCGTCTTGCGAACGCGGCGCGGCAATCAGGCCCGGCAAGAGCGCGGCGGTGAACAGACCGCCGAACGGTATCATGATCTGGGCGGCAGCCAGTGCGCCACCGGCGCGGATGATGCCGCGCACGTCGCGTTCACGCACCAGCGAGACCGCGCTCGCCGAGACGGCATACATGCCGAGTGCCAGCACCGCCGCCGACACCATATTCGCCGCAACGCAAACGCTCGCCTGAACCGCGGCGAAACAAACGATGCCGGACGCGGCGGCGCGCGTATAGCCGTTCTTCACAAGCCTCCGCCACGCCATTGCGCCGATGAATGCAAAGAGCAGCGTGGCGAGCAGATCTCTCATGTGGCGTCCAAGCCTGCCATCTTGCTCTGGCCATGCGGCGTCTTTTCCCAGAGCGAAGCGTGGCGGAATAACTGGAATAGCGCGCGATAGCCCGCCAATGAAATCAGAAGCCAATAGAGCGGCGCCAACAATCCGTGCGGAGACAACTCATGCCATCCTCGCCGGAAGGGACCGAGCATGCTGAGATAGGCGAACAGGCCATTGCCTATCACCAGACTGGCGAATGACAGATGCCCGTCCGCTTGTGCGAAAAGCGAGACGCCAAAAAGCTGCGACAACAAAAAAATAAGCCAGAGGATCGGATTGAGAAG
>DATAVW010000093.1:0-2510 GCA_036267515.1 Rhizomicrobium sp.
CGGTGCATCGCGGCGTTTGGGTTTCGGAAGCCGTCTTCGGCCGTACGCCGCCCCCGCCGCCGCCAAACGTCGAGCCCCTTGCGCCAACGCCCGGCAATCAGGTGAAAGCGACGATTCGCATGCAGCTCGAAGCGCACTCGACGCACGCGACGTGTGCTTCATGCCACCAGAAAATCGATCCGCTCGGGTTCTCGTTCGACAACTACGACGCAATCGGCCGCTGGCGAACGAGCGAACAAGTGCCTGGCGGAAAAGGGGACGACCCGCCCGTCAATGCAAGCGGCAAGCTGACGGACGGTCGTCCTTACAGCGGCCCCGATGAGTTCAAGCAATTGCTCGCCCAGGATGTCGATCGTTTCGCGGAAGCTTTCGTCGAGCAACTCGCGACCTATGCCTTGCGGCGCGTGATGACGATCGACGATGCCGCACAGATCAAAGCCATCGCTGTCGCTAGCAAGAAAGATGACTATGGCCTGCGGGCCGTCCTCGAGAATCTGGTAATGTCGGATCTCCTGCAGAAGAAATGAACCTTCGACCAGATCCGGGAAGCAATTGCTTTGGCACGCGGACCGCCTGATGGTGCGTGTGGCTTTGTTCGCCGAGATTGCCGATCATGCTTCCGGTTGCTTGTCTACATCTCTGGAATGCTCCCCAAAATCTAATCCAAGTGTTATGAGAGGGTGTGACCCACCAAGCGCGCCCTGTTTGGCGACAATCTGAATAGATGTGGGAATATGGGCTGGCGCGAAGCAGCCTCCGGGGGTAGGACATTCAGTTGTCACAAAAATGTTTTCCCCCACGGAGGCTCGAACGATGATTCTCTCGCCCGAGACGTTGCTTGGCAAGATCCGCGTTGATTTTGAGTCGCTCGTCGGCCGGGTGCAGCAGTCGGCTGCGGAACACCAGCGGATTGATCGCATGGAACGCGATCTGTTGGCCGAGTTGTTGGCGATGGGGTTCCAGCTCTTGCAACTATTCATCGCAACCCAGGGCACCGGCGATGTCGGTCCCACGGTGGAAACGGCCGACCAAAGCTGGAAGCGATTGGAGAATCTTCACTCGCTTCGTTACGTTTCGATCTTCGGCGAACTGGAGATCACTCGCACAGTCTACGGGACGCGTGAAACGCAAAAGATCGAAGCCGTGCCACTGGACGCGCAATTGGGACTGCCGGCGGGCGACTTCTCTTATGTGTTAGAAGATTGGCTGCAACGGATGTGCATCCACGACGCGTATCGGGAATCGGTGCGGGGGTTGGCGGACTTGCTGGGCCTGTCCGTCAGCGTGCGCAGCGCCGAGGCCATGAATCAGACGCTGGCCGAGCACGCCGAAGCCTTCCGATCGCATCAAGCCCCGCCGGACCCGTCGGCGGAGGGCCAACTGCTGGTGGTGACGGCCGATGGCAAGGGCGTGGTCATGCGTCGCGAAGACCAACCGGAACAAGCCGCCTCGCCGCCGCCGGGCAAGAAGGGCACCAAGCGTATGGCCTACGTCGGCGCGGTGTACAGCATTGATCGTTTCGTGCGCACGGCCGACGACGTGCTGGACGAATTACAGCGTAAGCGGCGGGCTGTCGATCGTCCCGTGCCGCAACAAAAGCATGTCTGGGCGGAGATGACACATATCCTTGAAGGCGAGGCGTGCGATGGCCGCGTGACGCTGTTCGGCCAGATGTCCGAGGAATTGGCGGCGCGCAATCCGAGTCAGCGCAAGTCGGTGGTCTGTGTGATGGACGGCGAGCGGGCCTTGTGGGAGGTGAAAGAGTCGTGGGTTCCCGACGCAGTGGGCGTGCTGGACTTGTTCCATGCCACGGAACGGTTGTGGGCCGCGGCGCACGTGTTTCACCCGCGCGAGAGCCGGGAAGCGCGGTGGTTCGTGGACCAACGGTTGCGAATGCTGTTGGAAGGTCAGGTCGGTTATGTGATCGGGGGCTTGCGGCAGATGTTGACCAAACGGCGATTGTCGGCGGCCGATCGCAAGACACTTTCGGCGGCGGTCGGTTACTACGAAAACAACCGCCAGCACATGAAGTACGATGAGTATCTGGCGGCGGGCTATCCGATTGGGAGCGGCGTGGCCGAAGGCACCTGTCGTCATCTGGTGAAGGATCGGATGGAGCGGACGGGTATGCGATGGCGGCGCACCAGCGCGCAGGCCATGCTGCACTTGCGAGCCATCTACCTCAACGGCGATTGGGATGCCTTTATAGAGTGCCGCATTCAACGCGAACAGGAGGAACTCTACTGCCAAGCCGCCTGACTCACGCTATTCCACCGGGCGGAAAGTGAGTCACGCCCAATCTCTCCTGCCATCGGTATCGCTGCTTCCGCTGCCATTCCGCGGGAACCCAACTCGACTTATGGGCAGCCGTTCACGGCCTGAGCATCCACGCAGCCGCCGGCGATCTCTGTGCGCGTTGCGGAATCCCGATCCCTTACTTGAATGCGGAGTAACCTTCTCGACCACCACCTCGGCACGTCGTTGGCTCAATTCTGGCCGCCATAATGGTT
>DATAVW010000094.1:0-6660 GCA_036267515.1 Rhizomicrobium sp.
CGAGCGTCTGCTCGATATATTCCTGACTGAAAGAGAAGCCCGCCTGTCGCGAATATTTGGCAGCGGCGCGCAGAATGTTGACGGTATTCCAATCGAGATCGGCGCCGGTGATGAGCCGATTAAAACCATCGTTCTCCGCCTGCCCGCGGACGGTTGCCTCGAAGGCATCCTCCACCCGCGCCTTGAGATGCGAAAGATCGGCCACTGCGCAGTCGGCGCGCACCATCGTGAAATCGAGAACTGCCCCCTCCCCCCTCCAACCGTCATCGGTGTCCGGCGTCACGGGATAGCTGTTTTCCGCGATGACGCTAAACCCAAGATTCTCCAGCATCGGAAGCGAGGCGGACAGCGGCAGCAGATCGCCCAGCACATAGATTTTCAGCCGCAGGGTGCTTCGTGGATCCCGTGGCAACCGATAGGCGCGCGCGTTAACGCCTTCGCCGCTCTTGGCGAGCTGCTCAAGCTCGTCCAGGTCCCGAACAGCCTCTTCCGGCGAGAAAGCGTCCCGATACCGCGCCGGAAACGCATGACGCTGGCGCACAAGAATGCGTTGTGCTTCCGCCTCGCCATGCGCGGCAACCAATGCGTCGGCAAACGCATCGTCCCAGGTACGGATCGCGGCGGCGATCTCCGCCTCGAGCCCCCGCACATCGACTCTGGGGCAAAAACCTTCATTGCGGCCGACAATGTAATGCACGCGCGCCAGAATGGAATCGTCGATGATGGGATTGGAGGCCGACGGACGGCCGTTGTAGGCCCGCGCCAGAATCGTGTGGATTTTCTCCCGCACCTGCGTGTCGTATCGATCGCGCGGCACGTAAACGAGCAACGATACGAAACGATCAAACCGGTCGCAGCGCGCGAACACCTTCACCTTCGGCCGCTCGCCCAGGCGCAGGACTCCCAGCGCCGTATCGAACAACTCCTCTTCGCCAACCTGGAATAATTCGTCTCGCGGAAAGGAATCGAGAATGTGCGCGAGGGCCTTGCCGTCATGACTGTTGCGCGCGAAACCGGCGCGTTCCAGGACATCCTCGACTTTCAGCCGCAGGAGCGGGGTATCACTGGGCCTGCGGCTGTAGGCGCCGGAGGTGAAAAGGCCGACGAAGCGCCGCTCACCGATGACCTTTCCTGTTCTGTCAAACATCTTCACGCCGACATAGTCCATGTGGACACGGCGATGGATGACGGAACGCTCGTTTGATTTCGTGATGATCAGCGGTTCGGGCTGCGCGAGAAAACCGCGGATTTCTGCGCTCATATCGCCGCGATGTTCGCTGCGGCGGACAACGCGTGTCTCCGCATCCGCCAATACGCCCAAGCCGGATTCCGGCACCGGCTCGAGCGTGCCGCCATCCGCGCCGGTATAGGTGTAGTCGCGTGCGCCGAGGAATGTGAAATGGTTGTTCGCCAGCCATTCAAGAAACGCGATACTCTCGTTCAGGAGTTCGGCGCTGACTTGCGGCGGGTGCGCTTTCAGCATCGCGACAGATTCGTAAAGATGTGCGAGCATCTTTTGCCAGTCGCGTACCGCGAATTTGACTTCGCGCAGCACGCGTTTCACGCCTGTCTCGATCTCTCGCCGCTGTTCATCGTCGAGGGGATCGACAGCCAGAACGATCACGCTTTCACGGACAACCGCGCCGCTGCGCCGCTTCCCTTCGGCGTCCCGCTGGGTGGGCACGATCGGGTGCAACAGCGTGTGGATGCGGATGCCATGCACCGTCAGTTCGCCAACCAGCGAATCGAACAGGAAAGGCATATCGTCATTGACGACGATCAGGATTGTTTCGTGGCGCTCACTGCCGTCCCCACGGGGCGATTGAAACGGCAAGATCTGCACCAGCGTTTCGCCAGCCTTGCGCGCGGCGCTCTTTTCGAAGGCAAGTTCAGCCAACGCCGCCAGCGACTCCGGCGCATATCGCGTGATGTCTTCCGGCGGTGCACCACCATAGAGCGCGGCGAAGAAACCCTTCAAACCAGATTGCGGCGCGTCGGCCGGCAGCAATGCTTCAGCGGCGTGAACGCGATCAAGCGCCAAATCATCTTCACTGGCAGGGGCGGAAGCGGGGGTATCGTTAGACTTGCGGGCGATATCGACAGTCATGCAGCCGGGGTGGTGGGTTGGATCGCGCGGAAACTAGCCTTCGGCACCTTGCGCGGAAAGGGTTAATCTGCCGCGATGGCAACTTGTCCTCACCAGACAGGCCCGGGTTCCGATCTCATTTCTTACCTATCCGTTATTCGCATTAGCAATTTGTCAACCATTCGGGCCACACTGATACCGATGACTCTCTCCGAGCCATAGATGGCCACGACTCGCCGCAGCATGGGCGTTTATCAGCCGCGCTCGCGCCGCGCGGCCTTCGCCGACGCGCTCGCTGAGGCGCGCCGTGCTATCGCACGAGCCATCAAAATAGCGCTGCTTCGCGGTGCCGGTGCCGTTGTGTTTGTGGCTGCCTGCGCAGGGCTTGTGGCCCTCGCCACGTTCAGCCCCAGCGATGCCAGCCTGAGCAACGCCACCGGGGCCGAGCCTGCCAACTGGCTTGGCGGCTTTGGCGCGACCGCCGCCGCCCTGCTGTTGCAGACCTTCGGCATGGGAGCGCTCGCCTTCCTCACGCCGCCGGCGGTGTGGGGCGCACGGGCAATGACCGGACGCTCCGTGCGCCGGCCCTTATGGCGCGCCGCGGCATGGCCTTTGGCAACGATCGTCGTCGCAGGCGGTCTTGGCTTGCTGCCAAAGCTCGATGCGTTGCCGGCCGGAACAGGTGGATTGCTGGCCCTCGCGCTCGTCGGCCTCTCACACCACGCGGGCCAGGCCTATCATCAGGTGTGGGTGGGAACCGCGGTTCCGATGCTGCTGTTGTTCGTCGGACTGCCGCTCGCCTTCTTTGCGACGGGGCTGCGGTTCATGCCCATTGCGCGCGGTATTGCGAACGTGCCGGCATTCTTCGTCTGGCTGGCCGGAAGCCTGCGCTTCCGCGCCGCCGATACCGACGCTTCGGATGAAGCCGAGGAAGAAGGACTGGAGGAGGACGAGCCGGAGGAAGAGGACGAAGATCCGTACGGCCTGTCCGTAAAGCCCGAACCGGTTGCCGGCATCACCCGCGCCGATGAACGCCGGCGCGAAATTCGGGTGAAGCGCGAGGAGCGCAAGCTCGGCAAGACAGCGAAAAGCGCACGCCAGCCTGCGCTCAACCTCGGGAGCAGCGAATACCAGCTGCCCCCGCTGGGGCTGCTCGCGGAACCGGTGCAGCAGCACGAGAACTCTGCGCTCTCCGATGACGCGCTGGAAGAGAACGCCCGCATGCTGGAGGCTGTGCTGGCGGACTTCGGCGTCAAGGGCCGTATCATGGCCGTGCGTCCCGGCCCGGTGGTGACGCTCTACGAATTCGAGCCGGCCGCGGGCGTGAAATCCTCTCGCGTCATTTCGCTGTCGGACGACGTAGCGCGTTCTATGTCGGCGGTGGCCGCCCGCATCGCCGTGATCCCCGGCCGCAACGTCATCGGCATCGAGCTGCCAAATCAGCACCGCGAAACCGTGTACCTCCGCGAACTGCTGGGCAGCAGCGAATACGAGAAGAGCCGCGCCCCGCTCATCCTCGCGCTGGGCAAAACCATCGGCGGCGACTCCGTGATGGCCGATCTCGCCAAGATGCCCCATTTGCTCATCGCCGGCACCACCGGCTCCGGCAAGTCGGTGGCGCTGAACACCATGATCCTGTCGCTGCTCTACCGCTGCACGCCGGACCAGACCAAGCTCATCCTCATTGATCCCAAGATGCTGGAGCTTTGCTCCTATGAAGGCATCCCGCATCTGCTCGCGCCGGTCGTCACCGAGCCCAAGAAGGCGGTGGTGGCGCTCAAATGGGCGGTGCGCGAAATGGAAGAGCGCTACCGCAAGATGAGCAAGCTCGGCGTGCGCGGCGTCGAAGCCTTCAACGAACGCGTACGCAAGGCCAAGGACAAAGGTGAGCAGCTCAAGCGCACCGTGCAAACCGGTTTCGACCGCGAAACCGGCAAGCCGGTGTACGAGGACGAACTGCTCGAGCTCGAGGCCATGCCCTACATCGTGCTCGTGGTCGATGAAGTGGCCGACCTGATGATGATCTCCGGCAAGGAGATCGAAGGCGCGGTGCAGCGCCTGGCGCAGATGGCGCGCGCCGCCGGCATCCACCTCATCGCCGCGACCCAGCGCCCGTCGGTCGATGTCATCACCGGCACCATCAAGGCCAACTTCCCCACCCGCATCTCCTTCCAGGTAACCAGCAAGATCGACAGCCGCACCATTCTGGGCGAACAGGGCGCCGAGCAGCTGCTGGGGCAGGGCGACATGCTCCACATGATGGCGGGCGGGCGCATCCGCCGCGTGCACGGCCCCTTCGTCACCGTCGAGGAAGTCGAGGACGTGGTGAAGTTCCTGAAGGAACAGGGCCAGCCCGAATACCTCGACGCCGTCACCGAAGATCTCGACGAGGGCGGCGACGATCCTTTCTCACTCTATGGCGGCAATGGCGACTCGGGCGACGAGCTCTACGACAAGGCGCTTGCCATCGTGGCGCGTGAGCGCAAAGCCACCACCTCCTATATCCAGCGGCGGCTGGAGATCGGCTACAACCGCGCCGCCCGGCTGATCGAGCGGATGGAAGAGGAGAACGTCATCTCCCGCCCCAACCACAAGGGCGTCCGCGAAGTCCTCCTGCCCGACCACGGAGAGCGCTAGGCGAAGCACGCGAGAGCGTGTTCGCTAACACAAGCACGAAGCACGCGGGAGCGTGTTCGCTACAGCGAAGCGCCCGCGAGGGTGTTCGCCAATAAGCGTTCAGCGCCCCTAAATCTGCTCCTCAGCTTCCCTTCCTCCCCAACAGCTTGATTTTCGTTTTCAAGCGGCGGGGCACCCCTCCCCCTCAGTGACTCTTTACCTCCCCCGACGCGGCGCCAACGCGGGGAGGTCGGACGGCGAAAGCCGCCCGGGTAGGGTGTCCCCCCGACTCCATTCCCGATAGCAATGTACCACCGTGCCAAGGATGCAGCTTCATATCGCGCATTCGATCCATTCATGCGCGCATCTTACCACGGCTCTGGCGGTGGCGAACGAAGCGACCGCAAATTTCCTTCGGCTGCTGGTTCAGGGCTCGACTTCGCATCGCCTGCGGATCCGTTCAGAAAAGGAACCCTTCGCAACGACAAATGCAGGCGAGCCCTTGCAGGAACGCGCATCACGTTCGCGGAATTTGTATCATGCACGCTGTTTTGATTTCAGAAGGGACGATAGCGATGGACCGATTCACCGGCGGCTGCCTGTGCAGCAACGTGCGATTTGTGGCGACCGGGCGCCCGTACCGCGTTGGGCTTTGTCACTGTCTCGACTGCCGCAAGCATCATGGGGCGCTGTTTTTCGCGGCCGCCATGTTTCCGGCAGATGCGGTGACGATCGAAGGTGAGACGCGCGACTACCGCGGACGGTTTTTCTGTCCCAACTGCGGCTCGTCCGTGTTCGGACGCAGCGGTGACGAGATCGAAGTGAATCTGGGATCGCTGGACGCGCCAAACCAGTTCGTGCCGACCTACGAACTCTGGACCATCCGTCGCGAATCCTGGCTGCCGCCCTTCCCACTCGCCCACCACTACGACCGCAATCGCGACGCCGCGGTCCGGTTTGAGGAGTAGGCGGCACAAGGGGCGCCATCGACTCTCCATCCACGAAGGCGGAGAATAGACGCACTTACACCTCTCTTAATGTAATCTCCACCGAGGGTCCCGAGTAACCTCTTACCTCCACGTCGAAGCGACCCTTTAGGAGGACTTGAATTACTCCGGTACCGCCGTGACTGAATTTCATGGGGCGTCCCTGTTTCGGTTCCACAACCAAGCTTGCGAAGCTGTCCAATTGTTGGTGGTCCGTAAGAACATACAGCGGCAGTCTCTCCCCGTTGGGAAGGGCGGCATGATCAAGCAGGTACCGGTACTCAGTCTCGTCCGCGATGCGGCTGCTGAGAGAGTCTCCGATCGAGAAGTCCAGCGCGGTATCGAAGTTTATGGTTCGCCCTCGGAGTTTCAGAAGGCGCTCCCTAAGTTCATTTGTGCCTGCAAAGATATACAGCGCCTTCTCGTCCGGTCGCGACGATATTGTCCGGCGAAGCAGAGCGTACAAGCCATACATGCCGCCAATAACCGCAAAGACAGCAGCTACCTGTTCAAACATGTTCTGCAAACCACTCCGACCGCACTTCTCGAGTTTTAGCTCTGCTGACTGATGTTGCCATCATCCACTCATTTACACTCGCTAAGTCAATTACGTCCAAATTGCTGAGCTGAAGGTGGTTGTCATCTGGCTTGTGGAGGTCGCGCATGGTTTGGGATGAACGAAGAAGCGGGTGGAGAATACGGGAGGGCGACGCCCGAAGTGAAGCAGATGCGGATTATGCGCGTGTTGTCCATTCAGCCTCCTTCCGCCGCCTGCAGGGTAAGACACAAATTCTCAATTTGGGGGACAGCGACTTTTATCGGACACGGCTCACGCACTCCTTGGAGGTCGCGCAGGTGGCGGGTAGCATCACCAGGCAACTCCGATTTGAAAATCAAGACCACCCTGCCGTTGCGAGTCTACCTGATCTGGCCACAATCCAGGCCATAGGTTTCACGCACGACCTTGGCCAC
>DATAVW010000095.1:0-2762 GCA_036267515.1 Rhizomicrobium sp.
CGGCCAGCGACATCATTCTGGCAGCAATCTGGTTATGCGCCACGTTTGGAATCATCTTGAAGGTGCTGTTCCCGCGCCGCTTCGAAGTGGCAACCATCGCGCTATACATTGCGATGGGCTGGATGGTGGTTACCGTTATCAAGCCATTGGCCTCCTCAGTGGCTGCGGTTGATTTTTGGCTGCTGATCGCCGGAGGAATCGTTTATTCCGCGGGCATTGCGTTCTATCTGATCGAGCGAATTCCTTTTCACAAAGCGATCTGGCATGGATTTGTGCTGGTCGCCGCCATATTGCATTTCACGGCCATCGCGCTGGAATTCGCCACCTGATTCCGTTTGCGTCAGAATACATCTTTCCGGCGCCTGATTTCCGCAAACACCGCCACGTTGTCCGCCCTTTCCATCTTCAGCGTATGCCTGATTTCGGTAGAATCGGGGCGCAGGAACGGATTGGTCGTTTTCTCAAGCCGCATGGTGGAGGGAACCGTGGGGTTCGACTGCGCCCGGAGTTGCTCCACTTCGCGCATACGCAGCTGAAGGTTCGCATTGTCTGGCTCGACCGTTAGCGCAAAGCGGCCGTTGCTCAGTGTGTATTCGTGGCCGCAGTAGATTTTCATGTCGTCCGGCAGCTGCATCAGTTTCGACAGACTCGACCACATCATCTGCGGCGTGCCTTCGAACAGCCGTCCGCAACCCATGGCGAACAATGTATCCCCCGTAAAGGCAATGCGCTCATCCTCAAACACAAAGGCAATGTGCGCCCGTGTGTGGGCGGGAATTTCCAAGATGCGCACCCTGTGCGAGCCAAATTGCCACGGCGCCGTTTCGTTCACTCCGATATCGAGGGCGGGAATGCGCTCGCGATCCTTTTCCGGCCCGACCACGATCGCATCGAATTCCTCCTTCAGCGGAACGTTGCCACCCGTGTGATCGAAATGGTGGTGGGTGTTCAGGATGTGTGTGAGTTTTAGGCCGCGCCCGGCCAGGGCTCGCTTCACCGGCTCCGGCTCGGAAGGATCCACCACCGCACACAGCCGGTCCTCGGGATCGTACAAAAGATAGGCGTAGTTATCGGTCAGGCAGGCGATTGGCTCGACATTCAGCGGCATGAGGCACCCTTTTAAGAGAAGCCTATCAACAGGCGTGCTATCGTTGAACCCACCAATGAGCTGGATGATTTAGGCGCTATGCAGTTTGATTCGGGGAACCTGGCCGCTTTTTACGGTTCTGCCCTGGGACAGGTCACCCGCCGGCTGATCCATCGGCGGCTGAAGGCCATCTGGCCGAACCTGCGCGGCACGCGCGTACTGGGCTTGGGCTTCGCCGTACCTTATCTGCGGGCCTTTGCGCTGGACGCCGAGCGCACAATCGCGCTGATCCCGGAAGATTTGGGGCCTTTTTGCTGGCCCGCCCAGCGATCGCTCTCGACGATTGCTGAAGAGGAGCTCTTCCCGTTCCCCGACGCGTTGTTCGACCGCATTTTGCTGATCCATGGCCTCGAGGCAGCCCAGTCCGTCCGGCCATTCATGCGCCAAGTGTGGCGGGTTCTTGCGCCGGAGGGAAGGCTTCTGATTGTGGCGCCGAATCGTACCAGCTTGTGGGCGCAGGTGGATCGCTCACCCTTTGCACATGGGCGGCCATTCAGCCGCGGCCAGCTCGATCGCCTGTTACGCGACAATATGTTTGTGCCAGAACGATGGGACACAGGTCTTCTCCTGCCGCCGATCAACGCACGACGCCTGGTGCGCACAGGGACGGCATGGGAACGCGGCGGCAAAATTCTCTGGCCGCGCCTCGCTGGTATACATTTGGTGGAGGCGACGAAGTCCATGTATGCGCTTGCGCCAATCCGGAAGCCTCGGCGTCTAAAGCCGGTACTTGCGCCAGCCCGCGCCTGAAGAACCTTTCATGTCAGCCGCACGACACGCGCGCGCTCTTGTTATCTTTAACTGAGAGTGCGAACCAGCGATGAGTTGGCTGCAACTGCGCCATGCACATGCCGCATGAGAGCGCGCAATGCACGCATGCGCTGCACTTCGCCGCGTGTAAACGCAAGACATCGCGACTGCGCGCACCTGTCAGTCGCCGCGCGCTCTTTTCTGCGGAGCCCTCGTTCCTAACTCACGCGCAACCGGCATCGCGTGCCGGTTGCACCCGGAGGAATATTACATGCGGTACAGTATTCTTGCAGGGACCGTGCTGTCCCTCGGCCTGATGATTTCGTCGTCAGCAGCTTTCGCCACCGAACCGAGCGAATTTGCCTGTCACGACATGGATGCACAGGTCCGGACGGCGCTCGAAAGCACCCAGGCGGCCAATCGTGACGAAGCGCTGCGGGAGCGCAATTCCGGGCGCGAATTCTGCAACCATGGCTACTACAAGCTCGGCACGCAGCATCTCGCGCAGGCGCTGAAACTGCTCGGCTCCGAGAAGGGCTGAGAGCGCAAGAGAGTCGCGCGAATCAAGGCGCGCGGCTCTCTTGTTGCTTAGTCAATCCCTTGCTCCGCCGCGACGGAACTCAGAAACTCTCGGACCGTAGCGAATAGATTCGGCTCGTCCAGTAGGAATGCGTCATGGCCGCGGTGGCTCGCGATCTCACGAAATTCGACGGAAGCACCGGCCTCAGACAACGCCCTCGCAACCCTTTTGTTTTCAGAAGTCGGAAACAGCCAGTCGCTGGTGAATGACAGAATAAGAAAGCGCGCTTTCGTTCTGTGAAACGCGTTACTCAAGTCACCGCCATACTCTGCGGCGAGATCGAAA
>DATAVW010000096.1:0-6033 GCA_036267515.1 Rhizomicrobium sp.
TGAGCAGCTATCAAATCTGATTAGGAATCTGCCGCTCTATCCTGCTGAGCTACGGGGTCTGATCGTTTTCTGCGCCGAGGCACGCAGACTTGCAAGCATGACTTGCGCGCACGTCGCATGGTACAACAAGCGCGGCTCGCGTCTCGCCAGCAGTTTGCGATTTCCCTATGCTCTCTCCACTCACCACCTGATCGCTATTGGATAAAAGATGAAAATGCGCTCGATTGCCTTTGGTCTGCTTGTGCTTCCGCTCCTGTCGGAGGCAGCTTTGGCGGGCGTGCGAGACGACGTCCTGGAAGCGATGGGTAGATGTGCCTCGGTCGCGGACAATCAGGCACGCCTGGCGTGCTATGACTCTGCCGCGCTGCGGCTGAAAGATGCGTTGGCCACCCCGCCGAGCTCGCTTGGCCGGCCGCCTACCAAGCAGGAGCAGGAATCCTGGTTCGGCTTCAACCTCGACAATATTTTTGGTGGAGGGTCTGCCGCAACCACGCCGCAGGAATTTGGGAAAGAACGCACCGCCGAAGCGCAAACCACGCGCGAGCAGGAGGAAATCGACAGCATTTCCTCGCCGGTCAGCGAAGTGTCCTTCACGCCTTTCGGGCAGTTCATTGTGTTTCTTGCGAACGGTCAGGTATGGCGCCAGCTCCAGGGCGATGCCGACCGGGCGCACTTCCGTCCTCACGCCCAGGACAACACGGTGACGATCTCGCGTGGCGCCATCGGTAGTTACAACCTGACGCTGAACGGCTCGGGAAAGGTGTTCAAGGTCACGCGGGTGAAATAAGCACGTGCTGCGCTAGCGGGACGGGAGCAAGAGATCCTGCAGCAACGGCTCGAACGCACGTTGCTCGACAAGGTCGCGCGCGGCTGCGATCGCCGGTGCAAAAAACCGGTCACGATCGAACCGGGGAACACGCGCGCGAATAAGAGTGTGCGCTTGCTCCAGTACGGGTGAGCTTCGCAGCGGACGATGAAATTCAAGTCCCTCGGCCGCAGCGAGCAATTCAATCGCTACAATGTACGCCGTGTTAGAGTTCATCGCCGACAGGCGCCTGGCGGCGAAGGTGGCCATCGATACGAAATCCTCTTGGTTCGCGGAGGTCGGCAGCGAATCCACCGATGCCGGATGGGCCAGCGATTTGTTTTCCGAGGCAAGCGCCGCAGCAGTGACATGCGCGATCATAAAACCGGAATTCAGGCCGCTCTCCGGCGTGAGAAATGGCGGCAATCCGCTCAATGAGCCGTCAATCAACAGCGCAGTGCGCCGTTCCGAAAGGGCACCGATCTCCGCAATGGCGACCGCAAGGCCGTCTGCTGCAATTGCCACGGGTTCCGCGTGGAAGTTGCCGCCGGAAAGAATGGCGCCGTTTTCGAAAATCAATGGGTTATCTGTGACGGCATTCGCCTCCCGCTCGAACGCCCCGGCCGCGTAGACGAGCATGTCCAGACAGGGGCCAAGGACCTGCGGTTGGCAGCGAATGGAATACGGATCTTGAACGCGTTCGCAATTGGCGTGCGACCGGCGGATTTCGCTTGCGCGCATCAAATTCCGCAGCACGGCTGCCGTAACGTTTTGCCCTGGTTGACCACGGGCATCGTGAATGCGGGCGTCGAATGGCGTGTCGCTGCCCTTCACCGCATCAGTGGACAATGCGCCAGCGATGAGCGCCGCTTCGAGGTTGGCCTCTGCCGCGAACAGATTGGTTAGCGCGAGGGCCGTGGATACTTGCGTGCCGTTGAGGAGCGCCAGGCCCTCCTTTGCTTCCAGCTCCAGCGGCGCAAGGCCAGCTTTCGCTAACGCGCCACGTGCGGAATAGCTTTGACCGTCGATACGGGCGCGGCCCTCGCCGATCAGGACAGCCGACAAATGCGCCAGCGGCGCGAGGTCACCGGATGCTCCCACGGAGCCTTGTGCGGGAATCTCCGGCAAGACCCGGTTATTGAACAGGTTGAGCAATTGCTCGATGACTATGGGCCGGACTCCCGAATAGCCGCGCGCCAAGCCCGCTGCCTTCAGCGCGATAATCAGGCGCACCACATTGTCGGTCAGGATTTCGCCAACGCCTGCAGAGTGCGAAAGCACGAGATTCCGCTGCAGCAGCTTTAGCTGATTGTCGGGAATGCGGGTTTGCGCAAGCCGGCCGAAGCCGGTGTTCACCCCGTAAATCGCCGTGCCGGAGGAAAGAGCCTGTTCGATGAGCGTGCGGGCCCGTTCCACCGCCGGCCACGCCGCGGGACTGATGATTGCGGTGACTGGCCGTTCCGCAATGCTCCGCCAGGCGGATAACGGCATGGTTCCCGGTGTGATGGTGAATTCGTTCATGAGTGTCCCGGCCGACCTTGCGCGCTTGTTTTCGCCGCTGAATTCAGTCGCGGCAAGGGCTCGTCCTGCTTGCTTTTAAAACCGGCCAAACCTAGTTTCCGCCGCCTTGGCAGTCGTAGCTCAGTTGGTTAGAGCGCCGGATTGTGGATCCGGAGGTCGGTGGTTCGAACCCACCCGACTGTACCAAAATAAGCAGCAATTGCGGGCTTTTCGTATGCTGATCCGAACAAGCCGCTAGGGCATTGCCACCGGATTGCCACCGAGCGGGTGTCGCGAAGTTCCTAGTCCGTGCCAGATGAGAACGCGCCCTGCACGATCTGAGCGGCGCGGTCATCTGTATTCGAGAACAGGTGGCCGTATACCGAGAGCGTGATTGTTGGGCTGCTATGCCCGAGCCGGCGACTGATGGTGAGGATATCCATTCCGGAAGCGATCAGCGCCGATGCATGCGTGTGGCGGAACGCATGCAAGCTCACTTTGAGGCCCAGCGGTTTGCGAGCGCGGCCCCATTCCATCGTGAGCCCGTCAGGCCGTCGCGGAAGGCCATCAGGATTCGCGAAGACGAGAGCATCAGCCGGGGCCTTGCCCAGGCCGAGGGCTAGGCGTTGCTCCTGCTGCGCCTTCCAATGAGCGCGAAGATCGGAGACAAGAAAAGGCGGCAGCGTGATTGTTCTGCGCCCGAATTTTGTCTTCGGTGCTTTGACACGCAAGCCTGCGCGCGTCTGTTCGAGCGATTGTTCAACTCGAAGTCGCGAGTGGTCCAGCTCGACATCTTTCCACCGCAAGGCAAGAATCTCGCCGCGGCGCATGCCTGTTGCCAGCGCGGTTGCGACCGGGAGGTAAAGCGCGCGGCCGCGGAGCTTCGCTAGCAGCGTCTGCGTCTGCTCGGCGGACAGGATTTCCAGTTCGACAGATGCGACGCGCGGCGGGCTTACGAGAGCCGCCACGTTTGACGCGGTCACGCCCCACTGCGCTGCGTGGCCGAGGGCACGATGAAGCGCGCGGTGAACGTGCCCCACTGTCCGCGGCGCCAATCCCGCACGGCCGTCTGCTGCTCCGCGGAGCAGCTTGCCGTAGAGTTCGCTTAGGTGAACGGCCTTCAGCTTTTGAACTGGGATGGCGCCAATGTGCGGAGTAATGTGCAGCCTGGCCAGATCATTCCATCTCTCGGCAGTCTTCGGGCTGACGTTGCCGGCCACCCAATCCCGCAGCCAACGATCCATGAACTCGGTCACGGTTGCTCGGCTTGAATCGACGTGCTCGCCCGTTTGGACGAGCGTGATCAGCTTCGCGAGCTCTATTTCGGCTTCGCGTTTTGTCCCTTTGAACGAAGCGTAATGCGTCTTGCGCTTGCCTGTAAGCGCATCGGTACCGGCGTCGAATTTCAATTCCCAACTGCGCTCGCCGCGGCGGCGGACATGGCCGGTCATTTGGTTTTCCTTCCGCTAAAGGACCAGGCCGTGAGAATTCGAGATTTAAGGGCTTCAAACCACCTAAAAGTCGATTCAACGCTGTTGTTGGGCCGCATTGCCCACAACCCCAGCATTACCGAAAGAGCGCCCTCATCGAACGCGTGCTGATCTTTAATCCAGTCGGTTGCCGGTAAGTCTTTCCCCGCCGCGCGTGCGCCTTCGAAGGCGAAGCGCGTAGCCATCATGAAACCGATTTCCTTTAGGATCGGGTGTCCAAACCCCTTTTCCTCGTCCAAGGACCTGAATAGCCGGAGGGTAATTTCGGCGCTCAGTGCCCGCCCATTTGCATCCGCGCTAGCCTGTAGTTCATCGCGTAATCCAGGCTGAAGGCGCAACCCAGTCCATTCGCTCTTTTTAGCGCCAGCCCCGAGCGGGGGTCGCCCAGCCTTCCTGCGCTTTTTTTTCGCCGCCATTGGCCCTCCAGATTTACGTTGAGCATTTTTGTTCTGTATTCCAATCAGAAACCGGTTGCAACAGGAAAGGAGCGGGGCATAGTTTCGGGCATGAACGAAGCAAGGACAGGCGCATGAAACAGAATGAGGAAACGGCGACAATTTCCGTCGAGCAGGCTGCGAAGCGCTTAGGCGTTGGCCGCAACCAAGCCTACGAGGCGGTTAAGTCCGGCGAGCTGCCGTCGCTCAAGATAGGACGACGCATCCTGGTTCCGAAGGCGGCACTCGAAAAGCTGCTCGAAACGGGAAGGGCGGCGTGATCGCTCATGACCACACATGCGAAAGCCGCCCCGGCGCTGACCGGTAGCGGCTTCCACAGTCGTTTGCTTGGCGGCGAACACGGCAAAGCTACCGAACGGCGGAAGCGCTCGCAAGGGGGTGCGCCATGACGGACCGCCGGATACTGCCGATGCGCCGCCAGTCCCATACCTTCGATTTCGAGCTCGATCGAATCACCTATACCGCCACGGTTTCATTCTTCGATGATGGGGCGCTAGGTGAGCTGTTCCTACGTGCCGGCAAGAGTGGCAGCGCCGCGCTGGTTGCATCCCACGATGCCGCCGTCACCTTGTCGATTGCCCTTCAGCACCATGTTCCGCTCTCAGCAATTCGCCATGCGCTGCTGAAGCTGCCAAACGGCTCTGGTGCCGGACCGCTCGGCCGAGCGCTCGATTTGATCGAGGCTGGCGCCTATGCATGACCAGCGCGCAATCGCGCACATGCTGGGCGGTGAGTGTTCGGGTGGCCGCATTCGTGCGCCTGGCCCCGGACATTCGAAACACGACCGCAGCATGTGGGTGCGGCTCGATTGGCAGGCGCCAGATGGTTTGCTGGTCGGAAGTTTTGCGGGCGATGATCCGCTCGCCTGTAAGGACTATGTGCGAGCACGACTAGGCTGGCCAGCATGGCAAGCGCACCCTGCAAGTTCAAAAACAACGTTCCAACCGAGACACGCTCCCGCGAAATTCTCCGAATTCGTAGATTTTCGACATAGCCGAACGGAGGATGTCGAAATTACGACACCAAAGAATGGCACCGATCTTCGAAAGCTGGCGCTGGATACCCGCTCCGCTGGTATCCTGCCCGCGCTCCAGGGGAGAACATCATGGGCATTCGAACAGCGGCGCTCTGTGCGACGGCAATGGTCATCGGCGGCGGAATTGCCCGTGCCGATATCTCGATCTCCAACAAGCCTACGCAGAACATGAGCTGCGATGCCGGCGTCTGCACGGCGACGGCGCAGAAGGCGGTGCTGAACGTGAGCGATCTGGCCACCATGTTGGCGAGCGGCGATGTAGCGGTGAAGACCGGCAGCGTGGCAAAGGACATCGATGTCGATCAAACGCTGCAGTGGACGAGCACCAGCCGATT
Organism: Rhizomicrobium sp.; assembly: GCA_036267515.1. GTDB lineage: Bacteria > Pseudomonadota > Alphaproteobacteria > Micropepsales > Micropepsaceae > Rhizomicrobium. The sequence continues at coordinate 5,622 of DATAVW010000096.1, forward strand.
AACGCTCGATGCACAGCAGTCGGTGACCGTGAACAAGCAGGTGACCGTAGCAGGTCAAGGCGCGCTGACTGTTATCACCAACGACATCGGCGGCGCGAAAGCGAAGAACAAATCCGGCGAGTTCGTCATCGTGCCGGAGCACGGCAGCGTGCAGTTCTGGGATTTGGGCAGCAGCCTGATCATCGACGGCAACAGCTATACGCTGGTAGGCGACATCAAAACTCTCGCCGCTGACATCGCGGCGAACCCCTCCGGCTTCTACGCTCTCGCAAAACCCTACGATGCCAGCGTGGATGGGACGTATACAGCCCGCCCGGTTAGCGGGACTTTCGGTGGCGTCTTCGAAGGCTTGGGAAACGTGTTCTCGAATGTATCAATAAACATCGTCAGCAATGAGGACTTGTTTGGATTT
>DATAVW010000097.1:0-9865 GCA_036267515.1 Rhizomicrobium sp.
GTGACAGCCGCCCGTTGAGGTTGACCGTGACGGCGCCTTCCGCCGCTGATAAAACGCTAACCTTTTCGATCAACTATCTATTCCACCGCCATTCGGCCTATTGGCTTGGGAGTGGCATGGTCCCATATGTCAGCGATATTCCGGCCCGTTTGCGACGTCCTCCCGATAAGGTGCCCACATGGTTGCTTTCCTGAACTGGTCCAAATCCATTGCGTTCGGAACCTTTAACGCCATCGCCAAGGTGGCGCTGTTTGTGGTGCTGCTCATCCTGGTGTTGGTGATCATCGGCATGGCTCATGGCGATGGGCTACCCGACAAAATGGTGCTCACGGCCGACCTTCGCACGCACATGGCGGATTCCAGCCGCCCTGGCCCCTTCGAGATCAGCCGGCCGTTGACGGTGATGGATTTGGTTCTGGCACTGGATCGGGCCGCACGGGATTCGCGGGTGAAGGGGTTGTATCTGCGGGTTGGCGATAGCGGCCTCGCCGTGCCGCAAGCGCAGGAGATCGCCGCCGCCCTCAAGCGCTTCCGTGCAAGCGGGCGCTTTGTCATCGCGCATGCGCAGGGATTCGATTCTGGTGGGCTGGGGGACTATCTGGCAGCGGCCGGTGCGAACGAACTCTGGATGCAGCCCAAAGCGACCTTCGGGGCTGCCGGCGCCGGTGCAGGCACAATCTTCCTTCGCGGGTTGTTCGACAAGATTCAGGCTCAGCCGCAGATGGTGAAGCGCTCGGACTACAAGAGCGCTGCGGACCTTTTCATGGAGAAGGACTACACGGGGCCGGATCGCGAGCAGACCACCGCCTTCCTGCAATCCTGGTACAACACGGCGACCGATGGGGTCGCCGCCGCCCGCAAGCTGCCGCCAAAACTTATAGCAGCGACGTTCAACAAGAGTCCGCAATTCGCCGAGGATGCGCTGGCTGTACACCTGATCGATCGTATCGGATACGACGACGATGCGAGCGACGCGGCGATCGCGCAGGGCGGCGATGCGAAACTGGTCAACCTAAGGAAGTATGCGCGCGACATCGCGGACGTTTCCGGTGCCGGCCGTCCGCAGATTGCGCTGATAGAAGCGTCGGGAGAAATCGGGGAGGGAGGCTCGCATAACGGCGCCTTTGGCGACTCGAGCGGCATCGCCTCCGACGATTATGCCGCCGCCATTCGCGACGCGGTTCGCGACCCCGGCATCAAGGCCATCGTGCTGCGTGTGGATTCACCTGGAGGATCGGTTTCGGCTTCCGATCAGATTCTGCATGCGCTGCAGAAAGCGCGACGGGCCGGCAAGCCCGTGGTGGTGAGCATGGCAACGCTGGCGGCCTCCGGCGGCTACTATATCTCCTGCTTTGCCGATCGCATCGTCGCGGAGCCGGGCACCTTGACAGGTTCTATCGGTGTGCTCACGGGCAAGGTGTCGTTCGGCAAATCGGCCGGCCTGATCGGCATCGGCGTGGATCAGATCGGAATCGGCAAGAACGCGCTGATGGATTCCGCCATCAGCCCTTACACACCGGATCAGTGGGCCAGCCTGAATCACCAGGCCGACGTCATCTACGCCGATTTCCTGCAGAAGGTTTCGACTGGGCGCAGGTTGCCGCTGTCGCAAGTGCAGAACATCGCCAAGGGGAGGGTGTGGACCGGCGCGGACGCCAAGTCCCACGGCTTGGTGGATGAGCTTGGCGGATTCTGGACGGCTGTGGCCGACGTCAAGAAGCTGACGGGCATCGCGCCGGACCAACTGGTCAATTTCAAGATCTACCCAAAACGCGCGAGCTTCTTCGGGGCGCTGACGTCGGCCTTCAGCGGCACGGCGGCAGGCGTGCGGGCGATGCAGGGCGTAGCGGCCATCGAGCAGCTTCCGGTCGCCCGCGCTGTCCTCGGTGCCGTGGCCGATTCCGGCCGCGGCGGCGTGCAGATGAAAGCGGAGAACCTGCCGATCAATTGAGTCTTACGGTGATTGCTGCGGTGGACGGGCTCGCGACTGCGGGCGACCTCCCATATTATCCCGGCAATTCTTCGTGGAGACTTACTGGTGGATTCTCAGCAGATGATGCATGCGGCGCAACAGGCCATGCAGGCCGGCCGAATGGAGGAGGCTGAGCGACTTTTTTCGGAATTTTTGAGGCTGTCACCGAACCATCCTCAGGCCCTGTTTCATCTCGCTCAAGTCAGACTCAGCCAAAAGAATACCGTGGGAGCAATTCAGCTTCTCGAGCAGGCGGAGCGCGCTGATACTCAAACCCCAGCGATCCCTCTTAACCTTGCATTTGCGCATCGCGCCAAAGGCGATGTTGCCCGCGAGCTAAAAGCCTTGGATCGCGCGCTGACGCTCGATCCGTACTATCTGCCGGCGCTTTTCGCCAAAGGACAAGCGGCCGAACGCGCCGGCAAGGTCCGGCAAGCGGCTAGAATCTACAAGGATGCGCTTTCCATAGCGCCGCCAGACGATCAATTGCAGCCGAACTTGCATAAAGCGGCGGAGCGCGCGCGCATTGTCGTGGCCGAGAATGCAGAGCAGCTTGAACGGCATGTCGATGTGGCGTTGGAGGCAATCCGCCAACAACACGGCAAGGCAGGGCTCCGCCGTTTTGAGACTTGCCGGGAAGTGCTGCTCGGCAACAAGAAGATTTACACGCATCGGCCAACAATGCTGCATTATCCAGAATTGCCCGCTATCCAGTTTTACGATCGCGATCAGTTTCCCTGGATACAGCAACTCGAAGCCGCAACGGACGACATCCGCACAGAATTGTTGGCTGTTTTAGAGAACGCAAAGAGCGATGAGCCTGTTGAGGAATTCCGCCCCTACGTGCAGCATCCCGCGGGTGTGCCGCTCAACCAGTGGGAAGCGCTGAATCACTCCCCGCGCTGGGGCGCCTATTTCCTGTGGGATGACGGCAAGCGGATCGATTCACATTGCACTCAGTGCCCGAAAACAGCAGCCGTCGCAGAATCCATGCCTGTCGCGAGAATTCCGGGGTATGCCCCGGCAGTCTTCTTTTCATTGCTCGCACCGCGTACGCGCATTCCGCCGCACACGGGGGTAACCAATATCCGGCTGATTGTTCATCTGCCGCTGATCGTGCCGGAAGGTTGCGGGTTCCGGGTGGGAAATGACAGCCGCGCGGTGGAACCCGGCAAGGCTTGGGTATTCGACGACACAATCGAGCACGAAGCGTGGAACGACAGCGGTCAAAATCGCTACATTCTGATCTTCGACATCTGGAATCCGATGCTCACTTCCGTGGAACGCGAGCTGGCCACTGCGTTACTCACGGCCATGGGCACGTACTATTCCGGGGAATAGCCGAACTTTTCCACCCAAGGCTGAAGAATTGGCAGCACGGGCGCGAGGTACTGCCGGTAGCGCCGCCATTGGCCCACGCCCTCGCCGTTCAATCCGCTTCGCACCTGTGCGGAGCTTGGCGTGCCAATATTCCGGTTCTTTGTGGAATCCGCGAAACGCTTGAGCAAAGGATTCCAAGGCAGGCCAAGAAACTCGCAGACGCTTCGCATCTGCGGCTCGAAGGCGGTTACGACATCCTCATTGCGCACATCGAGCCAGGAGAGATCGAGCTTGCTGCGGCTCATCTCCCGTACCTGCATCATGCTGTCGTACAGACGCGCGGCGGATTCCAGCTCGAGCAGCTCGTAGGTGAAGGCGTGAATCACGAAGGAGCGGCGGAAGGCGCTGAACAAGACATCGCGCGGATCGCGAACGGCGAAGAGAATTTTGGCCTGTGGGAATAACTGGGCGATCAGCGGCAGCCGGAAGGTATGCATCGGCAGTTTGTCGATGATCACCTTGTCGCGAACATGTACGCCGAAGCCGTGGACGTAATTCCAGTAGGACTCGCGGTACGGCTTGAGTTCCGCCTCGGTGGCCTTCGAGAGCCGGTCCAGCCCGCCGGGCGCGCGCAGGAAATCGCGGTCCGCCTGCACGATAGGGAAGCGCTCCTCCAGCGTGGTGACATCCGGATGCGCCGCCAGAATTTGGCCCAGCAGGGTAGTGCCGGAGCGCGGGAAACCCGCGAGGAAGACAAGCCCCACCGCCTCCCCAGTTGCTTCTGAGTCAGATTGGCGGTGCGGCAGTCCATCCTGCGCGAGGTGCTTGACCAGGCGCGAGATAAGAGCCGGCGTGCTTTCGGTCCCTCTCGCCTTGAGTCGAGGCTCGAAAAAGGCACGGAATTCTTCGTTGGCCGCGCGATAGGTTTCGAAGGCTTCGTCCGTCCTCTTCTGCGCGTCGCGCACATCACCCAGTTGCTTCAAAGCGCTCGCGTGCTCCAGCACATCCTTTGTCGGATCGGCGAGGACGAATTGCAGCCGCGCCTCGGCGTCGTCCACGCGGGCTTCCGCGAGATCGGCCTTGGCCGCGGCGAAATTCGCGATGGCATTGCCTGCATCAAGTGCAAGCGCGCGCACGGAAAATTTTCGGGCTTCGTTCCAGTCGGCGCGTGCCGCCGCAAGCCCCGCGAGCCGGGCCAAAGGATCGGCAAAGGACGGGTCCAGCGCGGCCGCGCGCCGATACGCCTCTTCAGCCAGCTTGTGCTCGCCCAAGGTCTCCAATGCGAAACCGCGATTCTGATAGGCAAGCGGAAACTCCGGCCACAGGGCAATTGCCCGATCGAAGGCACCGACCGCGTCCGCGAAGCGCTCGTCCTTCACGAGGCATTCGCCAATTCCGTTTTGAATGCGCGGATCGCTGGGTGCGAGGCGTTGCGCTTCTTCGAGATCGCGCAGGGCTTCGCCATACCGTCCGCGATCCGACAGCCAGTGCGCCCGAAGATGCAGAAGAAGCGGGTGGACCAGCCCTCGTTCAAGACCTTCGCGAGCAAGTTCAATCGCGCGGGGGAGTTGATCCGCTTGGACGGCAGACTGAACATCCTGCAGCAGAAGGGGAAGCGTTTGCGGTATGGAAATCTCAGGCTGCATATCCAAATCTCCTCACCCAGGGTGCGAGGACCGGCATTAGGGGCGCAAGCTGTTGTGAATAATTCTTCCAGCGGCCAATGCCGGCGCGGCTGAGTCCTTGGGCGAGTTGTCGTGCGCTTGGCGTTGCCACAGCGCGCATCCTTTGCCGCGCTGAAAAATCCCGCATTGATTCACGCCATTCGATCCCCAGGAAATTGCAGACATTCCGGCACACGCCGTCAAAGTCGGCCACGAGATCCTCATGCCGGATGTCCTTGATAGCCAAGGGAAGCGCCCGGCGATAGGCTTCCGCAAGGCTCATCGAAAGAGCATAGAACGCCGCCGCATCTTGCGGCCTGAGAAGTTCGAACATGTAAGGGTTGATCCTGAATCTCGCCCGGATGCAGCTAAGCACGACATCCCGGGGATCGCGGATTGCGAAGAGTATCCTTGCATTTGGGAACAGCGCCGCGATCAGCGGCAGTTTCACCGTGTGGAAGGGAAGTTTGTCGATAAAGACGGTTCGGGTGCCGGTATAACCGTAGCTTCGGACCCGCTCCCAATATCGCTCCCGGTAGGCTGCTCGTTGATCATCATTGAGAGTTGCCAGTTTTGCATGATCGGCGGGGGACGTCATGAAAGCCCGAACGGGTTCGTCGAAGGCATCTTTCTCCTCCATCGTTTCCACGTCAGGGTGCGCTGCGAGCGCCTGCTCGAGAAGGGTCGTGCCTGATCGGGGGAATCCAACAAGAAAAACGTGTGTGAAGTCTTGGCTGCCGGTAGTTGCCGGAAGCAGAGTGGTACCGCCAGAATGGCCGCTGTAGTAGTCGATTAGCCACTTGATCGCGGTAACAGCCGTGATTGGTCCTCCGAAACGGGGCCGGTTCGCCACATAATATTCGTTGTTGCCGCTCTCCAACGCGACATAGCTCTCGGCAAACCTGCCCTGACGCTCACGCAAATCGGCGAGAAGCCCCATTACGAAATAGCGATCAAAGTCCGAAAGGTTCTTTCGCGCAAGCAGGCCAAGGATATGCGTCTCGGTGCCCTCGAAGTCGCCAATCTCGAGATCGGCCGCGGCTATCGCCTGAAGAGCCGTTGGATGGTCGGGCTGGCGTTGGAGCGCTTCCTGCGCCATCCGTACCGTTTCCGTGAAATCTCCGCGCCTCGCTGCCAAGGAGGCGAGGCGGGCGAACGGCTCGGCAAAGCGCGGATCGATGATGATGGCGGTTTCATAGCACTGCTTCGCGGCATCCAGATATCCGACCGCTTCACAAGCCCATGCTTTATTGAACTGCGCAGGAGCGAATTGCGGCGCGACCGCCAAGGCCGCGTCGTATGCCTTGATCGCCTCGAAGGGTTTGTCTGCTTTCGCCAAGGCCAGACCCAGCGCGTTGCTCGCGTGCGCGTCGTTGGGATCAAGTGCATGGGCGCGAAGAAGGTCGGCAAGCGCGGCACGGTCCTGGCCTTCCTGTTCAAGCCGCGAAGCGCGCAGGTTGAGAAACAGCGGGTGAATCTCGCCTCGATCCAGGGCGGCGCAGGCCAGAGAGATCGCGGCGGCGATGTCGCCATCCCGCAGAGCTTGAGCGACCCCGCTGACCGCCGCTGCGGATGCCTTCGGCCGTGAGGACGCGGGTCTTTCGCTCATGCCGCGGGATGTTTCATTTCGCCCTTGCCAGCACAACAAAAAAAAGCGGCGGCCTTTTGGGCCGCCGCCAGAGAACCAGGGGATGTTCGCTTAGTACTTAATGGTCGCGCCGACGAACACGTAACGGCCGAGCGCGTCATACACCTGAGGATAGGTGTTGCCGTTGCCGAACGGCGGAGACGAAACACCCAGATTGTTGGTGTCGAGCAGTGGCGGGTCTTTGTCGAAGACGTTGTTGATGCCCGCGTGGAGCTGAACGCCCTCGTGCACCGTCCAGTTGGTGGCGATATCGAAGTAGTCGAAGGCTCCGATCGAGGCGTCCGACTTGTCGTTACACGGTACGCCGGGGATACCGGTGCAGTTGCCGCTAAGCGTCGGGTCCGTCGAATTGCCGTCAAAGGAAACGCCGCTCAGGTGGCGCCACTGCAGCGACAGATCGAAGTCCCACGGCGAGGTCCAGGTCACGCGCAGTTTGTGGCGCCAATCGGGAATTGGCGTTCCGCAGGTGATGCCGAACAGGCCGGCGCAGTCATACGTTGCCAGTCCTGGAGCGGGCGTGTTTTTGAAGGTATCCGTCCAGGTACCCAGGAAGTTGATGTTCAGACCACCGTAGTCACCGATGCCCATCGTGGCGAAATCGGTGCTGTAGTTGCCTTCGAAGTCCATGCCACGGGTCGATAGGGCGCCCGTATTGACTGTCGGATCGGCAATGAAGCCGGCTTGCGTGCCAGACCCGAAGAGGATTTCGCTAGTAGGAGCGCGGTGGATCTGGGTACAGAATTCCGGCCGGATACCGGTCGCGCACTGAGACAGAATTGTATCGTACGGGACGGTCCCGATCGCCCCGCTCAGGCGAATGTTGAAGTAGTCGATTGTGGCGGTGAACCCGTCGATGAAGGTTGGCGTGAACACCAAGCCAAGCTCACGCGTGTTGGAGATTTCCGGCTTCAGGGCGAGATTGCCGCTGAACAGCGCTCCGCATTGTCCGCTGACGCATTGTGTGATGGAGCCATACTTGTCCGGTGTGACCCCGGTGTTCTCGCATTGGGCCAATGTGAGGACAGGATGTGAGCCCGCGCAAAGATCCTGGGTTCCTGCTGCCAGGCCCAGTGAAGCCGGAGTAAACAGTTCCAGTACGTTCGGCGCACGGACCGCACGTTGGAAGCTGCCGCGCAGGCGGAAGTCTTCGATCGGCTGCCACTCCAGACCGTATTTGTAGGAATGGACCGCCCCGGCGATGCTGTATGAGGAGTAGCGGTAACCGGCGTTGGCAGTCAGATCCTCCACGAACGGCATGTTCTGTACGATCGGGACCCGGATTTCGCCGAAGCCTTCGGAAACACCGAAGCCGCCGTGGACGCTTTCGGTCGGACCACCCTGGCCGGCGAGGTCGCCGGTCTGGAATTCGAGATCGACGCGATTTTCCAGACGCTCCTGACGGAACTCGCCACCCACAGAAAGCGCGACCGGGTTTTTTGCCCAAGGAGACTGGACACCCCAGGCACCAAGATCGCCGGTGAGGTTGCCACTGACCACCCATTCCTGCGTGCCGCCCTCGCGGAAGCCGGGCACGTCAAGATAATTGATCGCGGCTGGCGTTACACCGCCCGGCTGGAAGATGTTCCACGGAACGCAGAAGGGGTCTGTCTGGTCGAGCGCAGACTTACAAGTCGGATTGCCTGTTGCCGGGTCTGTAACGACCTGCAGCGAGTGCTGGATCCGGTTGATCGACATGTCGTTCGTGTATTCTTCCGACAGGATGGTCGAACCATATTGACCAGAGAGGTCGTAACTCCAACCCGAGCCCAGATCGCCTTTTGCACCAAAGAGCACGCGATAGGCCGCATGCTCGAGGTGATCCTGACGCGGACCGCCTTCCACGTTGCGACGGCCGATAAGCAAGCTGGCGTTGTCTGTCGGGCCAAGACCGCTGTCGCCGCCGCAGAACTGAGTTTCCGGCGAATTCGGGTCGGCCGCCGATCCAAGGAAGGGGTTGTCGCAGTTGACCTGGGCAACCGTGCCGAAGAACAGACCTGACGGCGCAATTTGCGCGACCGTATGATCGTCCATGAACATGGTTGACCCATAGAAATCGAGTGCCTTATCGACCTCGTAGTGACCCTGCGCACCGAATGTGTAGCGGGTGTCGGGCCGCTGCAGATAATTGTACGGCGCAAAGTTGAACTTGTCGGCGCCTGTAAATCCGCGGACTTCTCCGTTGGTCCCGTCGATCGTGCAATCGCCGCACGGGGCGCCGTTGAGGCTGATGAACCGGCCACCGGCACCGTCGCGTGCTGCGGTGCTCGAACCGCCGCAACGGAAGCTGCCGGAGAACGTCGTGGAGGTCGCGCAAGCGGAGAAGTCCCGCGCGTCTTCCGTTACGCCCTGGATGTTCCGAAAGCCGGCATAGGCGGTAACGTTGCCTTTGCCGTTGGGCGAATTGGCGCCCATGATGATCGTGCCATCGACATCTTCGCCATCGAACACGCTGCCGGGTGCTTGCGGGACAGTGCCGGGGGTATTCCCGCCAAGACCCTGCGCGTTGATCCCGCGCGCGAAGCTGTTGGTGTTGTCGTGCCAGTTGCCGCTGTATTGACCGTCGAATTCGATGCCTTCGAAGTCGCGGCGCATGATGAAGTTCACCACGCCGGCCACGGCGTCCGAACCGTACACCGCCGAGGCGCCACCGGTCACCACTTCAACGTGGTCGATGAGGGCTGCGGGGATCTGGTTCAAGTCGGCGCAAGGAAGCTCGTTATCGCCGGGCATCAGCCGCTTGCCGTCCACGAGCACCAGGGTGCGATTGCAGCCCAGGTTGCGGAGGTTGACTGTGGCGGTACCCACCGAGCCGTTCGATTCGTTCGAACCGAAATCGGCAAACGCGGAAGGCAGGTTGTTTAGAAGGTTTTCGACGTTCGTCGTACCTTCGAACTTCATTTCCTGCTGACCGACTGCGGTCACCGGGCTGGAACTGTAAAGGCCGGTCTGCGGAATGCGCGAACCGGTGACGACGACCGTTTCGGTCGTTTCCTGCGCGGCGGCCGGAACAGAAAGGCTGGCCACGGCGGCGGAGGCTGCTCCAAGGAGCAGGGCTGAACGCAAGCTTCGCTTGTCTAGGTTAGTCTGGAACACTGGAACCCCCTTGGTTCGATCTAAAGCACTGCCATTGCAACGGGTCGATGCCTGCCGAATGGCAGCTAAGCCCCCGCGCACCAACATCCCGGTCCGCGCGGTAATGCCCGTTTCGCGCGGAACCTAAGAGACAGCGACACGATGGGTCAAAACAGATTTATGGCATTA
>DATAVW010000098.1:0-8155 GCA_036267515.1 Rhizomicrobium sp.
GCCAATGTCGTGCCTGAGCTCACGCGCCAGCTCTTCGACCTCACCCGCGCCGGCGATCTCGACGCCGCCATGCGCCTCCAGTTCCGCGTTCTCAAGCTGCTCGACTCTATGCTGGACGGTTTCGACTTCCCCGATGGCTTCCGCGCCGGCGCGGAAGTGCGTGGATTCCATATGGGCCGCGGCCGCCAGCCTCAATCGCAGGCGCAGCGCACCCGCCGCGCAAAATTGGTTGGATCGGTGCAAGCCGCGCTGGCGAAATTCGAGCTCGAACCCAACCCTCGCTAAGACACGCCAACTACTCGGCCCGCGCCATCGCTCGCGACCCAACTTTCTGGAACGCATCCAGCGCACGCGCTCGCGCTTCCGCGTGCTCGACCAGCGGCTGCGGATATGCGCCGGTCCCGTATTCCGGAATCCAACGCTTCACGTACGCCTCATCGGGGTCGAACTTTCTCGCCTGCAGGCTCGGGTTAAACACGCGAAAGTACGGCGCGGCATCCGCCCCGCAGCCTGCCACCCACTGCCACCCCAGCGTATTGTTCGCCAGATCGGCGTCCACCAGCGTGTCCCAAAACCAGCGCGCGCCCTCCTGCCACGAAATCAGCAGGTGCTTCACCAGAAACGATGCCACCACCAGCCGCACGCGATTGTGCATCCAACCCGTGTGCCACAGTTGCCGCATGCCTGCATCCACCAGCGGGTAACCGGTGCGCCCGCGCTGCCATGCCTCCAGCCACTTGCGACGCATGCGCCAGGGAAATTCGGCGAATTCCGGACGCAGCGGCTGCTCGGCCGTCTGCGGAAAATGATACAGCAGATGATGCGCAAACTCGCGCCACACTAACTGCCGCAAGTAGGCTTCGCACGCCTTCGGCTGCTCACTCTTGTGCGCCAGAATCGCGCGCCATACCTGGCCCGGACTGATTTCGCCGAAGTGCAAGTGCGGTGAAAGCCGTGAAGTGCCGTCGTGATCCGGCCGGTCGCGTCCCGTAGGATAATCGGCCAGTGCAGACGCCCCGAAGCGTCGCAGCCGTTCTGTCGCGCCCTTTTCACCGGGCGTCCATGTCTCACGCAAGCCCCCGGCCCAATCGATCTTCGGCTCCAGTCCAAACTCCACCAGTCGCGCCGAATGCGGCCAGCGGTCCGGCTCCGGCAGACGCCGTGGAACCTCCTTCGACACCTCCGCGTGCCTCTGCTGCAGGCACGCGCGCCAGAACGCCGTGAACACGCGAAATGGTTGGCCGCTCGAATTGCGTATCTCGCGCGGCTCGAACAGCAGGTTTCCGTTGAAGCTCTGAACCGTGAAACCTGACTCCGTCAGCCGCTTCTTCAGATCGTTGTCGCGCGCGATCACTGCCGGCTCAGAACGAAGGTTCCAATACACCGCAGTCGCGCCCGTATCCTGTGCCAGCGCCGCAAGCGCCGCGTGCGTTGGACCGTGGCGCAGCGCCAATCGCGATCCGCGCTCATCCAGCGCCGCGGCAAGTTGGATCAACGATTGATGCAGCCACCACCGCGACGCAGCGCCCGGCGCCCATCGGCCTTCCTCTTCCGGACACCAGATGAACACCGGAACAATCGGACCACCGCGCGCAACCGCCGCCGCCAAAGCCGGGTTGTCCGTCAGACGCAGGTCGTTACGAAACCAGACGATCGTCGCAGCCTGTCCGCTCATGGCGCGGGCTCCGGCGCGGCTCCAAAGCGTTCGCGAATGCGCTGCGCCCGGTAATCGAAAATCCGCCCGACGTCACGCGCAACGAAAAGCCGGTTGACGATACGCCCCAGCGGCCCGAAGGGCAGCCTGTAGTGCACCGTGTCCCGTATTCTCGTGCCGCCGTCGCGCGAATCAAAGCGGTGCGTATGATGCCAAAGCGCGTAAGGGCCGCTCAACTGCACGTCTATGAAGCGATGGGGCGGCGTCCACTCGCGAATTTCCGTTGTCCAACGCATTGGAATTCCGTGGACCCCAATTCGATACTGAATTTTCGCGCCCACCCGCATCTCGATCTTGCCCTGCGTCAATATGTGAAATCCCATCCAAGGCGGCGTAATCTCGGCCAGGTTCCGCGCGTCGGAAAAGTAGGTAAAGATCTCCTCGATCGGTCGCGGCATCCATTGCTCGCGACGGAGTGTATGGAATCGCATCAGCCCACGCCTCTGCCGCTATTCAATGTGTCCGCCTCGCACCTCCTTTAACTTACCCTCGTGTTTGCAAATTTGTCAACATTTTGTCCTGGACAAACACTTGACAAAATATTGCCAGCTAGCCATACTTAAATAAGTTGCCCGTTCAGTACCCAATTCGCGCTGCTTCCAAGCTCACCGGCTTACCAATTGACACCCTCCGCGCCTGGGAGCGGCGTTATCGCGCCGTCGTTCCTGAGCGCGTGGAGGGTGAGCGCTCCTACAGCGAAGCCGAGATCCGCCGCCTGATCCTGCTGCGAAATGCCGTCGAGTGTGGTCACGCCATACGCCGCGCCGTAACTCTCTCCGACGCTCAACTGTCCGAAATTGCGCGCTCGCCCTTCGCCGTGCGTACTCCCTCGCCATCCTCTCTCGAGGATCAAGGCAATCCGCAGCGCCTTTTGCGGTGCCTGGCTGCGGTCGAAGATTTCGACTACGCTGCCGCCAATGAAGAGCTCAGCCGTCTCGCGATTCTGGCGCCCCCGCGCGAATTGGTTCTCGAGATCATTCTGCCGCTCATGCGCATCGCCGGCCACCGTTGGGAAATCGGCGCTTTTCAGGTATCGCAGGAGCACTTACTCTCCGCTTCGGTACGCAACTTATTAGGCGGACTAATTCGCATCCAGACCGCTGCCGCCGATTCCCTTCGCTTGCTCTTCACCACTCTCGCGGGCGAGATGCACGAATTCGGCGTGCTTGCCGCCGCTATGCTTGCAGCCGCGGCCGATGTGCGCGTTACCTATCTCGGGCCCAACCTTCCCGCCAGAGAGATTGTCTCCGCCGCCGCGCAATCTTCGCCGCATGTCGTCGTGCTCGGGGCCGTGATGAATGAAACGCCCGCCGCCGCGCTTGAAATTTCGCAGATCGCCGAGCAGCTTTCGCCCGACACTGAGCTCTGGTTAGGCGGCGCTGCCGCCGCTGAACTCGCCCAGGCCAGCGGGTGTGCCGGCAGGCTTCGAGTGCTGGCCAGTTTCGAAGAGTTCGAGGCCAACATTGTCCGCTTGCGCGCCGATCGTTCCTCCGCCAGCCACGCCCAATGAACACAGCGCCGTTTTCCCCTTGCTTTCCCAAGCTTGCCGTCGCAACGCACGGCTGCTACCGCTAGGTGTTTCATCACACCTGTCGTGTGAAACTGTTCTCTACTCGACAGACTCTTTCCCGCGCCCGCCGCCACACTGGTTTTGAGGGCTAATTACGTGGCGAAAAAAGCGGGACAAATTCTTGTCGAAACCATGCTTGACTGGGGCATCGACACCATCTTCGGCATTCCTGGCGACGGCGTGAACGGCATCATCGAAGCGTTGCGCCAGAATCAGGAGCGCATCCGATTCATTCAAACGCGGCACGAAGAAGCGGCCGCCTTCATGGCTTGCGCCTGGGCAAAATTCACCGGCAAAATCGGCGCGTGCATCGCGACCTCCGGACCCGGCGGCATCCACCTTCTGAACGGCCTCTACGACGCCAAAATGGACGGCCAGCCCGTTCTCGCCATCACCGGCATGCAGTTCCACGACCTCATCGGCACCAACACCCAACAGGACGTCGCGCTCGACAAGCTCTTCATGGACGTCTGCGTATACAACGAACGCGTAATGGGCGCCGCGCACATGCAAAATGTCGCCGAACAGGCCTGCCGCACCGCTCTCGCGCGCCGCGGCGTAGCGCACATCACCATGCCCGTCGATCTGCAGGAACAGTCCGTCTCCGACGACGAGCGCTCGCCCCGTAATGCTCCCAACCATGTTTCGAACGTATGGGCCCGCGGTTCGCATGTCCCACCCCTCGACGAGCTCCAACGCGCGGCTCAAGTTTTGAATGCCGGCAAGAAGGTCGCAATCCTCGCCGGCCGCGGCGCTTTGCATGCGGGCGACGAACTCGAAGAGATCGCCGAACTTCTGGGCGCGCCCATTGTAAAAGCGCTGCTCGGCAAAGCGTGCGTATCGGATGACAGCCCGTACACCACCGGCGGCATCGGCCTTCTCGGCACGGAGCCCTCGCAGGACGCGCTCGAAGGCTGCGACACGCTTCTCATCGCGGGCGCCGGCTTCCCATATATCGAGTTCTACCCCAAGCCCGGCAAAGCCCGCGCTGTCCAGATCGATATCGACCCGACGCACATCGGCCAGCGTTATCCGGTCGAAGTCGGCCTGGTTGGCGGTTGCTCCACCACCTTGCGTGCCCTTATCCCGCTGCTCGAACGTAAGCAGGAGCGCGCCTTCCTCGAAAAAGCGCAGGCCGGCATGAAAGACTGGCGCGAACTCATGCTCAAGCGCGCCAGCGATGAAAGCATGCCCATGAAACCGGACGTCGTGGCCTACGAGCTCGGCAAGCGCATTCCATCGAACGCCATCGTCACCAGCGATTCTGGCACCATCACCACGTTCTGGGCGCGCCAGATTTCCGCCAAAAAGGGCCAGATGCATTCCTGTTCGGGCAACCTCGCCACCATGGCGTGCGGGCTTCCCTACGCGGTGGCCGCGCAGGTCGCGCATCCCGATCGTCCAGTATTCGCCTTCGTCGGCGATGGCGGCCTCACCATGCTGATTGGCGAACTCGCCACCTGCGTGAAGTACAAGCTGCCCGTCAAAATCGTCGTCATCAAAAACAACACCCTCGGCCAGATCCGTTGGGAGCAGATGGTCTTCCTCGGCAATCCCGAGTACGTCTGCGATCTCCAGCCCATCGATTTCGCCGCCATTGCACGCGGCTTTGGCGTCTCCAGCTTCGTCATCGACAACCCCCAACGTTGCGGCTCCATCCTCGATCAGGCTCTCGCCACCGAAGGACCCGTTCTGATCGAAGCCGTTGTCGATCCCAACACGCCGCCCATGCCCGCCAAGATCAAGGCCAATCAGGCGTTGAAGCTCGCCGAGGCCCTCCTGCGCGGCGAAAAAGATTCGGCCGGCATCATCAAGAGCATTGCAGGCGGAAAAGTGCGCGAGCTGGTATAAACTTTCAGTCCGTGGACTATGACGCTCTGATCATTGGAGCCGGCGCCTCCGGGCTTGCCGCATTGCGCGAGCTCCACCGCGCCGGACTCCACGTACTCTGCATCGAAGCCCTCGATCGCATCGGCGGCCGCGTCTACACCGTCCACGATCCGGCGTCGCCGGAGGCCATCGAACTCGGCGCCGAATTTATTCACGGCCGGCCCCCGCAAATCTTCGATCTCATCGAAGAGGCCCGGCTGCCCGTAGTCGAACGCAGTCACGAAATCCATCCTCCGGACAACGCTCCTGATTCGAGCGATGCTGATTATGGCGGCATGTGGCAGGTGATGTCCGCCATGGAGGACGCCGCCGAGCAGGAGCCGGATCGCAGTTTCGCCCAGTTCGCTGCGGGTGCACCTTTCAGCGATGCCGCAAAACGGGCCGCAACCAACTACGTGGAAGGTTTCAACGCCGCGCGCGCCGATGTTGTCAGCATACAGTCGCTCGCTCAGGAGTCCAAAGCCGCTGACCAGATCGAAGGCGACCGTTCCTTCCATCTTCGCCAAGGCTACGACGCTATCGCGCGCACTCTTCTGCCCTCAGAAAATGCTGTTCGCCTCAATACTGTGGCGCAACGCGTCCAGTGGAAGCGGGGCGAAGCCATCGTTCACGCGTCCACCGCCGGCACCGCCGAAACGCTGCGCGCCCGCCACCTCATCATCACCGTGTCGCTCGGTGTGCTGCAGGCCGGAGCCATTCACTTCGATCCCGAACCGGCCTCCGCGCTCGACGCCGCTCGCGCTCTCGCGTTCGGCGACGCCGTGCGCGTCACCATTCGCTTCGACAGTATGCCCGGTTTCATCCGCCCCGGGTTCATTCTCTCGGACGCGCCGGTCTTCCCTACCTGGTGGAGCTCCTTGCCTGCACCCGCCCCCCTCATCACCGGCTGGAGCGCCGGACCCAAAGCCGACGCGCTCCGCGGCAAGCCTTCCGAGCGAATTGTCGCTTACGCCATCGAATCGCTCTGGCGCCTTACCGACGCGCCTCTCCCGCCCATCGCTGAAACCTATTTTCACGATTGGCATGCCGACCCGTTTTTCCGCGGCGCGTACAGCTATGTTCCTGCCGGCAAACTCAGTGCTCGCGCCCAGCTTGCGCAGCCGGTCGAAGACACGCTCTACTTCGCCGGCGAAGCCGCAAATACCTCCGGGCATGGCGCCACCGTCCACGGCGCCATCGAATCCGGCCGCGCCGCCGCCCGTTGTGTGATCGCACACTGCCGCAGCCTCGGGAAGTAAGCCAAAGCTCACCGCGCGCCACAGTCATTTTGCGCCCGGCTGTATGTTGGAACAAATGGCGATGCCGATGCCGCTCCAGCCCACTTGGCAGGACCTGGCGATTCGTCTCGTACTTGCCACCGCCTCCGGCATCATCATCGGACTCAATCGGGAACGTCGCCACCGCCCCGCTGGTCTACGTACCACCACGCTCGTCTCGCTTGCGGCCGCGGTCGCAATGATCCAGGTGAATCTGCTGCTTCCGCAGGGGGGCAAGGCTTCGGATTCGATGGTCGTGCTCGACCTGATGCGCCTGCCGCTCGGCATCCTCTCCGGCATGGGCTTCATCGGCGCCGGAGCCATCATACGCCGCGGTGATGGCGTCTCCGGCGTCACTACGGCCGCCACGCTTTGGTTCGTCACCGTCATGGGTCTCTGTTTCGGCGGCGGCCAGCTCTCGCTCGGCGTCGCAGCGCTCGTGCTCGCCATCTTCGTCCTTTGGGGCTTGAAGTGGTTTGAGCGTCGCAGTTCCCAGGATTACCGCGCCACGCTCACGCTCACTGCTTTGGCCGGCAGCATCTCGAGCGAAGACTTGCACGCCTCGCTTTGCGCGGAGGGCTTTCACATCTCGTCCTGCAACACCAGTTGGAGAAGACAGAGCGCCGAACGCAGATGGACGTACGAACTTCACTGGCGTGAAAAAGGCGAGCCTTCGGATGCGCCTCCCCTGGCGCAGCGCCTGTCTGCTCACCCAGGCGTCATCTCGCTTCAGTGGAAACGCTAACGCCGGACGTCAACGTGCTTTCGAAACTCACCTAAGGAGAAACCGCAAATGCCTGCAAGCTCGCAATCCTTCCCGCAACGCCCGCTTGGATCAACCGGCGAAATGGTTTCCATGCTCGGAATGGGCGGCTACCACATTGGCGATGGCAAGTTATCGAACAAGGAGGCAATCGAACTGATCCGGTCAGCCATCGACAACGGTCTCAACTTTCTGGATAACTCCTGGGATTATCGTGACGGCGAGAGCGAAAAGCGCGTGGGCAAAGCCTTGAAAGACGGTTATCGCGACAAGGCCTTCGTCATGACGAAAATCGACGGACGCACGCAAAAGGAAGCGGCCAAGCAACTCGATGAATCGCTTTCCCGTCTCGATTGCGGCCGTATCGACCTCCTGCAGTTTCACGAAATCATCCGCTTCGAAGACGCCGATCGCATCTTTGAAGATGACGGCGCGGTGCAGACTTTCCTCAAAGCCAAGCAGGAAGGGAAAATCCGCTTCATTGGTTTCACCGGCCACAAAGACCCGCACATCCACCTTTACATGCTCGAAACCGCCGCCCGTCACGGGTTCAAGTTCGACACTGTGCAGATGCCGCTCAACCCCATGGACGCGCACTTCCGCAGCTTCGAAGCCGTGGTGTTGCCGCGCCTCGTGAAGGAAGGCATCGGAGTTCTCGGCATGAAGAGCATCGGCGCCGGCGCGCTGCTCAAAAGTAAAGTGGTCTCCGCGCGCGAGTGCCTCCGCTACGCGCTCACGCTTCCCACATCGGTTGTGATCACCGGCATCGACAGCGTCGAAATCCTCGACCAGGCGCTCGATGTGGCGCGCACCTTCCAGCCCATGAGCGCCGACGAAATCAACAGCCTGCTCACGCGCACGGCCCAGGCCGCCGCGGGCGGAAAATACGAGCTCTTCAAAACCACGCAGCACCACGATTCCACCGCCGAAAACCCCGATTGGCTCGGTGACGATCCCGCGCG
>DATAVW010000099.1:0-59500 GCA_036267515.1 Rhizomicrobium sp.
GGGATCCCAGAACCAAAACCCGCCCCAGCCAAGCGTGTAATAGGCCCACCAACTGCCGCCCGTTATCCCCAGCGTCAGCGCAATCCATGCTGCCAGCATGAACGGACGGGCAGCACGGGCCCACGGCGCATCCGCTTCCCCGGTGATCAGGCCCGCCGCTGCGTAGGCAAATGCCGCGGACAATCCGACATAGCCGAAATAGA
This sequence comes from Rhizomicrobium sp., assembly GCA_036267515.1. GTDB lineage: Bacteria > Pseudomonadota > Alphaproteobacteria > Micropepsales > Micropepsaceae > Rhizomicrobium. The sequence goes on from DATAVW010000099.1 coordinate 204, forward strand.
GCAGCGGTGGATGGAAGGCGAGGCCGGGATCCTGCAGCAGGGGGTTGAGTCCGGCGCCTTCGAATGGCGGTGGATCGAGCCGCACGAACGGATTCGAGGTGAGCAGAATGAACAGCAGGAATGCGGCCGCCAGCAAACCCTGCACACCAAGCGCAGCAGAGGTCAGGCGCGTTCCACCGCGCTGCGCGAACGCAACGAAAGCGGAATAGAGCGACAGCACGAAGACCCACAGCACCATCGAGCCTTCGTGGTTTCCCCATGCGCCGGTGAATTTGTAGAGCAGCGGTTTCGCCGTGTGCGAATTCTGCGCCACGTCGAGAATGCTGAAATCCGATGTTACGAACGCATAGATCAGCGCGCCGAAAGCAAGGCTGACGAACACCAGCAGGCCCATTGCCGCGCCTTGCGCCATCGCCGCTCCGTTTCCGCCGCTGCGTGCGCCGGCCAATCCTGCGAGGCTTTGCACCACCGCCAGCGCCAGCGCGAGGCAAAGCGCGAGCAGACCAATTTCGCCTGTCATGTGCCGCCTTCTTTCCAGCGGCCGGCCCGTTTCAAAGCGTCCATCACTTCCGGCGGCATGTAGCGCTCATCGTGCTTCGCCAACACCTCGCTGGCGCGAAAGACGCCTGCATGCAGCGCGCCCGTTGCGACCACACCCTGCCCTTCCCGAAACAGATCGGGCAGCGACCCCGAGTATTCCACCGGCACCTGTCTCTTGCCGTCGGTCACCACGAAGCGCACATCGGCGCCTGGTCCACGCTCGACACTGCCTTTCGCCACCACCCCCCCGATGCGAAAGGAAACGTCCTGCGGCACATGCTTCACAGCAATGTCAGACGGGCTGTAGAAATAGAGCACATTGTCCTGCAGCGCCCGGACGACCAAGGTTGCGCCCGCTGCCCCGGCGAAAACCAGGGCGATGGCGAAATACAGACGGCGGCGTTTTTTGGGACTCATCGGGCTCAATCGGGAAGGTTCGGGATCATAAGGTATGGCGGGCTGAGCCGAAACGCGGCGGTCCGCCCCACTCCGGTCGCAATCGCGCCGGAGATTTCATCAATCGACGGAGGGGCTATGCGATTCATTCCCTATATGGCGGCGGCGGCGGCGATGCTGTTCGTGTCGGCCTGCCTGCCGGTAACCAGCAAGGTTCCGGTGGGAACGGCTGCGGGGTTCAACGTAGACCCGGTGCTGCTCGGCACCTGGAAAGCCACCGGACCCGAGGGCGGAGAGCCCGCCTACATTCACATTCTGGGCGACGACGATGGCACCATGACGGCAGTTCTGGTGGTGCCACCACAGAAAGAAAGCCTTGGCGACTGGAGTGTTTATCGGCTGCGCGTGGCTACCTTGGGCGCGAACCATTTCGTCAATGCCCAGGAGACAATCGCGAACAGCAAGCCCTCCGAGGGACCGCTCGCAGAACTGAATGTGCTTCTGCTCTATCGCGCCTCCGGCCCGGGCAAGGTCGCTCTCTATCAGATGGATGACAAGGCGGCAGCCGACGCCATCCGCGCCGGTGAGATCGCCGGAGACATCGAGCCGGGCGACAATGGCGATGTGCATATCACCGCGAGCGAGCCGGCGCTCGACGCCTTCATGAAGGGCCCGAGAGCAGCAAAACTGTTCAGCAAGGTGCTGGTGGTGTTGACGAAGGTGCCGTGAGCGCGCGCGCCTCTTCCAAATGCGGCGCGGTGAATCAATGCGGTGAGCGGTGGAGGATCTCTTCCGCAATTCCGGTTTCGTAAGCAAGGCCCGCAGACGTCAGCGTGATGCGATGCGGCCAGTCAGCGCGCGCCAGCCCTTTGCGCTCCAACGCATGCCACACCTTGTCGATGTACACGCCGGTCATGTCCTTGCCGGACACAACGGCATCGCCCAGATGCAGATGATCGCCGTGTGCCTGCGGAAATCGTTCGATGGTCATCTCGTTGGCGCCCGGCCCTTGGGTTGCGACATCGGGCAAGCGCGCCAGTGCTTGTAAAATTGCAAGCGTGCGCAACTGCAGCGGATTCAGTTTCAGCGGATTCTGTCTGGGCGGCATGCGTGACCTCGCGCGCCCGTATAGAAGCGCGTGCGCAACGCCGCAACCTGGCCTCAGCGTTATGCCGCCATCGAGGTCGCGGCGACGCGTCCTTGCCGGCGCAGCTGTTCGCCCTGCTCCGGGCTGATGAGAATAGCGGTAAGCTCTGTTGCCACGGCCGCGTATTGCTCCGCATTCAGCCGCTTTTCCTCGTCGGCATCGCCAAGCTCGCGCACAATCGCCTCATTGTAGCGCATGAGCATCGCGCCGATCTGCGAATCCGCCAGCTTGAGCGAGGCGCCAAAGGATGCAGCATCCGCAAGCGCGCGGCACCCTTCGATCAGTCGCGCATAGCTGAGCGCGCGATCGCAATTGTCCGGATCGGCGGCTCGCGAGAGGTCGGGCACAACTGCGCCCGTTTCGGAGTTCTGCGTGGCCAGCGCTGCGAAGACTTCCTCCGGCGCACGCGCCATGAAGTTCTCCATAGCCTCGACGACGAGTGCGCGATCCTTGACCAGCCGTTGCCCCCACACGCCATCGCGGCGCAATTCCACTTCCTTCGTCACGCCATTCGAGATGGTGGTGTAACCATCGAGATGCCCCACAAGGGCGTCGGCGTTGAAGCCTTCAGGATTGGCGGAGATGATGGCTGCGCCGTGCGCGTCGATGGCGGCGAGCAGCAATTCGCCGACAAGCCCCAAATCGGACGTTGAAGCCGTCTCTTCTGATTCTGTTCGAGCCGGCTGCCCCTCGCCAACCGGAAGACGCAACGCCTCCCATGGCTGTTCCAGCCGCTTCATCACCACTACCGCAAGATAAGTCGCTGCATCCGGCAATCTGGCCGTGAGCTTTTCATGCACAGCGCGGAACGCCTGAACCGTTTCCTCCGTCAGGGACGGCAACGTTTGGGGTAGCGCTTCCTGCAATTCGCACACCTCCGCCCCGGCCGCGAGTAGCAGAGCCATTTCGCGTGCATCCTGGACAACCCCTTCATTGCCGAGCGCCTGCCGCGCTGGCCGCCAACCGCTGTCGCTCGCCAATCTGCCGCGTAACGCGTCGGATGCCGATGCCCAGAATTCTAATACCCTTCCCTCGAGTTGCTCCTGCTCGTGTCCCATTGCTGCAGTTTTCACCGCCAGCGAGAACGCCATCGTCGCCTCGGGGATAAGATCCTGGGACAGCCAGTTCCACACCGGCATGATGGAGCCGCGCGGAATGCGGCCCTTCTGCTTGTTTGGAAAACCGTCATTGACGAGCAGGTCTTCGAACGGGCGGCAGAACAGGCGTAGCGGCGTGAGCGCGCGTTCAGACTTCGCGCCATCGCGCAGCGAAGAGCGCAGTGTTTCAAGAATCATCTCGTGTGGGAGCGTGCGGCCATTGTTCAGGCGATCGATTTCCACGGCGCGCGCGACATTGCCCGCCACGCCTGGCGGCAATGAACCGAGAAAAACCCGAAGCAGATCCATTTTGTCGCGTGACGCCATACCGAAACCCCACAATCAACGGCCTCTCCAAACGAAGCCGCACAAGGGTTTGAGGTTAACGCGCCGGCGTTAACGCAGCCTTTCGATTTGCCGGGATTCGTTTCAGGCCGTCCGCGGCAGCTTCAGACGCGCCCGCAGGCCGCCAAGCGGGCTTTCGCCCAATTCCAGCGAGCCGCCGTAAAGGCCGGCAATATCCCGCACGATCGCAAGCCCGAAGCCGGAACCTGGGACGTTCTCGTCGAGCCGTTCGCCGCGCTCTCCTACCTGCATCCGCTCCTCCGGATCGAGACCCGGACCATCATCATCCACGCAAAGTTCCAGTTCGCCATCCGGCAGCCGCACCGCCTTGGCCGTTATGCGGCCTGCGGCCCATTTGCAGGCGTTGTCCATCAAATTGCCGGCCATCTCTTCAAAATCCTGACGCTCGCCCCGAAAGGCGAGCCCCGCCGGCGCCTCGGCTGAAATGGAGAGTTCCCGTCCGCCGTGAATGCGGCCAAGCGTACGGGCGAGATCGTCCAGTACCGCCTTCACTGGCGTCCGATTGCCGAGTACAGCGGCGGAGCCTGCGGCGCGGGCGCGAGAGAGATAGTGATCGATCTGCCGCCGCATGGTGTTCACGCGCGTGCCCACCACGTCGGCGAGCGGCCCCGGATTGACCGAGGCTTCGCTCGCCAGCACCGACAATGGAGTCTTCAGCGAATGCGCAAGATTGGAAACCTGCGTGCGTGCGCGCTCGATCACTTCGGCATTGTGGTGGATCATGCTGTTGAGTTCGCGCACCAGCGGCGCAATTTCCGAGGGGAAACGTCCTTCGAGCCGGCGAGCCTGCCCGTCGCGTACGCGTGCCAATTCCGTGCTCAGCCGACGCAAGGGCAACAGCCCGATTCGCACCTGAAGTAAAATTGCGGCGATCAGCCCCAGCGCAAAAATCGCGGAAGCCCAGATCAGCATGGTGTTGAAATTGGCGACTTCGCTCTCGACCTCCGACACATTGCCGCCGACCAAAAACGTGTAGACGCGCACGTCAGTTTTCTGCGGCGTGGCGGTGATGGGGAATTCGATGCGGCGCGCCACCACGCGCACGCGCTGATCTTCCGGCCCGATGCCGTGACCCCACGCCACCCCGCTACGCATGCGAAAATCGGTGAGGCGGATGGCCTTGTCCCACAAGGAGCGCGAGATGCGGATGTCGCCCTTCGGCTGTTCCGGCACGATCTGCCAATACCAGCCCGAATAGACCCGTTCGAACCGCGGATCGGAAAAACGCTCATGTAGCGACACGCGGCCGGAAGAATCCGGCTCGGCCGCTGCAATCAGCCCATCGAGATCGAATTGGAGGCGGGCATCGAAATCGCCCTGCACGGAAGCGCGGAAAATTCCCGACAGCACAAAGCCGCCGATGAGGAGTGCCAGCAGCGTCCAGACCGCGGCTGCAATAATCAGCCGCGCGGCAAGCGAGTTAGGCCTTGGCGCGAGCTTCGTGCCGAGTAGCGTCCGGAACTTCGAGGCAATAGCCAAGGCCGCGCACCGTCTGGATCAGATTGGGATCGAGCTTCTTGCGCAGACGCCCGACGAACACCTCTATCGTATTCGAGTCGTGGTCGAAATCCTGATCGTAAAGATGCTCCACCAACTCGGTGCGAGACACCACGCGCCCACGGTGATGGGCAAGATAGGAAAGCAACCTGTATTCCAGCGAGGTGAGCTTCACCGGATTGCCGTCCAGCGTGACGCGCGAGGAACGGGTATCGATGCGCAGCGGCCCGATTTCGATTTCCGATGTGGCAAGGCCGGCAGCGCGCCGCAACAGCGCGCGGACCCGCGCCAGCAGTTCTTCCGTGTAGAAGGGCTTCGCAAGATAATCGTCTGCGCCGGCGTCAAAGCCCGCCACCTTGTCGCTCCAGCGATCGCGCGCGGTGAGGATGAGCACCGGCATTTTGCGGTCCGCCTTGCGCCAGGCCTCGAGCACACGCACGCCGTCCATTTTTGGCAGGCCGAGATCGAGGATAACGGCATCGTAGGGCTCTGTGTCGCCGAGAAAATGACCTTCCTCCCCGTCGCTCGCCGTATCCACCACATAACCGGCATCAGTCAGTGCCTGTTTCAGCAGGCGCTGCAGATCCTTGTCGTCTTCCACCAGCAACACGCGCATGTGATTACCTGCCTCGGTGTCCCCGGCCGCCGCCGCGCATTCCACCCAAACCGAAACGGCCGCCTCTCCAACCGCGGCCCCAGCCGCGCCCCGGGCGGAAATACCGCGGCGGCGGACCTTCCATCCGCGGGAACGGCGCATAGATTCCCCGCGGATACGGAGCCGGACCATAGCCGCCCCAGCCGCGATTGACACCCAGTACGCGCCCGGTGCGCGCATCCGCATCCAGCCAGATCACCCGGCCTTCCGGGGTCAGCCACTTGATGCGGTAATGCAGGTGGCCTGCGGGATCCGGGAACGGCCCATCCACATCCGAGAAGGTTCCCGGATGGGCGCTGCGAATGTGGGGAAGAATTCGTTCCAGCGGCACCGTCGCGCCCGGACCGTAAGGATGCACGATCCTTCCCTGCGCCGCTGCCGGAGATATGGCCAGCAGAAGCGCCGCAACAGCGCAGATAAAAAGCCGCCAGCACATAGGGTTTCGTAGCTGCCCAGCGATGAACCACGCATGAATGCAAGGTCCAGAGTTCGTTCAGCGGAATGGGACCATAAGCGTCGCCCAAATCGACTTGAGGCAGCGTGCGTAGCGGTAAGCCCCTCCACGCAAAGCACGCGTCGCTCAAGCGAGAACCCGCGGGATCGAAAGACCCCGCGGGTTTCTCATTCCAAGGCGAAGCTGCGGCGATACTTTTTGTTCGTGCTGATTATCTTGATTGCGGCTCAAGCCTAGCTGGATTATGCATTCTCGCGCTGTTTTTCACCGTCTTGCGAGAAGGGCATGTTGTGCTTTTGAATGTCAGGTTCGTTCGCGCGACCTTGTCCAGCTCAGCCGTCGCGCTCGCCATTTTCACTCTGGCCGGCGCAGCCGATGCTGCTTCCGGGGTCCATGTGTTAGCCAATTTCCACGGCAGCGATGGCGCTTATCCGACTGGTGGCGCGCCCACGCTGGACAAGAGCGGGAATGTCTACCTACCCACATATGATGGAGGCCCCGACTTCCTTGGCGATGTGGTCATGATTTCCCCAGGGCAGGATCCGGCGGTGCTGCACAATTTCAATGGCGCCGATGGAACTGCTCCGATCGGCGGTGTGCTCTTGAGCAAGCAATCGATCCGCGAGATTTTTGGCACGACTTGCGAAGGGGGCGCGAACGGCTACGGCGTGCTCTACGCGCTGCATTTGAGCGGCAAGGAAACCGTGCTTCACAGCTTCGACTTCGATACTGACGGCGCCTGCCCGATCGATGCGCCCGTTCGCGATCCGGTGACGTCTGCCTTTTATGGCGTGGCCAACTACGGCGGCGCTGGGGACGGCAGCGGTTACGGGACCGTTTGGAAATTGAGCCCCGAAGGCGTGCTCACCGTGCTGCACACCTTCGGCTTCGATGATGGCGGATATCCGGCCGCGCGCCTCATACGGGGTAAAGATGGCACGCTCTATGGCGTTACCAGCGAGGGCGGCGTTTATGGATACGGCACGATATTCGCTATTTCAGCGGATGGCGCTTTCGCCACGCTCCATAGCTTCGATAACAATAATGACGGCGCCGATCCGCAGAACTTTCTGACCCAGGACAAAGATGGAAACCTCTACGGCACGGCATATCGAGGCGGTACCGACCCGGACGGCGCAGGCACCGTTTACAAGCTCGAACCGGATGGCGCCTTTACAGTGCTACACAGCTTTGGCAGAGACAGTGGCGGCGCGTATCCAGAAAGCAATCTTCTGCTCCTGAACGAAAAACTCTACGGCTCAACCTCAGATTACGGTAACCAGACTTGTAGGTGTGGCACGATTTTCGAGGTCGGCTTGGATGGGAGCTTTGCAGTCTTACATACCTTGGGTCCGGATGCGGCCCGTCCCTTCGCTGGCTTAACCCGCGGCCCGCATCAGTACCTCTACGGCGACACCAAATACGGCGGCACAGATGGTTACGGCGCAGTGTTCCGCATAAGGCCACAATCGCTTTCGAGTGCAAGGGCGCGATGATCTTCTCCGAATCAAAATCCAAGTTCTGTCAAGTGAGAACCCGCGAGGTCGAAAGACCCTGCGGGTTCCTCATTTAGGATACGCAGCCCCGTCAAGCACGCAGGGTTAGGTCCACTTTGTTTGCGGGAAGAGCCTTCGCAACAGCGTATCCATTCATCTTCAAGTCAGGAACATGAACAGAGAATTTTTTTGCGCTCCAGAGTCCATTCAGCGCGTCCCTGACATTCTCGCGCCAACGCTCGCCAAACGGCGAGGAATGGGAAAAGGAGAATGGACGATGAGAAACACATTTATCGCCGGCATGATCGGCGTTGCTGCCATGGTGGCGAGCACGGTTTCCAATGCCGCCGTGGTGATCGAGAAAAAGCACAAGATGATTGTGGCGCCGAACCGCGCCGTCGCAAGCCGTTATATCGGTCGCGGCCGGGTGCTGGAAATCGTTCGTGCACGGAACATCCGCGTGGTCGGCACGCCCTATATGTATCGCGGCTATTATGTCGTGAAGTGCGTGAACCGTTTCGGCCGCACGGCATTCTGCAAGGTCAATCCGCGCACCGGCGGATTCCTGGGCGTCAGTGTCCGGTTGTAAGCCAAACTTGAAGCCTTCGGTCGTGCGGTAAGCCCCTCCACGCAAGGCCGAAGGCGGAAAGCAGAAAACCCGCGGGAGCGAAAGCCCTCGCGGGTTTTCATTTTCAGGTTGTTGTTCTCCCGTTCCGCACGTCAGACGGCGTCATCCCGTAACGCATGCGGAACGTGCGATTGAAATAAGAAATATCTCCGAAACCGCACTCCAGCGCGATCTCTACTATCTTGCGGTTTGCAAAGCGTGAGCTTGCCAGCATGCTGCGCACCCGCGCTAACCGCTGATCGAGAACGAAAGCCGTAAAGGTGGTTCCCTCGCCTTCGAACAGCATTTGCAAGTAGCGCGGCGTGATACGGTGGCGCGCGGCGATTGCCGATTCCAACAGGCCGCCGTCCACGAGCCTTTCGCGGATACTGCTCTTGATCGCTTGCAGCCGCGCCGCGGAAACGCCCCGCCGCCTCGCCGTTTCCGCCGCATCGCGGGTGGCACCAAGCGCAAGCGCGACCAGATCGTAAACGTGCGTGACGGCCAATTCCTGCAACTCAGGCGTGGAAGTAAGAGACTCGTCGCGTAGCAAATGAATGTACTGAAGCATCAGGTTCAATGCGGCGGAATTCCCTCGCACTGGGTGAGCGAGACAGGCATCGAAATCCCGCAACAATGGCGCGAAGGCTTTTCGCGGCATGCTGACCGTCACGGTTTCGAGAGGGCACAGCATGGTCTTGCGGTAGGCGTCGGCACACGAAGTCAAAATCGCGTCGCCGCCTGCGAGCGGAATTTCGCGACCCAGAGTTTCTACCAATCTCGGCTGTTTCGTCCACGAAAAGACCAGGCTGTCATTCCCATCCGAAAGGAACTCAGCGCCGCGACTGAGGCGATTGGGCGAGCACTTCGACCAATAGGCGAAGAGGCCCGGCAGCGCTCGCACAGTGGAGTGGACATAGAATGGCCCGTCGCTCAGCGGTTCGACGTCATTCCGAACGACGGTTCTGGCGACAATTTCACGGAAGATCGCGACACGATCACGCTCGGGCAGATCGTCAGTCGAAAAGCGCGTCGCCCCGGGCTGGCCCGGAAGCGTACTCTCCCACGAAAGCCCGGCGCTGGCCAAGACGTCCCCAATACGCAGGCGACCTCTAAAGCTTAGCAGAGACTTCGCTTTTGTCCTATCGCTTCTTCGCAATCGTCCAAGAATTTCATGATAACGCCTTGTAGCATTTCCCTCCAAGGGGCCTGGGGCCAAACTAAGGAGGGAAACGTGAAAACAAATTTGCTGACAGCATCACGTCTGCTCACGGCCGCGCTGGCGCCCGTAGGTAGCCGGAAGACTGCCATGACACTTGTCGGATGTGCGGTGCTGTTTGCACCAGCACTGGCGAACGCGAGCTCGCAGCATCCGCCGGCGACAAACCTGACGCTCATCAACGGCTGGCAAAATGGGGCGTTCGGCGCCGCGAATGCTTCCGTCTCTACGGTTGATGGAATCGTGCGCTTCCACGGCGCCATTTCGTCAGGAACCGATCCCGAGACCTTCGTGTTGCCGGTTGCCTATCGTCCTATATCGACCGTCTATGTGAAGGTCGATCTCTGCAACGCTCACAACGGGCGATTGGAGATTGATCCCAACGGCTCCACCTTCGTTGAAGTCGAAAATAACGATTTCCCCCAGGCGCAATGCTTCACGTCTCTGGACGGCGCGACCTTCGCGCTCGCCCCCGACACGTTCAAGCAGCTCAAGCTGAAGCATGGCTGGAAGGCTTACGGCTTCGGCACGGCAGATCCGGCCGCAGACAACCTCGGAACTGTCCATCTTGCGGGCGCAATGGCAACGAGCAAGAACCACACGGCCGCATTCACGCTGAAGGCGAAATTTCGTCCGACCAGCAACGTTTTTGTTCCGGTCGATATGTGCAACGCCACCAATGGGCGGCTGAATATAGATCCCAGCGGAGCCGTAGACGTTCAGGCCGAGACAGATTTCGGCAATGCCCAATGTTTCACGTCACTTGACGGCGTGACGTTCGCGACCAACTCGAACGGATTTACCGCGCTGAGTCTGATCAATGGCTGGACGAACGCGCCATTCGGCACCAGAAACGCCGCAGTACGGGTTGACAGCGACGTGGTGCACTTCGAGGGCGCGATCGCGACAACCGGGAGCAGCGGAGTGCCGTTCGTGCTCCCGTCCGCCTTCCGTCCCGCGAAGCCGGTCTGGATCCCGGTCGATCTATGCGGCGGGACCAACGGACGGCTGGCCATTGGAACCGACGGCACTGTCACCGTTGAGGCCGAGACAGATTTCGCCAATGCCCAGTGCTTCACATCGCTGGAAGGCGCGGTGTTCCACCTCTGATGGAACTGGCATTGCCGGAACGGCTGATGGAGAGCGTTGGCGAAACCCGCGGGAGCGAAAGCCCTCGCGGGTTTTCATTTGACGCCATGGCGGATATCCGACGGCGTAGCGCCGTAATGCGCGCGGAATCTGCGGTTGAAATAGGAGATGTCGCCAAAGCCGCAGGCCAGTGCAATGTCGATGACACGCTCATTGTCGAAGTTGCGGCTCGTAAGTATCCGGTAGGCGTTCGCGAGTCGCTGCCTGCAAACAAATTCCGTCAGGGTCGTGCCTTCGATTTCGAACAGCATTTGCATTGAACGTGGGCTCAGCCGATGCCGCGCCGCGATTTCCGACAGGCTGATGGGGCGGCACAAATTTCTGGCAATGTCCTGCTTGATTGTCCGCAGTCGTGCGGCGCGCACTCCATCGCGCCGGACGACATCCCCTGCTTCGCAGGCCGGCGCCGTTGCGAGCGCAAGAAGATCGTGCACATGCGCCGCTACCGCTCGCTGCAATTCCGGTGTTGCTGCAAAATCGTCGTCTTCGAAAATCTCCAGATATCGCAGCAGCAATTTCAACGCCGGGGACTTCCGCGAGATTGGTCGCGCGAAGCATTCCTCGACGCCGGGCAGGCCACTTCCTAGCGCGGCACGCGGCGCGCGAAAGGTAAGGAGATTGTACCCCGATGGAATGCGGATACTGAATGGATCGGCGCAAGAAAGAACAATGGCATCCCCCGCTCCAAGCGCTATTTCGCGCCCAAGATGAGCGTACAAGCCGGGCGCGTCCGTCCACTGAAATAAGAGATCGTCATTGCCGTCAGAGGTGAGTTCGGCCGTGCGTTTGACGCAAACCGGCGGACAGGTGGCCTTGAACACATCCAATCCGGGCACACGGCGAATGGCGCCGCTGACGCGGAAGCGGCCGGGCAACGGCTCGATGTCCAACCGAAGCATCTGCCGGCCGACAATGTCGCGCAGAAATGGCACGCGGTCGCGCTTGCGGAACCGGTCCGTTGAGAAGCGAACGCGCCGCAGGTCATCTGCGGCAACGCGCGCGGTTGGTCGTGCGTAACTCTCAGCGCTCGCCATACTTCCCCGACTGCCGTCGAATGTACCAGAGGCTTCGTCTCGGCCCTAGATCAGATTTGCGCCAGTCAAAGAATTTTCTGTGTCGGGCGACCGAGTTGTTCGGACGGCATCCGATGGCGGAGACTCCACTTTTCATGAGCGAGCCGTAACCGCAAAACCCGCGGGATTATTCCGGAGTTCAAAAATTCCACAACATTGAATCGCATTTTCGACTAAAATGAGCCTCTCGACAGGAGGTTTCACATGATCCGTAAAGCGACGGCTGTTTGGCACGGCACCGGGAAAGACGGTAGCGGTGCGCTCACCACCGATTCCAGCGTGCTGTCGAACACGCCCTATTCGTTCAGGACACGGTTTGAGAACGAGAAGGGCACCAATCCCGAAGGGCTGATCGCCGCGGCGCATGCCGGCTGCTTCACCATGGCGCTCGCCTTTCAGCTGCAGGGCGCCGGGATTACACCGGAGGAACTCTCCACAGAAGCCGCGGTGATGCTTGAGAAGGACGGTGCAGGATTCCGGATCAGCCGCTCTGCGTTGACCTTACGGGCGAAAATTCCTGGGGCCAGCGAGCCCCAGTTCCTGCAAATGGCGCAGGAGGCGGAAAAGAACTGCCCGGTATCGAAAGTGCTGAATGCCGAGATCACGCTGGACGCCAAGCTGATGTGGTGCCCGGCGCCGTCTCCGCAAACGGCAACGTCAACGCTTTCGTGGCGGAGCACGATCGCCGAACCACCACACGATCGCCGTCACCGCCGCGAACACCAGGCTGTCGATCACATAGGCGCGCGCGGTATCGCTTGGCGCCATCGAGAAGAAGGCGGCAGCGAGCACCGCCGACAATCCCAGCGTGAGCAGCGGCCGCACCAGCGCCCGCGCCGCATCCACCCATCTGTACGACGCAGACAGCGCGCCTTCCGCCGCCACACTCGAGAGTAATCCGCTCCAGGGTGCGTTGAGGGCGAGCGGCAGTTCGGATTCCGTTTCCGGTTGATGCCATTGCGCTTGCAGCTTCAGCAACTCGGTTTCATGTGTCCGTTCAGCCTGCTTGGCCGCAAAGGACTGCTTCGATTCCAGATAGCCGAAGGTCTTGGTGGCGAGATTGCCGATGAGGCCGAATATGCCACCGGCACCCGCGGAAATTCCGCAGCCTAAGAGATGCCCAAGAATGCCCATTTTGCTTTACTCCTGTTGCCATAGAACCAGCGCGCCGCGCGCATGCGGGTGTCGAGGTGAAGAAAGGTGTTGCCGTAACCAAACCCAAGGAAGCCACTTGCGTGTGCAGCACGTTCGAGGTGGTCCGGCTCATGCCCGCCCAACGCGACATCGAAAGCCAATTGCTTGTGCAGCGACAGCGGCGCGCCGCCCACCCGCGCATTGTGCAGCGCGCAGCGGTGCCCCGAATTGATGGCCAGCGGCGCGTCTATCGCGCGGCGCAAGCGTTCGATGGCATCCAGCGCTCCCGGCCACATGCACATCTCGCCACAGCAATGGCAGGCCAGTTCGCGCGGCGCGAAGTGAGGCCAGCGCGCGATATCCCATTCCACGCGCGACCAGTGTTCGAGTTGGAGCATTTGATGTCCCTTAGCCGGTTCCCGCCAGGCAGTTTTCTGCGTAACGCGTGCCGCAGCGCTTGGCTCTGCTTGCCGTTCGCGCAATACATCTACCGATGAGCACAGCGCCTGTTCACTTTCTGCATGTCCCCAAAACGGGTGGTTGCGCCATCCGCGCGGCGCTTGAGCCGTTCGCAGATTCCCACGGTTTGGTTTTCCATTGGCATGGGATGTCGCTGCGCAAGCTTCCGGAAGGCGAGCGCGCCGTGTTCTTTGTGCGCCATCCGGTAACTCGCTTCGTCAGTGGCTTTAACAGCCGCTTGCGGCGCGGCATGCCGCACCACGAAGGGCAGCATACGCCGAAGGAAGAGATTGCATTCGCCCGCTTTCAAACACCGAACATGCTGGCCGAAGCGTTGGCATCTGCCGATACAGAGGCGCGCGAATCTGCGGAATTTGCGATGGACGCAATTTCGCACACGCGGAGGCGCATTACCGACACCGTGGGCGACAGTGATTATATTGTGCGCCGGCGGACCGACATTCTTTTCTTCGGATTTCAGGAGACACTCGCTGAAGATTTCGAGCGCCTCAAAGAAGTTCTGGGCCTTTCGCAATCCATCACGCTACCAGACGACGACGTTGTGGCGCATCGCACGCCATATGGATTCGAGACCCGACTAAGCCGCGAGGGCCGCCGCGCCATCAAGGGATGGTACCGCGATGACCTCACGCTGTATCGTCATCTACAGTCCCTGGCGGCAATGTCGGTATAGATGGTTAGGGTATCGAGAATGGTCCTTCCGCGCAGCGCATATGAAAACGAACACTCGATTATACAAGCCATTCGTTCCGGCAAACACCGCGAGTTTATTGGCGGCTTGTGGGAGCAGATGGGTAACCTTCAATTCCTGATGCTCTTGAGTGAGGGGCTGAAGCCTGAGGATTATCTGATAGACGTTGGTTGCGGGGCATTTCGCGCCGGCGTCAAACTGATTCCGTATCTCGATCCGTCACACTACTTCGGCATCGATATAAGCAATGCTTTGATGGCTGCGGCTTATGAACGGGAAATCGAACCACTTGGACTCGTCTTCCGCTTTCCGCACGGCAACTTCGCGACAAGCTCCAACTTCGATCTGTCGTTCTTTTCCCGAACCTTCACATTCGGCCTTGCACAGAGTGTATTTTCCCACCTCCCAGTTCGCGAACTGACGCGCTGCCTGCGCAATATCGCGCCATGGTTTGCGCCGGGCGCACGATTCATGGTCACCTATTTTGAAGTCCCGGAGGATAAGCGGGAACTCCCATTTACCCAATCTCCTGGAGGAATCACCACATACGCGGATAACAACCCACTTCATTACACACAATCGGAAATCCGGGAAGCAACCGAAGCCTTACAATGTTGGCATCTGTCTATTCTTGGCGAATGGGGCCATCCCTTGGGCCAACGTTTGCTACGGTTCACCCGTGTTCCATCTGCGTCGGCTCGATGATTTAAAACCACGCCGTCACGCGCACTTCGCCGCGGCCGCCCGCACCGCCGCCCCGGAAACATTGCTGTTGACGGCGAAGCAGGATGACAGCTTCGGGCCGGTCGTTTAACGTGCGTGTCATGCGCCAATTGAGCGAGACAGAAGCCAAGAAGCTGCGCGCTGGTGATGCCCACTACACCGCCTATGTCGGCCCGCCAAAAGAGTACGATGTCATGGGCGCGATGCAGTTCCGTCTGCTCGCGCGTTGGGGTTGCGGGATCACCACCGCACACTGGATTTCGGCTGCGGCAGCCTGCGGCTCGGCCGCCTGCTTATTCCCTATCTGCAGCCCGAGCGCTATTTCGGCATCGAGCCGAACGCCTGGCTGATTGAAGATGCGGTTTCTAACCAGCTCGGCCACGACATGTTGCGCATCAAAGGACCGCGCTTTTCGGATTCGGGTTCCTTCGACGCCGGCGTTTTCGCGACGCGCTTCGATTTCATCGTGGCCCAGAGCATTTTCAGCCACGCCGGGCCCGATCTGGTGCGGCGCACCCTTCGCAGCTTTGCCGAATGGCTCGAGCCGGACGGCATTTGCGCCGTGACCTTTATCGAGGGCGATGACCAAACTGTCGCCCACGGTTGGCATTATCCGCACTGTGTGCGCTATTCCCGTAAAGCCGTCGCCGCCTTCTTTGATGGCGCCGCGTTGCAGGGTTTAGCAATTCCCTGGTTTCATCCACCCGCAGACCTGGTTCCTGTGCGCGCGCGAGGTCGCCGCGCTGCCGCTCATGGCGCAGACGCATCTGCTAACCGGCGAAATTTTGCGTGCGCCGGAATTTGCAAACAGCATTCCACCGGCGGCGCGCTAAAAACAGGCGGTAACCCGCACTTCGCCGCGGCCGCCCGCACCGCCGGCGCCGGAGGCGTTGCCATTCAAGGCGGCGCCGCCGCCACCGCCCCCGCCGCCCGGCGCGCCGCCGCTGCCACCATTCCCCGCCGCGCCGCTGATGCTTGCGCCACCACCGCCGCCTCCGCCGCCGCCCGTGCAGTAACTGCTGTCGGCGATATCAGCGCCGTTGCTGCCGCCACCTGAGACTGCGCCACCTGAACCACCAGCAGCCTGTTTCTGGAACACGCCGCCGACATTGCCGTTGCCGCCTGCTTGCGCGCCGTCGCCGACGGTAATGCCGCCACCGCCGCCACCGCCGCCCACGGGACCGAATCCACCCGAGGGCGTTGCGCCGGTTACAGACGTCGCGCCCCCGGAACCAGGCTGCCCAAAGTTGGAATCTGCAGTGTTGGTAACCGCCGATAGCGCCGCTGTCGCCCCGCCGGCACCAACGGCAGTCGAAGGATTGACCGCTCTCACATAGGGCGTGATGCCAAAGCTGCTGGTGCCGCCAACACTGCCTGGGTTTCCATTGCTGTTGTCGCTGGTTACGGCTGTGCCTCCTGCACCGCCCGCGCCGACCGCCACCGTTTCGGTTGATGCAACAAGCGCGGCGGCCAGCATAACGGAAACAATGGAGGCTGCGGGGCCACCTCCGCCGCCGGAACGCGCTGTTCCTGCTGCGCCACGTCGCCCCGAGCCCCCGCCATTGCCGCCTGCGATGGCGAGCACGTTGATGGTCTTCGCGAGCGGCGGCTTTGTGTAGGTGCCGTTCGCCGTGAACACTTGCATGATTGGCGCGACGTTCCAGCGCACGGGCGTCCATGCGCCGTCCCAGAGGGCGAACATCACTTCGTCGTATTGCGCGGAGAGCCACGCGACATCGTTGCCCGCGTTATCTTTCACTGTGACGCGATTGGCACCGGTGTCCTTCTTGCGCACGATCACCCAATCGTCGGCATCCGCGGTCGCCGGTAGTGTGACGTTGAACGCGCCGCTGCTCGCGTCCGCGCGGACCAGGCGCCCGAGATGGGTGGCGCCGATGGTTGTCGCGCCCGTCACGTCAATGTGCTTGAGCAGCACGCTGCCGGTGTTTCGGTTGAGGATCAACGCCTCATAGAAGGTGCTGCCATCCGGCGAGACCTTGAAGTGGAAATTGTCGTCGCCGGTGAGCCCGATTTCTGTGCGACCTGAGAAGCCAGTTTGATAAAGCAGCGAAGCGATGTCGGCGCTGGTGTTCTTGTTCAGCTTCGCTTGAACGCTTGCGCCGATGTTGTTGAACAGCACTGCGGCGCTGGCGACGCTCAGCTTGTTCGTGGAATCCGCCGTGGCGTTGATACCCAGCAGCGGCACGTTCTCCAGCGGCACGGCGCTGCCGAAATCCGCCCATATGGAACCATTGTAGAAGAGGAGCCTGGCTTCATCGGCAACGTAGGCCGTTAGGCCCTCGAACGGTGCATAGAAGCGCCAGCCACCGTCAATGGCATAGGCGAGTTTGCCATCTTGCCCGGT
This sequence comes from Rhizomicrobium sp., assembly GCA_036267515.1. Taxonomy (GTDB): domain Bacteria; phylum Pseudomonadota; class Alphaproteobacteria; order Micropepsales; family Micropepsaceae; genus Rhizomicrobium. Next base: position 17,293 of record DATAVW010000099.1, read on the forward strand.
CCACGCGCCCGTGCCGGTGGCTTTGACCAGATAGGTATCGCCGTCGCTTGGTGTTGAGGGCGGATCCGACAAATCCCTGTCGAGAATGGTCGTCGCGATCAGCGCGTCGAGTTCGAGCAGCGCTTCGTTGTGGGTGATGTGCTTCTGCGCTTGCGCAGCCGCGAGCAGCGGCAAGGCCACGCGCGGCGTGGTGTCGGACATGATGTGGTTCTCTTCAGGTGAGGTTGAAACAAACAAGTGTTGTCATCCCCCGCCGAGCGAAGCGTCTTCGCGAGGGAAAGCGGACCCAGGGGTGAAGCGGCCGTGCTATCGAAAGCTGAGGCAGAGCGTGCCGTACCACGCTTTCGAGATCGCGCACGTGTCGCCACCTGGGTCCCCTTCCCTCACGTTCGCGCGCGAACGCGCGCACGCTCGCCGGGGATGACAGGTATTGGTCAGTCATCCTCGCCCCCACGAACTGGGGGAGAGGGTGAAGTCAGGTGAAGCTGATACTCGCCGTCCTACCCACGCCGCGGCCGAAAACGGAGGAGAGTTGGTAGACGGTGAAGCGAAAGGGCGAGGGCAGACCGCTGGGGAAGTCGGAGACAATTTGCGCAGCCGTGTAGGTCAGCGAAAATGATGAGACCGAACTGAAGGTGCGGATGACGTTGGAGGACGCGTCGAGAATTTCCACATCGTAGCTTTCCGATGACTCGCTCATCGGAATCTCCACCTGGTCCCAGCTATCGCTCGCGGGATCGCGGTCGCGGCGGAGCCAACTCAACAGCAGATCGCCTGCGTCGGAACACAGCGCGTGTAACTGCGCCGGCCACAATGGCCGCAATCCGACACCTTTAAACTGAAGCGTGATGCGCTGGTACGCCGGATCGGAGAGCGGCTTTCCTTGCGGGCCATACAGATAATTGAACGGCAGCGCGTATTCTGCTTGCGATAGATCCAGCTGCTGAAGGGCGGAGTCCAAGAGCACCACGCGGGCGCCCGCCGCAACCGGCGAACGCATCGCGCCTTCCGTGCCGGCCTGCCCGCGCAACAACCGTGACAACGTCCATTGGCCAAGGCCGGTGAGCGTGGCGGTGGCGAACTGCAGCACTTCCCATTGGCCGCTTTCGTTCTGCACCGCGATCGCATTGGCGCCGCCGAGCACCGAGACCTCGTCGAGTGACGACAGCGCCGTGCCGTCGTAGATCGCAACGCTGAGCGCGTTCGCTTCATCCCAGCGCCACGCCGGGCCGGCAAAGAAATCCGCCGTGGTTTCGCCGATAGTGGCGGGCTTCGTCAGCGTGGTGTCGAGCTGGTAATTGGAATTCATGGCGCTGCGGAACACCAGTACCGAACCCGGCCACGGCAGCGCGAAGGCGGCGGCGAACGCATCCCATGGTTTCTGATCTTCGGTAAGCCAAGGCAGATCGAGAAACGCTGCCAGAGCGCGGCCCGGCGACGACAAATCCTGCGTTTGTCCCGACGCCCGTGCCGGCCCTACGATCTCCTCATAGATCGACGGATCGGTGGCGACCGCCTGCACGCTTCGCGCGCCGGCATCGTTCACGTCCGTAAGGCGCAGGCGCCGCTCGCGTCCGCCTGCGGTGAGCAGCACCTCGTCGGTTGGATCGAGCGCCAGTTGCGAAGGCGCCAGCGCAAAGGAGGCGCTCTCGCGCATGACCCAGGCATCCTGCAACAGCCGCTCACCGATGCCGATGGCGCTCGCCTGACCCAGGACGATAGGCAGCGCGGCTTGCGTGACGCGATCCGACGCGCCGGTCAGCCGCCGGGCATCTGTGATCGCCTGCCGGTAATCGGCATCGACATCGATGTAGGCGATGCGCGTGTCGGTCGGCAGATCGGTTTCCTGCGCGCGGACAAGTGAAAAGCCGAAATTCGGCTCGCCCTCGTCCGGGATCACAAGATCGGATTCGTTCAACGGCACCGGATTGGGCCGGCCGCGCGCCACGAATTTGATGTCGCCTTCACTTTCGGCTGCGTCGAAGAAATAGGCCACAGAGAGCGGCGTGAGCGCGTCGCGCACGCTCATAGTGTCGGACACCGCGTAACCGGTCACCACGCCATCGATATTCGAGACATCAATCGCGCTGAAGTTTGCATCGGCGCACAGTTGGATGACCAGATCCGGCAGCATCACCGCGCCGAGGCGGCCGTTCAGCCAATGGCCGAGATTGTAGTTGGCGGCATCGCCCCAGACGTTCGCAAACGCCGGAAAGAACGGAAACGGCCGCGCATCCCAACACCACAGATAAATGTTCGCCGTGTCCAGCATGACCCCGCTATAGATACTTGAGGCCGGGTTGTTGGCCGGATCGCTCCAGAATTTCAGGTGTACTTCCAGGAAACGTCGCTGGATGAGATCGTCGCGGCTGCCGTTCGAGTAGTACGGCAGCGCGCTCTCGCTCGACTTGGGATCGAAGAACACGTTCGGCTGGTTCGAACCTTTGTCCACGGCCGGACACCCCAGTTCGGTGAACCAGATAGGTTTGGATTGCGGCACCCAGGAGCTTGGCGATCCGCTCTCCGTTCCATCGGCGCGGTCGTAATGCGCGTTGCTCCACCAGGCCCCGATGTCCTTCTGACGGAACATCCACGGCTTGCCGTAACCATCCGCGATTGTCGTGCGCACCTGCATATCGCGGTCTGTATCGCTCGCGTAGTACCAATCGTAATCCTCGCCGCCGCGGACGTTGCCCGTGAGATAATCCACATCGTGAATGTTTGTCGGCCCGTTCACGGCGTCGTAATCCAGATGCGCCGTGCCGTCGCGCCAATCGGAAACCGGCATGTAGTTGTCGATGCCGACGAAATCGATGTTGGCGTCGCTCCACAGCGGATCGAGATTGAATAGCAGTGCGCCGGGCGCGTCGCCGGTCTGGTGATTGTTGTATTCCGTCCAGTCCGCGCCGTAGCCGATCTTCGTGGCCGGCCCGAGAATCCCACGCACGTCCGCCGCCAGCGCTTTTAGCGCCGCCACCGCTGGATATGTCATCGCGCTGTCGCGCACGCGGGTAAGACCGCGCAATTCCGAGCCGATGAGGAAGGCGTCCACGCCGCCGGCGGCTGCGCAAAGATGCGCGTAGTGCAGTACCATCCGGCGATAGCCCCACTCGTCGCCGCCGGTCCATATCACCGTTGTTCCGCTTACGGAATAATCGGCCGCGGTGGCGCTGCCAAAGAAGGCATTCAGTTGGGTCGCCGCCGCGCTGGTCTTGTCCGGGGAGCCGCTCACGCCCGGTGCCGGATCGCAGGTGATGCGGCCGCGCCAAGGATAAGGCGGCTGGCCGGAAGCGCCGGTGTAGGGGGTCCTCCAGCGAGTTGCCACTTGGCACGTCCATGAACAGGAACGGATTGAACAGCACGCGCAAGCCTCGCGCCTTCAGATCCTGAATCGCTTCCACCACGCTCTGGTCCGACGGCGTCCCGCCATAAGCCGGAATACCATCTATCGCGCTCACCAGATGAGCATTGGCGCGCGATACCCCATCCACACTCCAGGTTTCCGGATAGGTGTCCTTCTTGGCGATCTCCACGCCCGGCTTGATCAGCGTTTCCCCGCAGCGTAGGTCGTCGCCAAACCAGCCCACCACCAGCGAAATTGTGCCGAAGTTTGGCGCCAGCGCCTGCAGCTCATCGAGCGACGCTGTGTAATCAGCCAGGCCGCCGGCGTTGTGCGCATTCTGCGGCGTAGTCGTGCCCTGGCCGTTATCGGCAGTGATCATTTCGGTGCCGTAGACGAACTCGCCGGCGCCGGGGATCAGCGCCACGCCTCCGAGCCGGTTCTCCAGTGCGTCCGGATTGTTGTCCGACAATGACCGGATGACCTCGAAATTCAGCTGCGGAATACGGTTGCCGAAAGCGGTGAGGTCCATGTCCTCGAACACGATGGTGGCGAGGCCGCGATACGCCGGCGTGTTGCCGGCGCCTTCGATCTCTTCGATCAGCGGATCGAAGGCTTGCGCTTCGTCGCCGGCGTAAAAGCGGGTGGTGAATTGCGAGATGTCGATGAGGTTGCCGTCAGCCCACACGCGCCCAATTTTGGTCACCACGCCAGCACAAAGGCCGACTGCAAAAGAGATCGAGTACTTGTAATCGATGTCCGTTTCGGTGACGCCCGGTCCGCCTTTGCCGCCACCGCCCTGTTGCGACTTGACGATCGTCTCCCTGAATTTCGTCGCCCATAATAGCTGGCCGGCCACACGCATGCGCCCGTACATGCGCACAATGGGTGCGCCTTCTGTGGACGCTTGAATGTTCACATCGGAAAGCCGCGGCGATTTGCGCGTGATATGCGTGCCGGGCGCGATGAGGTTGTCGAGCTCCGTGCCGATCAGCGCGCCGATAGCGCCGCCGATTTCCGCGCCGGTGATGCTGGCGCCGAACAGCGAAAAGCCTGCGCCAAAGAGCGACGGCCCGATCGCGGAGCCCGCGATGCCGAGAACAAGCGATGCCATGTGTGATTCCTTCGCCTCGCTCCGGAGGCGTCGTTCACCTTCCTCGTTCGGAGAAGGGAATGCGGGTTCCGTTAGGGCTTCACTCCCCAAACGGCAAAGAGCTCTTCGACCTGGCGGTATGAATCTTTTGCGGCAGCAATATCGCTATTGCCGCCCGTGGTATCGCCGGAGCGAATTTTGGCCAAGCCGCGAGTGTAGAGACTCGTCGGCGACTGCCGTTCCTGCTTTAGCGCTTCGCTGCAGTCTGTAATGGCATCCGCGTAATTCCCCATGCGATAATTCACGAGACACCGGGAGTCGAACGCCGCCGGGTAGTCGGGGTTGAACTTCAGCGAGGCGTTGCAATCCGCCAAGGCGCGATCGAGAGGATGCCCCCGCATCGCGCGATCCCAGCATCTGTTATTCAAATCCTGAGCGTCATCGGTTCGAAGAGAAGCCGCTTGCGCGTAATCTGATGCAGCACCTGCGTGGTCTCCAGCGTCTTCATAGGCGTCTCCGCGCGCTGCGTAGGCATCCTCGTATGTGCGCTTCCAACCGGTCGCGCTGGTATAATCAGCGATTGCAAGATCGTACCGATGACTGAATTGGTAGTACAATCCCCGATGGTAGTAGGCCTGAGCGCGGGCTTCTGGTGGCGCGCTCGGCATCATGCCAATGCCGGGCCCCATGTATTCTGGCGTGCCGCGCGCCATGTGAGTGCATGCCGCTATCAACGATTCAATCGAATAGAACGGATTCGGTTCGGCACCGCATTGCGAATCCCCCGGACCTGCCGAGGCGGCGCTCGTTGGAATGGTTACAGCGAGTGCGGCTGCCATCAGCGGCGCGATAAAACACTCACGCACAAACGCCCCCTGCCTTTATTTCCCCCTCATGGCCTAGCGGGATTCGCGCGCGTCGCCAACTGTCCTCTTGCTCGGTGCGATCTCCGCAGGACGGCAGGTAAAGCTCACATTCCGGGGTAGTCCCTGGCAATGTCCGGCTTTTTTGCTTTGGCTGCCGCGATATCGGCCTGACCACCTTGCGTATCGCCGTTCCGCATCCGCGCCAATCCCCGAACATACCGTGCGCCGGCATTGTCCGGCTTGACGGCCAATGCGGCATCGAGATCCGCAATCGCAGCCGTATAATTGTTCAATGCGTAGTGCACGTCACCGCGGAACTCTGCCGTCGTTGTGTCGTTCGGGCGTAGCTTGAGTGACGCATTGCAATCTTCCAAGGCATCCCGCGCTTCCCTCCGATTAAGCTGCGTGAGGCAGCGGTACTGGAAATAGTCCGCCATATATTGATAGTCCCTGGGCGACAGGCGAATGGCTTCGTCGAGATCATCGAGCGCATCGTCCAGCCTGCCGGAGTGAATGTAGGCGACCGCGCGCGTCGCGAAGGCCCATGGCTCGCTCGAGAGCGTGGTTTCATTGATAACGCGCGTGCAGATGGTGATGACGTATTGGGGATCCGTCGAACTCGGGTTGTAGCATTGCCGCGCCATATCCTGTGCCGTTCGCCCCGAAAAAAGGTATTCATCCGCGTTTGCCGTCACATCCGCGATCAGAAGAAGGGTGAGCGCCAGCGGAAGCGCCAACGGCTTCACAAAATTGCGCATGCCTGTGTCTCCTGTTTCCCCGCCGCAGGCCTGGTGTGCTCACCTGGAGACTGCGCCGTCGAGTCCGATGATTTCGGCGCAGCGCGTCAACCCGCGCAAGTCACAGATGTGTGAGTCTGGGCGTCGCTGCCGAGGCCTGCTTCGCCTCTGCCTCACCCGTTAGGCGCCGTTCGGACCAACCTACCCCTTCACGCCCCAGAGCGCGAAGAACGCCACGATGTTGTCATTTATTGCTGTGGCCGCGGCGATGTCCTTGGCGGCGCCCGCTTCGTCGCCACTGTGCCGTTTGGCGAGGCCGCGTATGTACAGCGCGCCCGCCGTATTCGGCTTCTCTTTGAGCACGGCGTCGCAATCGGGAATGGCATCGGCATAGCGGCCCATCCGAAACAGCACGAAACAGCGTGCTTCCCGCGCGTTCGTATCGTCCGCTTTCTGCTTGAGCGCATCATTGCAATCGGCGAGCGCACGATCGAGCGGATGACCCCGCACGCCACGCACCCAGCAGAGATCGCTCAGCGCCTTGGCATCCGGTTTCGTTTTCGCTGCTTGTGCATAGTCGGCGAGTGCCTTGTCGTGCTCACCCGCATCTTCATAAGCATCGCCGCGCATTTCGTGCACGGCTTGTGGTTCCCGCATCCAGTCCAGCGCGTGCGTATAATCGTCGATGGCTGCTTGAGGATCCCCGTCGAAATGATGCAGCAGCCCGCGCGCAAACAACATGCAGCCCTGGGTTTGCGTCGAAGGCGACAATGAGCGGAGCATCCGCGTGATCTCGCTGATGCGATAGTGCGTCGATGGCGCCAGCATCGGCTCCATGAAGCAGCGATCGGTGCTTTGAAAGGCAGCTGCCGGATGTCCGGCCACGGCAAAACCCGCAGCAACAAAAGCGGCCGCTGCGCTACGACTGCGCGCGCTTTCCATCATCGCAGGATTTAAGCCTATTTAAAAGGAAAGGCGAAGCGCAAAGAAACCCGCCCTCTCGCTGCGAGAGGCAACCCATGCTTCACCAATCAATCGCTGCGCTCTATTGCCCGCCGCAAACGTGCTTCTGCTCGCCCTGGAAGCTGTACCACTTGTTCACGGAAGTGGATTTCGGCGCCCCGAAATAGGTGCCGAAGTCCAGCGAGGGCAGACGATAGGTAAAATCGTTCTCCGTGTACGGATAGACGTTCTTCAGCCCGACGGTGACGCCGGCGGAAAGGGATGGTGAGTCGGTGCAGTTCACCAGATTGCTGGCAAACGGATCATCCGTCAGCTCGCCCAACTCCACCGCGATGGCGGAAACGTCTTCAGCGAAGGATTTCTTCGCATCCACGTAGGTCGCAAAAGCATAAGTCTGCCCACCGGGCGCGCCCCCTTCGGCATAGTGATAGCCGCCGACGCAGCAGCCGCCCTCGGTGAGAAACACATTGTAGCTCACGAACAGCGGAATCACTCCCGGGTTGATCGTCGCCTGCTCCGCGGAGATGTAACCTTCCGCCTGGCTGTCGAAATCTCCGAAGCCAAACGTGCCGATCTTGCCGCCGCCCAGCGGGTTCTGCATCACGTTCCCCTGACCGCTGGCCACGTGTATTTCCAGCGGCTCACCTACCGTTACATCGTACAGCAGATGATAGCCGGAATTTTTCTTCACCGCGCTCCAGAAATTGCCGCGCTGAAATGCATCGAGGAATTGTGTGGTACCGAGATCGGTGCCGCCCTGGATGTAATCGATGTTCGAGGTGAACAGCGGAGAATTCATCACGTTCTGCACAATGGTCTGACCATTGGAGACCTTGTGCTTGCCGGGATCGAACACGCGATTTCCGTTGTCTTGTCCATACACCGCGACCACGGGAACCAATACGACGGGAACATGCGTGGTTGCGGTATTCGCGGGGTTCCCGCCCACCATGGTGAAGTTCACCTGCTTGCCCGTGCGATCGGTGAAGCTGCCGTTCCATTGCGGCAGCTGCGGCGCGCCCGGGGCCGCGTGTCGGGCCGCATGCTTGAACGACAGATACATGGGCCGTGCGGTCTGCGCCGCGTTCGCGGTACACGCTATCGCGGTGGTGAGCAGTAGCGCCGGAATACCGATCAGTTTCTTCACAAATTTCCCCATCATTGCCGCCACAGCTTAAGGCCGCCCGGCGGGCAGGAGTGTATCGCTTTTGCGTTTTTCAGTCCAGCAGGGAGGGAACACTGCCTCTTTTCTTGAACTACTCTCGGCCGGCTTACGGCTTCACGCCGTAATTGGCGAAGGTCTGGGCGATATCCGGGTCGCGGGCGCGCGCTGCATCGATGTCGGCGTCGCCGCCGGCCACGTCGCCCATTTTATTCTTCGCGACGCCGCGCAGATAACGCGACGAGGCGAGCTGTGGATCGGCTACTGCGGCCGCCGAACAATCTGTGATCGCAGCCGCGTATGCCGAAAGCCGCAGCTGCATGAAGCAGCGTGCATCCAGTGCTGCGGCGTCGTTGGCTTTAAGTGACAGCGCCTTGTTGCAATCTTCCAGCGCATCATCGAGATCGCGACCCGCCGCCGCATGCGTCCAGCAGCGCTCCCGCCAGGCGGCGACGGATGTGGGCTGCAAATCGATCACCTTGCCGAAATCGGCGATTGCGCGGCCGTAATCGTCCATCGACAGAAAGGCGAGACCGCGATTTTCCAGCGCCTGCGTATCGTCTGGCCTGAAGCGCAGCACTTCGGTGAGATCGTCTACGGCGCTGCCGTACATTTTCTCGTTGAAGTAGGCGCGGGCGCGGTCGAACAGCGCCCAGGAAACTTCCGCGCCATCCCCGGCCGCGATGATCTCGCTGCAGGCGGCAATGGCGCTATCGCCTTCGCCTTTGGCGCAATTCGCGGCGTCGCTCGTTTGCGCGAAGGCGTTCGCCGAAAGGAGCAATGAGCCGAATGCGAGGAGTCCAACGCGTATCAACATATACCACCTCACCACTCCTGACGCACAAATTCAAATGTCAAATCCGAAACGCAAAGGCGAGCTTGCTGCGCCAGAAGGCGGAAAGCGGTTCTTCGCTCACCCGCTTGTTCTGGCGGGCGTGGACAAGCGTGAGCCGCCCATCGCGAGCGCTTACAATTCCGCAATGCTTGGCCGGGCCGCGGCCGGTCATGCGGAACAGCGCAATGTCGCCGGGCGCGAGCCTGTCGGCGGCAATCTCGCGGGCATGACGTTCGAGCGCCATGTATAAGGTCTCCGCGCCGGTGGCTTCCGCCCAGTCAAGCGAGTATGGCGGCGTCTCTTCCGGCTCTTCGCCGTAGAGGTCCCGCCAAACGCCGCGCAGCAGCCCCAGGCAATCGCAGCCGACGTGCTTCAGGCTCGCCTGATGTACGTACGGCGTGCCGATCCACTCGCGGGCGATACGTACCATTTGGCCAGATAATGAAGCGCTGGCGCACTCGAGGACATCAGTTTCCATAGCGGCTGCCTCCGTCGGGAGTTTGCGATTGCGTGGGATACGAGGTCACCGCATCGTTGCCCGGCATGTAAGGAAAGCCGCGGAAGTTCACTGCATTGTCGAACTTCGCTTTGCAGGTGCCGAACTGCTTGTCGCAGCCGGCGGTGACGATGAAGGCGTCCCCCACTGCGATGGCCTCACTCATCTGCTGCCAAAGCTCGAGGCTGACCCGCGCCGCCACGACGCCATGCCGCTTCACTTCCATGGCGCGATTGGCATTGGCGCCGCCCGTCCAGGTGAGCTTGCCGCCCGCGAACCACTGATCTGCAAAACTATCGAGTCCGCTCGCGGTGAAGCGGCGCGGATCGGTGATTGCCGCCACTGTGCCGACACCGCGGTAGAGCGGATTGCTGAGATCGATGGTGCAGCGAGCGTCGCCGAGGTCGGCGTCGCAGGAATAGCCGTAGGCGCGGCCTATTGGCTGGTTCAACAGGTGCGCCAGCCCGCGCACCTCCGCCTGAAACGCAGTCTTCCCCCGCTTCACCTCGCCGAGATTGCCTTTGCGCATCAGCACGCGGCTATCCGGCGCGGCCCAGTTCACCCGCCAGACTTCTATGGCCGCGTTGTCGTACATGCCGGCTGCGAGATCGCTTTCTGTGATGGCACCGGACGACAACGCGCCGAGCACGGTGAGATTGTCCACTGCGAGACCGAGCGTGGATTGCACCTCGCTCGCGGTGAACCCGCTTACTGCTTCGTAAGTGACGCCATCGAATGTCACCGGCACATCATGATCGGTGAATCCCAGCGTGGTGTCATCGTTGCGCACGATCTTCCAGCACCAGCACAGAGTAGTGGTGCCGGCGTTCAGCTGCGCCTGCAGATCAGGGGAGATATTTTTCATTGTGATTGTTCCTTTCCGCTCCAACTGTCATCCCCGGCCGAGCGAACGCCGCCCGGCGTGCGCGAGGGGAAGGGGACCCAGGTGGCGCGGAACAGACAAACTGTTGGAGGCAGTGGCAGTGCACTATTCTAGGATTCCAACGTTGCGTTCACGTCACGTCCTGGGTCCCCTTCCCTCCCATTCGCGCGTAAGGCGCGAATGCTCGCCGGGGATGACAGCTGTGTTCAAATCCGTATCTCCACCAGAGGGATGGAGGGAATTTCGCCGGCCGCGAAGTTCGAGAGGTTGATCGCCAGCGAATCTGTGTCGAACCGCACCGGCGTATCAAACTCGAAGCCGGCGGTGATGGCGGCGGCGGAAGCGGGCGCGAAGCCAAACGTGATCAGGCCTGTCGTATCATCGAAGGTGATGCCCGAGGTTTGCTCCACGCCCGCGACCGCGACGTACACCGTGCCGGCCACGGGTTTGTCGATGATGCGTATCCAGTTGGAGGGACCGGAGGTGTAGGTCTTGATCAGCTGGAATTGGGTCGTCGCGCCATCGCCGGTGCCGATGCTCTGATCCAGCGGACTCACCGCTTCGTTCGGCGCGCAGGATTTGAAGTCGCCGAAATCCTTGAAGCGGAAGGCGTACAGCCTTCCCAGCCGCGCCTCGAAGAACGCGATCACGCTGTGCAGATCGTCGAGCGTTTTCACGCCGTAACCGACATCGTAGCGGCGGCGGGAATTGGCCCACACGGCGTTACGCTCCTCGAACCCCGAGCCGAGCGTGACGATCTCTGTCTTGCGCTCCGGTCCGCCGCTGGAGTGGAAAGCAATCGCGGTGGGAAACTGAATTTCGTGGAAAGACATAACCACTCCAATGGTGATAAGCACAAATTTCAGACGAGACGGGCGAACGATGTTCGGCAGACTCAAGGAGCGGTTGAAGAAATCTCTGATCTCTTCAAGCCGCATTCATCTTCGGCAAGAACCAGCTGCGAACATTCCCGAGCTGATCGCCCTTCTTGATCGATTCCTCGATGGCCCAATGCGGTATGAACTCGAATGGGACGATTTCATCTCATGGCGGAATGACGTTCCCGCGGTCGAGCAGGTACGATTGCGAATCGCCGAGTTGGAATCGCTTGCCTTTTCGAAACAAGTCGAAGATCGAGAGTTATTCCGCACAACGCTCATCGACGAGCGAAATCGGCTAGCTGCGCTCCTGAGCATCCCGCTCCGGTCATAGATTTCTCTGCCCTCTTGCCAGGGCGCGGGAGAGCATGGCGGCGATCTGCGTTTCCGATTTGAGGAAGCTCTGCGCATCGCGCGCATTTACATTGAGCACAATCTGCGGCCGCGACGGAGCAACTGTGCCGTTCGGTACAATCGATCCCGCGCCTTGCGGCACGAACATCTCCGGCCCCTGCTCGCCCACCAGATAGGCAAGCCCTGCATCGACCGGGCCGCCGCTCGCGCGCGCGCCGCCGATCGGCAACAGCGATGCGACGAGCGAGGACAGCACGCCTTCGATGGGCTTGGCGATGAAGTCCTTCACCGCGACGCGGTCGAAATCCGCCAGGATCGCGTTCACCAGCGAATCCATCGAGGCTTAGCCCGACAGCGCGGCACGCGCGATGGTGTCGGCGATGGCATTGAAGCTGCCGCTGACCGCGCGCTCGATCAGATTGGCGCTGTCGGTCACCGGCCCTTTGGCGAACGCATCCAGCGATTTCGCGACCGCACCGAGCGCCGCATCCACACCGGAAAAATCGGTGTTCACGTTCAGCGTTGCGGAGGCCATGGCGGCACCTCGTCAGGATAGAGCGTCATCAGGTGTTCAAAATCGGAGCGAGTGAGCGGCGCCGCGCGGTGCGAACGACGCGCAAAGCCGTTCACGGCCGCGCGCCACTCGCTGAGCGACATCGCCCAGAACACGTCCGGTGTGAGCCGCACCCGGCCTAGGGCGAAGGCGAGGAGCTCGTCCCAGCCAAAGGGCTGGACGACACCTTCGCGCTTTCTTTTGCGAACACGCTCTCGCCTGCCTCGCCGTGCGCCAGGCCTACGGCATCGAATGCGTCGGTGATCGCGCCGATGAGGGTGCCGAGATCGGTGTCGAGCTTCAGCACCTCGGCTGGCGAAAAATTGTGGCCGGCGCCGCGCAACAGCGCCGAGGCTACCGTCGCCAGATCCATGGTGCCGAGCGATTTCAGCTTGCCGGCGATGTCGCTGAGCGAACTCACACCAAGACCGTTTTCGATTTCGGCCAGGGCGCCGAGCGTCAGCTTCATGATATAACGTTCGGTTCCGGCGAGAAACTCGCTTTCGCCGCGTGCTTTGTTGGGCATTGTCTTTCTCCTTTTGGGTTGGATTTCACATAGCTTCGAAAGTGAGGGCGCCGGCGGAGGCGAGCGACAGCGACAGTTTCACTTCGCCGTCATACGGTCCTTCATATTGCAGCGAGGCCATCTGGAACGGGCCAGTGATCGTGCCGAAGTTCGGGATCACCACCTGGAAGTTCGGCGCCGTTTGGTTGAAGAAGGCGCTACGCAAACTCTCATCGCTCGCCGCATCCTTGAACACGCCCGCGCCGGAGAACGCGGCGCTCTTCACGCCGGCGCCCGCCAGCAGTTCGCGCCATTGGTTGGCGGAGTCTGCATTGGTGACGTCCACTGTGGTGGAATTGAACGACAAGGTCGTGGCGCGCAGGCCCGCGACGGTGGTGAAATTTTCGGGCGACCCGCCATCGCCGATCTTGACGAGCAGGTCGCGCCCCTTTTGTGCGGACATGGTGGTTCTCCTTAGGGTTCGGTGACGGCGCGAAATGAGAGGCGCGCGCGGAAGGTTTGGCCGTCGGGTTCGCGGCTGAAATCGGTTGTGAGATAGCGGATGTCGATCAGCGCGGCGCCGGTGACGGTAAGCGCCGCGTTATTCAAAGTTGCGCGGATGACATCGGCAATCTGCCTGGCTTCCTTGTGGCCGGGCTCGCGCGACCAGACATCGATCTGAATCGCATGTTCGGTACCCTCTTCGGTGGATGTGCTCCAGTCGGATTCGCTGCCGTCGCCCAGCACCACATAAGGAAAGGTGCTGTCGGGTGGCACATAATCGAATATCCGATCCCCGATCAGCGCCTGAAGATCGCTGCTGGCCGAGAGCGCCGCGAAGATTGCCTGCTGCAGGGCGAAGGAGATGCCGCTCATCCAATCTTCTCCGTCATCAAGGTGAAGAATTGCGATTGCGGGCCGTCATCCAGCACCGTTGTGATCGCAAACAAACGTCCGCCATCGTTCACCCGCATGCCGGCGAACAGGTCGGTGCGGCGCCGGATGGTAACGCGGTATTTCACGCGCGCTTCGCTGGCATCCGGGCCGAACACGTCGGTGCCGCTCATCGGTTCGACCGCGGCCCAGACAGTCGCAATCACATCCCAGCTCGCGCTGTATCCACCGGCGCCATCCGGCGTGAGCCTTTGTGCCTCCAGCGCGACGCGCCGGTTCAACGTCGAAAGCATGGTGTTTCTCAGAAATGAATCAGGCGGAATGGCGCGAGCATCGCGAGCACATCTGTCGGAAGCTCCGCGGGCGCTTCGCCGCGGTGTTCGTAGAGAAACGCGATCAGCTCCAGGACGGCGGCGCGGAAACCTGCCGGAACGTCATCCGCGTTGTCGCCATAGCCCGCGGTGAACGCCACAGCCATGGCATTGATCGCGCGCAGATTGCCTGGCGGCAGTATGGCAGATTTGAGCGCAAGCCGCGCCGGCGCGGATGCTGCATCCACCTGGTAGGTCGCGGAATCGAGCGCGGTGGCGCTGTCATCCGGTGCGTACAAAGTGACCGCGCTCACGCTTTGCAATGGCGGGAGCGGAATTTCGACGACGCCGCGTAGCGGCCAGCAATCCAGCCACAGTATCCAGCCTTGCGTGTTGAGCGCACGACCGGTGTGCCATTCGGCACGGGCCCGCGCGGCGGTGATGAGGCGGGTAATGAGCGTGTCGTCATCCGCCGTATCGACCTTCAGATGCAGTTTGGCATCGACCAAAGTCACCGGCTCGACCACCGGCGGCGTGATAAGTTGGAGGGGCATGGTGTGTGTTCCAAATGCGTGCTCGCTCTTCTCCTCCCCCGCGTGCGGGGGAGGAGCCGAACGAGCGAAGCGAAGCGAAGTGAGGCGGAAGGGGGAGCGAAATCCCCCTTCCACCGCTTCGCGGTCCCCTCCCCCGCAAGCGGGGGAGGATAACTGTGCATCGCGTGATTGTTAGCTCGCTGCGAACTTCATCAGCTTGATGGCTTCGAAATTCTGCACGCCGCCGCCCACGCGCTTCGTCGTGTAAAACAGCACATACGGCTTCGCTGAATATGGATCGCGCAGCACGCGGATGCCCACGCGGTCCACCACCAGATAGCCTCGTGCGAAATCGCCAAAGGCGATGGAGTACGAGTTCGCCGTCATGTCCGGCATGTCTTCCGCGACAGCCACCGGGAAGCCGAACAGCGTGGCGCTCTGACCCGCCGCCGCTGCCGGCTGCCAGATGTAGTTGCCAGTCGTATCCTTGAATTTACGGATCGCCGCTTCGACTTTCCGGTTCATCACCCAGCTGGCGTTCGCCCGATAGGCTTGCTTCGGTGCATAAGCGAGATCGAGCAACGCATCGCTTGGATTGGACGAGGCAAACGCGCCTACCGCACCCGATGCGATGTAACCGATGCTGCCCCAGCTCCACGAACCATCCGCCACGTTGGTGTAGCTGAGGAAGCCCTTGGGCTGCGTGGCGCCATTGCCGCTGACGAACGCGGCACCTTCCTGCTCGGCGAAGACAATTTGGACTTCGGAAGCGAGCCACTGCTCGATATCCACCTGCGCATCGTCAAGCAGCGTTTGGGTCGCGGCCGGCATCGCGTAAAGCTCCAGCGCCGGAAAATCGAGCGCCGCCAAGGTGGGCGTGCTGGTCTGCGGCCGCGCATCCGTTTCCGCCACCCAGCCCGTGCCCGGATCATTGATGCTGATCGGCTTGCGGTACACATTGCCGCCAATCTGCCGCACGGTCGCGAGTGCACGGATGGGTGAGGCCTTGGCGAGCACGCGATCGATGGTTTGCTCGATCTCCAGCGGCACCACATAGCCGCCATCCGGATTGGAGCCGACGCTCATCGCTTTCAGCTCCAGCGAGTGGAAGCCGCTCGCATCGCCCTTGCGGACGTAAGTGTCAAACGCTGCCTTGCGCTCGCGCGTGTTGCGATCATTGGCGGCCTTGGTTTCGCTGCCGAGCTGCGGCCGCGCCGCGGAAAGCATCAACTCGTCGAGCGTGCGCTTCTGAGTGTCGAGCGCCTTGTTGATGCGTTCCATTTTTTCTTCGGTGACGACATCGGCGCCGTGTTTCTCAAGTTGCGCAAGACGCTCGTCGTTCGCCTGCTTGAAGCTTTCGAAGGCGCGCAGGAATTCGCCGAACGCCTCCTTGATTTCGCGGGATTGCGCGGCGTCTCGCGTCTCCAGCGCCTTGGTTTCCAGTTCCATGTGTTTTCCTCTTGCAAGATTAAGCGCGCATCACGTCTGCAGCGCGGCGGATGTGCCGCGCTGCATCGCTCTTTGCGCCGATGGCCGTGACGTTGCTTCCTTCAAGCAGCGGGAAGGTCACGACCGAGACTTCCCAAAGCTCCACTTCGATAAGGACGCGCGCGCCGGTAGCGGGATCGCGCCGCGCGCGCTGCGTTTTGAATCCGATGGAGAGACCGTCGAGCGCTCCGTCTTTCAGCAGCGCCAGCACATCGCGGCCACGTTCGATATCGGTGGTGAGCCGCCCGCGCACATAAAGGCCGCGCGCGTCCTCACGAATTTCCTCCCACACGCCGATCGGTTCATGCGCGAAGTGCTGATAAAGCATTCGGATGCGCTCGATGCCGCGCGCGCGTAGCGATTTCGCGAAGGCGCCAGGCGCCACCACATCGCCCGCGCCATCGGGCACGCCGAACAATGAGGCGTAGCCTTGGAATTCGTCGCGATTGAGGGAAGTGAGCGCGGCCGGCGCGTCGAGACGCGCCAGCCTGCGCCGCAAAGTGGTGACTTGCGGGGGCATGTGTTGGGCTTTCGATTTTGAATTCACCTCCCCGCCTTGGGTGAGGTGAGGTTATGGCGTGTGCGCTTGCGAGCTTTGCATCCGGTCGAGCTTGCCTTCGATGCGCGACAACTGGTCTTTCATCTCGCGCACCTGCTCTTCCAGCACGGCGACTTGTGCGATCGCGGCCTGCTCGCCCTGCACGGTGCGCTCGAGCGTGGAGATGCGATCGGCAGCAGAGCCCGCCCAGAACAGCGCGCCGGCGGTCTGCAACAAAAAAGCCGCCACAAGGGCGGCCGGGATCTTCTTCATATCCAGCCCAGGCTGGATATGTTCGGTGATGATGCTCATGGCATCCTCTTTCTTTTGATGTCTTTCCACGGATTATTTACGCTCACCACCCACCCTTGTTGTCTTTCTTCCGCGCTCGCTATAGAGCGGGAACTTCACTTCGGGCTGAGGGGCCAATCCAATGAAATTGTCTGCTGCCGCGGCGGTTGCCGCGTTGGGCGCCGCTGTGTCGGGCTGCGCCACTGTTATCGAAGGCACCACGCAATCGGTTTCGGTGAACACAACGCCGGTAACCGGCGCGGCGTGTACGCTCACCAATTCTCAGGGGACCTGGTACGTTAGTTCTCCGGGCAGCGTGGTCGTACACAAGACGAAGACCGATCTCGGCGTCACCTGCCAGAAAGGCGGCTACGAGCCAGGACACGTGGTTGCCATCTCGCATTTCGGCGCGACGACGGCGGCAAACGTGCTCGGCGGCGTGGGCGGCGTGGTGGTGGGCGGTGTGGTGGACGCGGCAAGCGGCGCAAATTACTCGTACGACAACCCCATCACGGTTCCGCTGGGCGCAGCGATTGCGGGGGTGGTTGCCGGTAACGAGCCGCCGTCGCCCTACCCGGTCAGCTTGAATTGCGCCAATCCGGCCGTCACCGGCACCCTCGTTCCGGATGGCCCAGACGGCTACCTCACAGCCACCGTGGATTTCGACATTAACTCAACGGCCACGCCCGGCGCGGTGCACGTCACACCCCAGCGAGACGGAATCTGCACCCTCAGCACGCTTCAGGGTTTTGCTGTCAGCAGCGCAAGCTTCAGCATTGCGTCATCGTCGATGAACGACGGTGAACCGGTTGCCAATCATGTGGACATCTCCGAGACCACACCGGGTGAATCGCATGCACCGGGCTACAGCTTCACGGTAAAGGCAAAGGACACAACGCGGGGATCAGTGACAGTGAAATTCCCAATCAGCTACCGCTGACATTCATCTGGCCGTCTGCAACAAAAAAGCCGCTACGAGGGCGGCCGGAATCTTCTCCACATCCAGCCCCACTGGATGTGTGAGGTGATGCTGCTCATGCTCGATCTCTCATATCAGAAAAATTTGTCATCCCCGGCCGAGCAACGCGTCAGCGTTGCGAGGGGAAGGGGACCCAGGTGGATGGAACAGGCGAGATGTTGAAGGTGAGGCACTGCGCAGTGCCACACCGTCAGCCGTTCCGGGTGTGTCGTTACCTGGGTCCACTTCCCTCGCATTCGCGCGGGCGCGCGAATGCTCGCCGGGGATGACAGTAGTGGTTGCGTTTGCTTTCTCCGTCACCCCACCACATCGCCGCCCTCCATCGGGCCGTAGCCGGCGGCGGCGCGTTTCTCGTTCAGCGTGAGAAACGAGGCGGCGCTAAGCTTCTCCCACACGGATTCGCGCGCTTCGGCCAGAGCCGGTACTTCATCGATGTCGCAATCGATACGCAGACCATCGCCGAACTTCGGCGCCAGCCAGCGGGTGAGCTGCGCGCAGGTTCGCGCCACCAGGGGCAGCACCGTCTGCCGCCACAGCGCCAGATTTGCCTGCGCGTAATTCGAGTAGGTGTTGTCGCCGGGAATGCCGAGCAGCATGGGCGGCACGCCAAAGCTGAGCGCGATCTCGCGTGCCGCCACATCGCGGGTGTTGGCGAAATCGAGATCGGCCGGCGAATGGCTCATGCTTTGCCATTCCAGCCCGCCTCCCAGCACCATCGGCCGGCCGGCATTCATCGCGCCCTGGTAGCCGTCCTCCAGTTCGCGTTTGAGGCGGCCGAACTGCTCGTCGGTGAGGTTGGGCGCGCCGTCTGGGCCTTTATAGATCAGCGCGCCGGAGGGACGCGCCGCGTTGTCGAGCAGCGATTTCGTCCACGATGCGCCCTCATTGTGCACATCAATGGCGTTGAGCGCCGGCTCAAGCGGCGAGAGGCCGTAATGATCGTCCAGCGGATGAAACAGGGTGCCATGCAGTACCGGAAGAAAGCCGGTGGCATCGCGGCCGATCCGCGAGGTTCTGCCGTTGACGCAGTAATCGTAAGCCAGCGGCCAGCCGCCTGCGCCTTCGATCACGTTCATGCGGTCCGGGCGGAGCACATACAGCTCGCGGGCTTCGCCTTGCAGCATGATGGCGTGAAGATACGCGTTACCGGCGCACTGCAGGAAGGCATACCAGCGCTCGAACAGCGCCGCTCCGGATTCCTGCGTGTTGGGTGAGGTGAGCAGCGCGAGCAGCGGATGCGCCGAGAGCTCCTTTTCGCCTTCGTAGAGCAGGAACGGCACGCTGGCGGCCGCTTCCGCGATCATGCGCACGCAACGATAGACGACCGCATTCCGCATAACGCCGTTACGCGCGAGGCTTATGTAATTGCGTGGTGTCCACCGCGCCTGGCCAATCAGCTGCAGCGCGATCAGCGGCGACGATTTGGTTTCCGGCGCGCGGTTCCGCGCCCGCCGCCCGGCAGAGCGGAAGAGACCTTCAAACATTTCGATGATTCCTTTTCTAGAGCGGCCGCACGCGCGGTACCGCGATGAGCTTGCGGTTTTGCGGGAACAGTTCCGTCAAGGCCCATACCAGCGCGTCCAGACGATCAGGCGATTTGCCGGAGCCGTCGTACTGGCAGAGTTGGTCTTCCAGTTCGGGAAAGACGCCTGCATGATGCACGCGCCCCTGCTCGTACATGGCGGAAATGGACTCGGCGCGCGCAACCTTCCCTTTGGATGCGTGCACCATTTTTATCTTCATGTTGGGATGCGCGCCGAACAGCGTGCTCTTCACCATGTCTCCACCCTGGTTTGCTTCCGCCACCACGCAATCGGCTTCGAATTGTTCGTAGGCGTCTGCGGTACGGTTGGCCCACTGCAAGGGCGTCAGCATCTCTTTTGTCCAATCCGCGAGAACGTACGCCTGATCATCGATACGCCCTGCAACAACAATCCCGCAGATGCCCTTCTTGCTGGCAGGCGGATCGATACCGACAACAATCCGCTCGCATGGTGGGGCCTCTTTCACATGGCTTTGCTCGATCAGGCCGCGCTGCCACAGCGCGCCTTCCACATCCTCGATAATCTCGCCATCCAGTTCCTGCCGGCCCAGCCGCGTCTTGCCGTAATTCTTCTTCATCGCGGCGATGAACGACTTCGCCAGATTGGCGGCGTTGTCGTAGGTGGTACTTTTCGTCGTTGTGCAATCGGACGACGAATAGAGTTCGAGTAGCGCCGGGATCGGCCGCGGCGTGGTGGTGATCATCATCCGCGGATTGTCGCCGAGGCGCAGCCCCATGCGCACCATGTCGAGCGCCACCTGCGGCTCCGGCCATTTGCAAAACTCATCGCCCCAGGCGAGCTCGAACTGATAGCCGCGGATCGAGTCCGGCTCGTCGGCGCTCATCACAGTGGCCTCTGCACCGGATGCAGGCCAGCGCACGCGGCGCAAGCTCGGCTCATATTCCGCGCCTTCGCTCACGCTGAGCAATCCGGCAGGACCCTCGATCACAACTTGCCGCGCATCGGAATGGGTGGCGGCGATGAGCGCCACGCGCTTCACGCGCTGCGCCCGAATCTCTTCCGCCACGCATTCCGCGCCGGCGCGGGTCTTGCCGGCGCCGCGTCCACCGAGAAACAACCAGATTCTCCAATCGCCCTCCGGTTCCCACTGCGCCACCCGCGCATGAAAGCGCCATGAGCCCCAAATGCGCTTTGCATCATCCTCCGTGAGCGCCTTCAGCGCGGCTTCGCGCAAATTCGGCGGCAACTGCTCCAGCCACTCTGCGCTCAATCGCCTCAAGTGCACTTCCATCATTCAGTTCCTTGACGCTTTTGCGCGCGGCGGCGCGTCCTGCTTCGACTTTAGCGAGCCGTTCCATGGTGCGTTCGAGAGAAGCGAGGATTCGGGCGTGACGTTCGCGATCCTGCGCGTCGAGTTGCTCCGCTTTCTTGTTTTCCATCATCGATAACTGCTTCCGCAGTTCGTTGAAGATGCGCATGGTAACATCGTCCATTTCGTCGGGATTGAGGTCGAAGGGCTTCAGCCCTCGGGTTGAGAGCGGCGGACGCGCGCATGCGGCCGCCGCCGGTGTATCCGGCACGGTAGGCATTGTTGGGTCTCCTTGTTGCTAAAGCGGGACGTTCGTCAGCTGCGAGACGACGGGCGTTTCGGTGCCGGTCCACTCGTACTGAAAGTGATCGCCCTGCATGACGTTCAGCACCAGACGCGGACGAAACACCGCCAGGCACACGCCGCCGGGATGGCGTACACTGTCGTAGCAGATGCCGTTCGAGCCTTCCTTGCGAAGCTTCACGCCGAATGGCTGCGAGTCCGCATAAGTATCCGGCGAATAGAGCGGCGCCAATTCCTGTTGCCTGCCGCGCAAGTCGTCGAACGACGAATCCATATCAGCGCGAAGCTCGCGCATCTGGATCGTCTGATAGTATCCTGCTTTCGAATGCGAAAGGCGGCGCGTATGATGATACACCGTCTCCTTGATCGCGGTCTGCAGGTCGAAAGAACAGTACCAGGCGCCGAGAGCGCCGTCGGTAAATCGTCCCCCCGCTTCGTCGGCATGGAGATATGCTGCCATGATGATGGTTGCGTTCGGCGTGCCGACCGCCCACTCTGTTTCCGGCATTTCATGCAGCCGCTGCAGCGGAACATGCAGGCGATCGTTGGTCAGCATCTCCAGCTCAAGCGCAGCCGGGATATCGGCGGGCGCGCTCACGCGATCGAACACGCCAATAGTCGGCCACCGGCTGGCAATCAGGCGATGGGTGGCTTGCGAGATCGCTGATAATCTCGGCGGCGTCACCGGACTCCGCGCCAGGCGTCAATGTACCGCCGCGTGACATAAAGATCTTCAATACCGCCGCGCAGCATCCGCGACAGCGGCGATGCGCCACCGAACACGCCTTCGCTGTTTTCGCTCTTAAGCCAGCGTTTGCCGCCGTCACCATCGGCAAACAGAAGGGCCATGCCCTTGTAGATGCCCAGCACCAGCGACACGCGCTCCAGCTGATCGCGCGACAGCGCGGACACTTGTCCAGCTTTCCAATTGTGCAGCGACGATTTTGAAACACCCCCCAGCAGAGTGCGCTGCTGATCGGTAGTAAGGCCCCAATCGTCCGCGATGTTGAAGAAGGTCCGCAACCCGGGACGGCTCAGCCGCGCGCGATCCGCCACGCTGTCAAGCGCATTGCCCGGAACCCAATTTGCTGCCGCTTCCGCGAATGCCATGGCTAATCCTCCAGAATTGTACACATAGGACATATCTGGACAACGATCAAGAGCCGAAATGGTTCTTCGATCGGCTGCCAGCGTTTTCGGCGGGCCCGTCGTCTTCAGGGCGTAATTCCGGAGATGGGCATAATATGCAAAACCAGCGTGCCGCTGTCAACAGCAGATATGAAATTTTTCTATTTTTGGGCAAAAAAGTTCATAACAGGCGGAAATACTGAATTTTCGGGCAATGAAGCGGCCGGTGCGGCCTCTCACGACGCGGGGAGCCTCAGATATGCCCGCCGATGAAGAATGAGAGCACCGCGTCCACGGCGGTGACGGTAGAGGCGGGAACATGAGCGAAAGCGGTCATGGGTCAGCATCTCCGATCTCCACTACCAGCAAGGAGTTCCTGTGGCCCGATTTTGCTGTGCTGCAGTCGCCGAATATCGCGGAAGGAGTTGCGAGTTGAAGACATCGAGTGATTACCCCTCTGAAACGACCTTATAGCTGACTCTGATGGACGTCGCCTCACGATTCGAAGTCCGCAACAGCGTTGGCCATTCGCAGCGCCCTTCGAGATGGTTTCAGAAGTAGAAGGCCCACAGTGTTGCCAAGGGAACCCGCTGTGCCGACAGTCGTTTGAATCTATGGCGCGCATCGAACGCCATGCTCTTGAAACGAGCAACGATTGAAAGATCGTAACAAACGGTGCGCGCTCTTTTTCCATTGAAGCTGTCAAAAATGCAGGAGAGTTCCATGGCCGGACCGTTCACGCTGAAACCGCTGCCTTGGGCCGAGGACGCGCTCGCGCCCACCATTTCGGCCCGCACCATCGGCTTCCACTACCACAAACACCACAACGCCTATGTTGAGACACTAAATAAGCTCGTTGCAGGCACGCGTTATGCCGACATGGCGCTCGAGCAGGTGGTGCGCGCCACGGCGAGCGGAAAGGACGCGAAGGAGAAGCAGATCTTCAACAACTCCGGACAAGTGTGGAATCACGATTTCTTCTGGCGCTCGTTGACGCCGAATGGCGGCCAGCCTGGCGGGAAGCTGAAAGACAGCATCCAGCGCGATTTCGGCGGCACAGATAAACTGATTGAGCAGTTGGCGGAGGCCGGCAAAACCCAATTTGGCTCCGGCTGGGCCTGGCTGTGTTCGCAGAATGGAAAACTTACCGTCGAAAAGACTCCCAATGCCGAAAACCCAATGGCGAAGGGGATCAACTGTCTGCTCACGATCGATGTGTGGGAACATGCGTACTATCTCGACTACCAGAACGAGCGGCCCCGCTATTTGCAGGAAGTGTTGGGCAAACTGCTGAACTGGGACTTCGCCGCAGAGAATCTCGGACGGGAATCCGAGCCGGTTCGCGCCGCGGCTTGACACCCTCGCATCACGCTGACGTGACGCTACACCGTTGTACCACGGTGTAGCGTCATGCTTGCGTTCGGGCAGGGGTTTCATGCGGCACACACGATCTGTTTGGCTGGCGATACTTCTCGGCGGCCTTGCTGCCGGCACGGTGGATATCGGCGCAGCCTCACTGATCTCCGGCCGCGATCCAGTATTTATCCTTCATGTGATTGCTGGCGGTCTCCTCGGAAAGGATGCAGCCTTTTCGGGTGGTGCGACGATGGCGGTGCTGGGGCTACTGTTGCAATGGGCGATGTCGATTCTCATCGCGGCCATCTACGTTTTCGGCACGCGAACGCGCCCTGCGATCTGGCGAATGTGGATACCCAGCGGTGTGGCATACGGCGTCGTCATCTTCTTCGTGATGAACTATGTCGTCGTGCCCCTCTCCGCCTATCGGCGGGTGCCCCATTTCACGGCTGCCGGCTTTGCCGAAAACATGGCCGCGATGCTGCTGTTCGGCCTCATCGTCTCCTGGTGCGCAAGGCGCGCTCACGGACACTGGCGTCCAGCCTGAAATGAGTACCGCTGCGCCCCCTTCGCCGTGTTTGTCACGGATTGACGGCGGCGCGCGCCACGCCGACGTGAGGCTGAACAGCCCCGGTCATCCTTCATCCGTGTCCTGGGCCAGCTTTTCGCAGTTCTGGGCAAGGGTGGCCCAGCCGAGCGCCATGTCGACGTACCAGTCGCGCTTGTCTCCCGGGGGAAGGTTCTGAGCTTTTTGCAAGGCCTCCGCCGCCAGCGCGCGATACTGTTTTGCGCGTTCTGCAGGGGGCAACAGGTGAATAGCTTCCACTAACGCATCCCCGCCTCCTCCGGAAATGGATTAACTCCAAAGGAAGGGAATGGATGCAGCTTTTAACCTATGTGATTTTGTTTTGCCGAAAGCTGTGAAAGGATAACGCTGGTGGGGCATCACAATGTTGTGGTGGGGGCAATTCTCCCGAGTGGCTAAATTTATCACGTACAGCGTCCGCTATTTGCGCGCCGATGGCGTTTTCGCCCGCATTTCAGAAATTCATTGTACGGATGATACCGACGCATTGCGTCAGGCGTCAACCGAAATGCGTGGCGATTACACTGCTCTCGAAATTGTGTGCGGCGGACGGTTGGTCTGGCGCGGTCTTCGCGAAGAAGCGATCGCTGCCGCGCAACACTGAATCGTTTGTCGCCTCATGCAGACGCGCGGCTTTGTCGCTGTACCGCGCCGCGGGTGAGAGCGCGCTTCACCTTTTCGGCGAGAACGCCAGTTCCAAACGGTTTGCCGAGAATGCATTCGGGATCGACGCCTTCAATCGCTGCGCGATCGGCAAAGCCTGTGATGAACAGGACCGGCAGATTGGGCCGCCGCGCCCTTAGCTGCCGCGCAACTTCCACACCGTTCATGCCTGGCATTGCGAAGTCCAAAACCACCAGGTCGATGTTGCGCTCACGCTCCACCAGCTCGAGGGAGGCGCCACCACTTCCGGCTTCCAGCACCGCATAACCAAGTTCGCGCAGCATCGAAGCCGTCACATCGCGTACAGCGCGATCGTCATCGACCAACAGGACGGTGCCTCCCTGTATGACGCAATGGGTTTGGACAGCCGGCGCCGCCGCCGTCTCTTGCAAGGTCGCCGGCGCGGCGCGTGGCAGATAGATATTGACAGAGGTGCCTTCGCCTGGGATCGAACGTATGCGCACGCCACCGCGTGACTGCTTGGCGAAGCCTAACACCTGGCTCAGACCGAGGCCGGAACCTTTCCCCACTTCCTTGGTGGTGAAGAATGGCTCAAACGCCTTTCGGCGCACGTCATCACTCATTCCGGCGCCCCTATCCGCCACGCAGATTTGGACATAATCGCCAGGGGGCGGATCCTCCGGCCACAGCGGCTTGCCGAGCGAGACATTTGCGGTCGTCACCTTGAGACTGCCCCCAACCGGCATGGCGTCGCGCGCGTTGATTGCAAGATTGAGCACAGCGAGTTCGAGCTGCGTGGGATCGGCAAAGGCCGGCCACACGTCATCCGCAAGATGCGTTTCTATCTGAACGCTGCCGCCGATCGTGCTCTGAAGCAGCTCGCGCATGCCCTCGATCACCGCGTTCAGATCGAGCGTCTTCGCCTGCAGCCGCTGCCGGCGCGAGAAGGTGAGCATCTGGTCGGTCAACTTGGCGCCACGCTCCGCCGCAATGCGCATGTTGTAAAGGCGCTGCACCGATTTGCCGTCGATGCCATGCGCTTTCAGATCGCGCTCGAGAAACTGGAGATTGCCCAGCACCACCGTGAGCAGATTGTTGAAGTCGTGCGCCACCCCCGACGTGAGCTGCCCGACCGCCTCAAGCCGCTGCATCTGCCGCAAGGTCTCTTCCACCCGCTCCCGCTCTTCGATTTGAGTCATGAGCTGGCGATTGGTGGCGGCGAGTTCCTCCGTGCGTTCCTGAACGCGCGATTCGAGTTCCTCGTTGAGATGCCGGAACTCGTGTTGCCGCTGCCGCCCGCGCAAGCTTGCCTTGACGATGCTGACAAGGGTTGTGGGATGGAAGGGTCTTTCGAGGAACGTTACGTTCCCCAGCGCTTCCATCAACTCGGCGGCACCGGGATTACGTTCCAGCCCGCCACCATGCGCAGTAAGAACGATAAAGGGAAAATCAGACCACGGCGGCTGCGAGGCCACCCATTCCGTCAATCCGCGAACTGCGGCATCCCGCGTCGATTCCTCCGTGACGATCGCGGTTTCCGCGCCGCGCCGGATCTCCTCGACGAGCTCCGCCAGATCGCGGCAGATGAAGGATTCGAGCTCAGCGTCCCGCAAGATGCCTGCGGCGACCTGCGCGTCACGGCCAAGCGGTGCAAGAATCAGGGCTCTTTCAGCCGCCCGTTCCGCGGCATGGTTCAAGTTTCACCTTTCAGAAGCGGTGAGCCTTGACCAACATAGGTCGGAACGCCGCGAAGGACGCCCTGGAACTCCCTCAGGGGCTCACCGAGCGTCAATCCACGATTGTCTATGCGGAACTCGCGGATGGTGTCTTCATGGCTGCCGGTACGCTTCTTGATCACAGAAATCGCACGGCGCACACGGCCTAGCGCTTCGAAATAGCGCAGCATGATAACGGTGTCCGCCAGATAGGTGACGTCGATCGTCTGCTTCATGTCGCCGATCATGCCGTGCTGCGCGACGGTGAGAAATGTTGCTACGCCTCGCCGGTTGAGATACTGCAGCAACTCATGCAGATGCAGGATAAGGAATTGCTCTTCCGGCATCGCTGCCTGATAGCCGTTGACGCTGTCGATCGCGACTATTCGCGCATCGGCGCGATCGACGCAGGCACGCACGCGGTGCGAGAATTCGCCCGGAGATAACTCGGCCGCATCCATCTGCTCGATGATGAGCTTGCCGGACTCTCTCATCGCTTCGAGATCGATGCCAAGCCCTTTGGCGCGCGCAAACAACAAGCCCAGTTCCTCGTCGAAGGCAAACAGCGCCGCGCTCTCTCCGCGCTCCACCGCAGCTGCGAGATAATGCAAAAGGAGGGTTGATTTGCCTGTGCCGGCAGGGCCGATGATCAGCGTACTCGATCCCGACGAGATGCCGCCGCCCAAAAGCGAGTCCAATTCCTTTATTCCACTGCCGACCGCTGAGGGTGTGAAGGCGTTTCGGTGGTCCGCCGCCACCAGGCGTGTGTAGACGTTGATGCCGCCTTGGGTGATAGTGAAGTCGTGATAGCCGCTGCGGAAGCTCTGGCCCCGGCATTTCACGACGCGCAGGCGTCGGCGCTCCCCGCCATAGATCGGAGCCAGTTGATCGAGATGCGCGACACTGTGGGCGATACTGTGAACCGCCTGATCGGTGCTTTCCGAAGTCAGATCGTCGAGCAGGATGACCGTAGACTGATGCTCGGCGAAATAGTGCTTCAGCGCGAGAATCTGGCGGCGATAGCGTAAGGCACTTTGTGCCAGTAGCCGGATTTCAGAAAGGCTGTCGATCACCACGCGTTTTGGCTTAAGCCGTTCGATCGCCGCAAAGATGCGCTGCATGGTTTCGCCCAGCTCGAGATCAGACGAATAGAGCAGACTCTGATGTTTGTCCGAATCGAGCACGCTTTCAGGCGGCACGAGTTCGAACACCTCGATGTGATCGTCCAGGGTCCAGCCGTGCGAGCGGGCGCCGTCCCGCAGCTCACGATCCGTTTCGGCGAGGCTTATGTAGATACCGGTCTCTCCGGCTCGTGCACCCGCCATAAGAAACTGCAGTGCCATCGTGGTCTTGCCGGTACCGGGAGTGCCCTCAAGAAGGTGCAAGCGGTTGCGCGTCCAGCCGCCGCACAAAATTTCGTCAAGGCCTTCTATTCCCGAAGATGCTTTAGGTAAGAGTGGTGTTGTGTCCGTCATCGCCGCCGTCTTGCCACATAGCCAGAGCCGGGGCGCGGGTTGCAGCCCAAAAAACACGCCCCGGCGACTTTCAACGTCTGCCGGGGCGTCAAAGTTCCAAAAGATAAGGGTCTAGGCCGCGCCCTTGAGCTGAATCGGCAACGGGGCGGGAGCTGCAGGTTCGGCGGTCAGCGGTTCGCCGTTCGCATTGACCGCGGCGTGCGGCAGGCGCAAGCGCACGGTGGTGCCTTGGCCAAGCTTCGATTCCATGATTGCTTCGCCGCCGTGCATGAGAGCCAGCGCCTTCACCAGCGCAAGACCGAGGCCCGTGCCCTCCTGCTTCTTCACGAAAGCGCCTTCGACCTGTTCGAACGGCCGGCCGAGTCGCACCAGATCTTCCGGTGGAATTCCGATGCCGGTGTCGCGCACGGAGATCAGCATGCCGCCACTGCCGTCCCGCGCGGCTGTCAGCTTCACTTCACCGCCGCGGGTGGTGAACTTCACGGCGTTGGTGAGGAGGTTCACAAGCATCTGCTTGATGGCGCGCTTGTCGGCGAAGATGGTGCCGCAATCGGCCGCAAGATCCGTACGCAGCACCAGGCCCTTGCGGTCTGCCTGCAGCTTAACAAAGCGCACCGCCTGCGTGACCACTTCGGGAAGGTTGAACAGCTCTTCGGAAATCTCGAATTTGCCCGCCTCGATTTTCGACATATCGAGGACGCCATTGATCAATTCGAGCAGGTGCCCGCCGGATTCATGGATGAGTCCGGCATATTCGCGATAGCGGGGACCGCCCAAAGGCCCAAACATCTCGTGCGTCATGACTTCGGAGAACCCAAGAATGGCGTTGAGCGGCGTGCGCAGCTCGTGACTCATATTGGCGAGGAAATTGGATTTTGCGCGGCTCGCGCCCTCGGCCAGATCGCGTGCCTCGATCAGCGCGCGCTCCTGCGCCTTGCGATCGGTGATGTCGCGCGTCACTGCGACGATCTGCGATTCCTTCCCCTGCGCGTGCTCCGCCGGCCGGCAACGGATTTCCGTCCAGACATGCGAACCATCGACACGCTTCAGCCGCACTTCCGCCTTGCCGGCGCGCCCGAAATAGCTCGCCTGCACGAACGCATACTGCATCGGCTTTACGTCGTCCGGGTGCACGAGCGTGGCCGGCGCCAGGCCCAGCAGCGTATCCGGTTCGCGCCCCAGCAGTGCGCGCGCGGCCGGACTGGCGAAGCGCACGCGTCCGTCGGAGCCGTGCAAGGTGATGAGATCCATCGCATTGTCGGCGAGGAAGCGGTACATCGCAGCGCCTTCCGCCGCCGCCTCGTCGGCGCGCCGCTGACGATCTTTTGCAGCCGCCGCAATCAGCGCAGCTTGAATGACCGCGGCAAAGGTCGAGCCGATGTAAAACTGCCAGCCGGCGATGAGGAGGCGCGATTCCGGCACCATCCGCAACAACTCGGCAGCGCCAACGGCAAGCACGCCGAGAGAAGCGGCAATGGCTGCGCGCATCACCGAGCGGCGGCCACCGGAGAGCGCGGCCTCCGCCGGCACCAGCACCATCCAGATCAGAAGCGGCGAAGCGCTGCCACCGGTGATGAGCACAAGGTAAACAACCGTTGCCGCGAAAAATACTTCGGAAGCGGTTTCGAGAAAGGCGCGCGGAATTCGCAGCAAAGCGGCCAGTGCAAGAATGGCAGGCGACAACAGTGCGGCGATAGCAATCGAATCTATAAGGTCGGGCACGCCGAACAGCGCTGCATATCCAGCCGCTAGCAAGGCGCCGATGGCGGCTTTGGCGAGTTGCACACGGATGAATCGACGGCGTTCGACGGCTTCCAGACGCGCAGCTGATTCGAAACCCGCCATTAACCCCGTTCTTTCTTGGTTAGCATTTCGCAATGCTCGCCCGCATAGGCTTAACGAAGTTTGAATCAGCGTGAATTTCGTTGGTTAATTCGCAAGGATTTGAACGGCGAAGATTCACCGCTTGTTAACGCGAACCCCGCAGAAATCCTGAGTCCCCAGCAATTCTCAACAAATTGCAGATCGCGTGTTGGCAGGGTTCCTGCACGCAAAGCTGGGGATAAGCAGGAAGCAGGGAGCTGCGCACCGCGGCAGCTCGACGATGCTTCACCGCCATCCTGGAACTCCCGGGAGGCTGATCCTTAAGATTTTTAGCGCGAAAAAATGGCCTGAGGCTGGAATGCGCCGTTAACCGGGAGCAAAGTCCCTTGTGCCACGTTTGTCTCCCGCGAGAGGCGAAGCGCAATGCTCCTTCGGGCAATCTTCTGGATGGCAGTGGTTGGACTGCTGATGCCGCTCGGCACATCCGCAGCCAGCTGCGAAACCGGCGCGCATTGCTCACGCGCACTTGAACTCCTGAACGACATCCGTGCTTCCGGCTTGCATAGCCTGCACCAAGTGCGTGCCGATATCGAAAACGCGGAGCAGGCGCGCGCGCAGCGCGGCTAGTGCGGCACGGGACTCATTACCGGATTGTCGATCTGCGGATCGCCCATCGCATCGTTCCGACAGGCGGCAAAGCCGTTGCTCCAGCCATTGTGATAGGCCTTGTCGGAATTATAGAGTGCGTCGTCACGGAGTGGCGCCGCGCGCGGGTTCGCGCCAGACGTGCTTGCAGCTGCGCAACCATCATCGTAGCCCGCGCGGAAATTGGGACTGTTCCGCTCCGCCCGATCCGCTGCCGAAAACATCCCGCAACCGGCGAGCAAAAGCGCCGTGATCGTCAAAGAAGGAATGATGCTCGCACAGCGGCTATACATTCCGGAATGTATAAGCGGATTGGCAGCCTGCCCGAAAGCCTTTCCGTGCCTTTCTGCGCAATGCTCACGCTAGACGGTGCCACAACGCTAAACCGCCCCGCGCCGATGAAGGCGCGAGGCGGTTTATATTAGACCTAAGGTCTGAACGTTATTTGGACGTCACGCTGAACACGACGCCATCCGAATTGGCGCCGCCGCTGGCCGTGGTGCCGTAGAAGAGATGCTTGTCCTTGACCAGTCCTGCAGAATAGCCGCTGCCATCGCTGCCGGTGAACGCGTGCAGCATGTGCTCCTTGCCAGAGGTCGAAACCTCGTAGACGCCGCCGCATTGGCAGGTCGGATCACCGCCGCCGTCGGCGGTGCTGTAGAGATGCTTCCCTCCAACCTGCAGCATGTCGCCTTCCGGGCTGGCGCCATCCGTGCCGCCCGTGAAGCTGTAGAGCGTCGTGAGGGTTCCGTCCTGCGCCAGCTTAAACACGGTGCCGAAACCGTTTGCGCCGCCATCAACCGTACTGCCGTAGAGATTGTCACCATTATCGCGATCGAGACCGCCATACAGAAATCCGCCGTCCGTGCCGCCGGTAAAGCTGTAAAGGGTGGTGAATGTGCCATCGGGCGCGATTTTATACACCGTGCCGTTGTCGCTGGCGCCGCCAAAGGCAGTCACGCCATAGAGGTTGCCAACACGGTCACGGATCACGCCATGTTCCGGGAACTCACCGTCGGTTCCGTTGAATGTGTGCAGCACGCTGAACACGCCGTCGAAACTGTATTTGAAGACGGTGCCATCGCCATTGATGCCGCCGAAAAGCGCCGTGCCGTAGAAATTTCCCAAGGTGTCGCGGATCATGCGGCCACGGATGAACGAGCCGTCATTGGTGCTGAAGTCGTGCAGCACGCTGTACGTTCCATTGGCCGCCAGCTTCCAGATCACGCCGTTGCCGGAGGCGCCGCCAGACCCTGCCGTGCCATAAAGATCGCCGGTTGTCTGATTGATGGTCACCCCGCCATCGGGTTCGGAGCCGTCAGTCCCCGTCCCAAAGGAATGAAGTAGGGTCTCCGTTCCGTCCGGCGCGATTTTGAAGAGCGCGCCAAAATTGGCGCTGCCGCCAAAGTCGGTGGTTCCGTAGATATTGCCGGCATCATCCAGCCTGAGGGTGGCTCCAGAGCCGGAGCCGTCGGTGGGCGCTCCGGTAAAATCATGCACAACAGTGTAGGTGGCATCCCTCCGCACAGGCGCGGTGTTCTTGAGCCGCAAAGCCGCGGGATGGAGTCCGTGAACTGCGAGTAATCGCTTTTCATGATCGGTACGATTGGCGCCGATCGCCGGGGTCAAAGCGGTGAGCGCGAGCGCCGAGCCAAGCAGGGCGACACAAAATGGGGTACGACAGGAATGCATGGAATTTCTCCTCGGGGATGCCGGCCAACGCCGGGCGCGCATTAGACGCACGCCGTAGAAGCACCGCAATCCGGAATCCGTTGCACTGACGAATGCAAGAAGTTCACATAGTGGAACAAGCGCGGGAACGAAAACAGTAGTCCCGCGCGCCGCTACACGCGCGGGACGGCGCATTCCGGCGCAGTCTTACCTTTTGGTGAGACTGAACACCACGCCGTCGCCGCTGGCGCCATAATATTCAGTGGCGCCGTAAAGCACCCCGCCTTTGCCTTCGGCCAGCCCTGCATCGGTCTGTCCACCATCCGTCGTGCCGCCCATGAAGCGGTACAGGGTTTTCAATTTTCCGCCGGGCGTGAACTCGAACACCGTGCCACAGCCGTTCTGACAGTCACCGACCGAGCTCATCGAAGTGGTGCCATAGAGTTTTCCATTGTGCGCCCTCAAAAGATCGCCAAATGGCGCACCGCCATCCTTGCCATCGGTGAAGGTATAGAGCGTTGTCAGAGTTCCGTTCGGCGCCAGCTGGAACACCGTGCCGTAACCATAGCCGCCATAGCTGCCATTGGTGCCGTACAGATTGCCCGCCTTGTCATGCTCTACGCCGCCTTCCGGAAAGCCGCCATCGGCGCCACCAGTGAAGGAATAGAGCGAGCTGAAAGTTCCGTCCGAAGCAATCTCGTACACGGTGCCACGATTGTGCACACCGCCGGCGAACGTAACGCCGTAAAGGTTGCCCGCGCGGTCGCGTTCCAGCCGCCCGACCGGATCGGCTCCATCGCTGCCCGAGAAGGTGTGCAGCACGATGAAGGTGCCGTCCGCCGACAGCCTGAACACGGTGCCATCGTTGTTCGCGCCCCCGAACAGCGTTACGCCATAGAAGTTGCCCATGGTGTCTCGGATCATCCGCCAGCGGGGCTGCTGCCCGTCAATCGAGCCATTGAAGGCGTGCAGCACCGAGTAAGTCCCATCCGCCGTCAGCTTCCAGATCACGCCCGCGTCGGACGCGCCGCCGAACTCGGTGGTGCCGTAAAGGTCTCCGGTGGACTGGTTGATGGTGATGCCGCCATAGGGATTATAGCCCTGGTTGTTCTGTCCGATGGCGAAGGAATGAAGGATGGTTTCGGTTCCGTCCGGCGTGACCTTGTAGATGGCGCCGACATCGTTGGCCCCTCCATTGTGCGTGGTGCCATAGAGATTGCCGGCATCGTCCAGATGCACATCGCTGTTGGCGTAGGCGCCATCGCCCGGCGCACCGGTGAACTGGTGAAGCACGGTGTACGTCGGCTTGGCCTCCCCTGCAGATGTGAAAGCGGTGAGCGTGAACGCCGATCCAAGAATCGCGCTGAACAAAGTGGAACGCATAACTTCTTCTCCCTTAGTCACAAGATTCGATGTTGCGAATGCGCCCTATCTTTTCACGCTGAACACAGTGCCGCAGCTGCTGTTCATGCAATTCGTGCTGCCGCCGCCAAGATAGGTCGTGCCGAAAAGTTTGCGCCCCCTGGCCGATAGTCCGGCATACGGGAACGCGCTGTCTTCGCCGCCCATGAAGCTGGAGAGAACCTGGTAAGTGCCGTCGGGCGCCAGCTCGAACACAGCACCGCAGCCAATGCCACCACAATTTACAATGCCGCCGCTTTCCGTCGTACCGTAGAGGGCGCCGGACTTGTCGCGCAACAGGTCGCCTTGCGGAAAACCGCCATCGCTGCCACCAGTGAAAGTGTACAGCACGCTTTCCTTGCCCTTCGGCGACAGTTCGAAGATCACGCCAGTACCTGCGGCGCCGCCCTCTTGTGTGGTGCCGTAAATATTACCTCGCTTGTCCAGGGCCACGCCGCCAACCGGATAACCGCCATCGCTGCCGCCGCTGAAAGAGTAAAGCAGCGTGAAGGTTCCGTCGCCTGCGATCCGGTAGACTGTCCCGGCACCGCTGGCACCACCCTGACCGGCGATGCCATAGAGGTTGCCCGCAGCGTCGCGCACCAGACTGCCCTGCGGAAAAATACCGTCGCTGCCATTGAAGGCGCGCAGCACCTTCAATTTCCCCTTCGCGGACAATTCGAAGATCGTGCCGTCGTCTCCCGCGCCACCGAACTCGGCCGCGCCATAGAAATTTCCCAGCTTGTCGCGAACGAGAGTGCCCACGGGAGACGTGCCGTCATTGGTGCCGTCGAAGGCATGCACAACGGTCAACTTGCCCTTCGATGAAAGCCTGTAAATGACTCCGTTGCCACCGTCGCCGCCGAAAGTTGCTGTGCCGTACAGGTCGCCTGTTGTTTCATCGACCGTCACGCCGCCGGCAGGCGTCTGGCCATCGGCTTCGCCGGTGAAGGAATAGAGCGCAGAGTATTTCCCGCGCGGGTCAAGCCTGAAGATGGTACCCAAATTGTTGGCGCCCCCATTGCTTGCCGTGCCGTACAGATTACCGGCGTCGTCAAACGCCAGATCGGCATTCGGATATGAACCGTCATCGCCGCTGAAGCGGTGCAGCACGCGCTCCCCGTTCGTCGCCTGCGCATCAGATGCAAGAACGGGAAGCGCAAACGCCGAAGCGAGAAACGCGCAGGCAAACATGGCGCGGTTGGAAAACATGTACCCACCTCCCCTGAGCTGTGTGCATCGCCCCTCCCTTGAGGGAGGTAAGTACTTTCAATCAATCACGCGCTAGCGAACCCGGTCGGTGGAGCTCCTCTGCCCACTGAAGGCGTGCCGGGCGCCACCGTTCACCGTGTAGGTGCCGGTGAACTCTTTGGTGAGTGTCTTCCCGTCGGTTGTGGAGAAGTTGCTCCAGGCGCTCCCGCTGACCAGCGGATACGAGATCACGTAGATGTACTGATAGGCGCCGCCGCCCTTGCCGTACAGATTGACGCCAAAGGTGATGGCGTGCCCGCGAAACTTGACCTTGCCAATGGTTCCTGCGCCGAAATGCGCGCCCTCGTCGCAACCATTGCCGGTTTCGAGCGCGTTGCCGCTCTGCTTATCCACGATGATGTCCATCCCATCGCACAGATTGTCGAACGAGATCGACACGGTTTTCGCCGTGGCAGCGTGCCCTGCACACATCGTCGCCAGCGCCGCAGCCCCTGCCAGAAGTATTCTCTTCATTTTTGTTTCCCTCATAATCAGGAGTTAAGTCTGACTGCACCGTAGATCGCAAAGCGCCGGCCATTCAAGCGAGATCGCGCGAGCGGAAAAGCGGCATCATTTCTTCACGCTGAACACGACATCGTCGCTGTGGGCGCTGTAATGGCCGGTGGTCCCATGTGTAGGCCTCCTTCGCCTCGCCGCACGCGCTGAAAGCACCGAGCGCAACGGCTGAAGCTCACAAGCACACGCCTCAGAACACGCCTATTTCTTCTTCAGGCTGAACACGACTCCCAGCTCGCTATCGCCGCCGCCAGACGCGGTGCCGTAAAGGCGGCCGTGCATCTTGCTCAGTCCGGCCTGGGGATTTGCGCCGTCAGTATCGGCGAACCTGTGCAAAACGGTTTCGTTTCCGGTGGCAGGATCGATTTCGTACACAATGCCGTCGTCATTGGTGCCGCCCGCCGTTGTGGTGCCGTAAAGCTTTCCCCTCACTTGCAGGACATTGCCCGCAGGATAGCCACCATCGGCGCCGCCGGTGAAGGCATAGAGCGTGGTCAGTGTTCCATCGGATGCCAGCTTGAACACCGTTCCGAACGGCGTACTCCCGTTGCCCGCCAGATTGGTCGCGCCGTAAAGATTGCCTGCCTTGTCGCGATCAAGACCGCCGGTTGGATAACCTCCATCATTACCGCCGGTAAAGCTGTAAAGCGTGGTGAGTTTGCCTTTGGGCGTAAGCTTAAAAACCGTGCCGTACTCGTCGGCGCCGCCGGAGTTGGTCACGCCATAGAGATTGCCCGCACGATCCAGCAGCAGACTGCCCTGCGGCGAAAAACCATCGCTGTCGCTGAACGCGTGCAGCACGGTGAAGGCGCCTTTGGTGGAATATTCGAAAGCCACACCGCCGAGATCGGGCCCGCCGGAAGTGGCGACCCCGTAAATATTGCCCAGCTTGTCGCGAACCAGTTGTCCCGCGGGATATCGGCCATCGCTGCTATCGAAGGAATGGAGCACGGAGTAAGTTCCGTCGGCTGCCAGCTTGTAGAACACGCCACAACCATTGCGGCAGGCACCGATGCCGCCAAAGGTGGTGGTTCCATAGAGATCGCCATTGGTTGGATCGACCGTCACGCCGGCATTGGGATCGGAACCTCCCGTGCCACCGTCGAAGGAGTGGAGCACCTTGTATGTTCCATCCGGCGCGAGCTCGAAGATCACGCCGGCATTGGCCGCGCCTCCCAGATTGGCAGCGCCGTAGATCGCGCCGTCCGCACCGAAGCTGATGTTGTTGTAGGAATAGGAGCCATCGCTGGGCGGACCGGCGAAGTCGTGCAGCACGGTGTAGGATTCGGCGTGTCCGTTTGCGGCGAACGTGCAGAGCGCGAAGGCTGAACCCAAAAGCGCGCTACGAACAAGGCTGCGGACAGAAGGCATGGACTCATCTCCGTGAGTTTATGGGGGCGCGCCAGCACACCGTAAGCGCGCCTTACCGTTCGCCGCAACTCACGAATCCGCGCACTTCACCCTGCAGTCCATTGCTGTAGAAGAACGTCTAGAAATATCGCCAAAGGATGTAGAGCTGACAAATCGCGATGCTGCCGAGCATCATGGGAGTGGCATTAGCGTTCCGGTTGCCGTGGCTCAGCTACAGGAACGAGGCGCGCTTTCCATCAACCAGCGCCGCGATAGGAATGCACCGCCGATCCGGCTTTGCATGTCTGGCGGGCTTGGTCTGCTTTCGAAGCGGTGCAGGGTTCGCGGAAGGTGAAGCGGCTGCATATGCCTGCCAGTCCGCCAACCGGAACATCACTCGGGTTATCCATGACACTTCAACCGGCTTTCCGTTCTGAATCGCCGGTCTGTAGGTGAACCGCAGCACGCAAGCCACGGCAGCATTATCCAGATCTGCGTAGCCGGAGGACCGCCGTATGCGCGGGGAGTGCACCGTACCATTCGCCTTTATGAAGAACTCAACGTCCACATCTCCCTCTTGCGCATTGCGGAGCGCGGATGTGGGATAATCCTGCGCGCAGGTGTGCGGTGCACCTATGGACGCAGGGCGCGCCGAGAAATGAGGCGGTATAATAGACGTGCACAATTCAGCAAGGGCCGGTGTCGATAGGACGGAGACCAGTGCAAGCGACACCAAGGTTACCTGCCAACGCATGATTACTCCCTCTGCGCGATTTGATCGGCGGGAAATCTACGCTCAAAAATATCGCCAAAGGATGTAGGCCTGACAAATCGCGATGCTGCCAAGCATCATCGGAAAGGCGAGCGCAGTGAATTTCAGAAAGCTGAATTCCACACCAGATTTTTCGGCGAGACCCGCAGCGACAAGATTGGGGCTGGCGCCCACCAACGTTCCATTTCCGCCCAAACATGCGCCCAGCGCGAGCGACCACCAGATCGGCTGAATGGCGGCTGCGCCGCCGAAATGCGGCGCCAGATCCTTCACCAGAGGAATCATGGTCGCGACGAACGGAATGTTATCGACGATTGCCGACAACACGGCGGAAACCCACAGCGTTCCACTTGCGGCAAGCCGCGTATCGCTGCCGGTGAGCGAAATCAGTTGGTGCCCCAGCCAGGCGAGAACACCCGCGTGCTCCACCGCGCCCACCACAATGAACAG
This sequence comes from Rhizomicrobium sp., assembly GCA_036267515.1. Taxonomy (GTDB): domain Bacteria; phylum Pseudomonadota; class Alphaproteobacteria; order Micropepsales; family Micropepsaceae; genus Rhizomicrobium. The sequence goes on from DATAVW010000099.1 coordinate 54,873, forward strand.
ACCGAGGAAAAAGAATATTGTTATCCATTCGATCTCGTTCAGCGCCGAGGTGACATTGCGCGCGTGCGCGGAGTGCGCGAGCGGGATGGTCTCGATCAGCAGCATCAGCGCGCCGCCAAACATGGCAATGGTGGCGGCCTGCAAATGCAGCTGATCTTCGAACGCGAAGGCCAGAATCGTGATTCCTATCACCGTCAGCGACCAGCGCAGCAGGCGGCGGTCTTCGATCGCCTCGCGGGCATTTAAGGCCATGATCTCCGCGCGATCTTCCGCGCTGGCGCGCAGGTTCCGCCCCCAGATCAGATAATTGACGAGCAATTGCGCGGCGAAGATCACGACAACAACCGGCATGAGGTTAGCGAGGAACGCATCGAAGCTTAAATGCGCCGCCGACCCGATCATGATGTTGGGCGGATCGCCGATCAGGGTTGCCGTGCCACCGATATTGCTGGCGAAAATCTCGGCGAACAGGAACGGGTAGACCGGCACCTTCAGCCGGCCGCAGACGAGAAACGTCACCGGCACCACCAGCAGGATGGTGGTGACGTTGTTGAGAATGGCGGAAAGGATCGCCGTCACCAGCGCGAGCGATACGAGAATGCCGGCAGGCGAGCCGCGCGCGAACTGCGCCGCCTTCACCGCCATGTATCCGAACAGCCCGCTTTTGCGCGCCACCGCCACCATGATCATCATGCCGACAAGCAGGCCGATGGTGTTGAAATCGACGGCGCCGAGTGCCTGAGCCTGGGTAAGAATGCCCAGCGCGATGAGCACCGCGGCGCCGAGCAGTGCCACGATGGCGCGGTTCACCAGTTCGGTGACGACAAGCGCATACACCACCACCAGAACCGTGCTGGAGGCGAGGAACGCGAACGACTGCACGTTGTGTGGTTCTGACATCAGCGGCAATTCTCGCTCTAACCCGCCGGGAGAGAGGGGTGGACAATATCGATCAAGCTCAGCAATTTTTCCCCATTCCCGTCAGCGCGCAGACAGCATCCCAGTACGAGACGATGCCGAGAAGCTTGCGCGTCTCGCGTTCGACGACAGCGAGGGTGGAGTGCTGCTGGCAGAACAGCCGCAGCGCCTCGACCTCAGGCGTGTCGGGATGCACCGCGCGCACATCGCGATCCGCCACCTCACCAATTTTTCGTCCTGCCACGTCGCGGAAACGCTTGCGCAGTTCCTCGGCATCATCGCCCATGAAGCGCAGGTTGGGCAGAAGCCCGCCAGCCAGCGCGACCTTCGGGATCACTAGGCTGAAAATGTCATAGATGCCGAACATGCCGCGAAATGCGCCCGCCCCGTCCAACACCGGCAGGTTGATGTAGCGATGGGCGATCAGGCGGGCGGCCGCCTCGCCAACCGTTTCGTCCTCCCGGGCGGTGAGCGGGTCTTTCGTCATGATCACGCCGCAGGTCATGAACGCCTCCATTCGCCACCCTGACTAGGACAGCTCCGCGACCGCTTCGCTGTAAGCCACTGTCTTGCAAAGATATTTTCGGGATAAGGGAACTGCTGCAAAATTCTTGTTTCCTTTCCGTTCGCCAGCTTCGATCCTGTGCTAATATTCCTGCAATGGAGAAAACAAGGACGAAGTGGGTTAAATGGCGGAACTTGCAGCACGAGAAGACCGTAAAACCGAGATCGGCCTGGCGCAAGCGGTGGTGGCGCACGCCTACGGCCTCAGCCTTGCGGAATTGGGCAGTCGGAGGCGGAGCGCGGCCCACCCGCGACAGGTTGCAATGTATCTCGCGCATGTCGGCCTTCGCCTCGGGCTGCGTGAGACGGGCCGGGGGTTTGGCCGCAATCACATGGCGGTGGTTCATGCCTGCCGGCGTGTCGAAGAGGCGCGGGAGGATCCGGCCTTCGATCGCACCGTGGAATGGCTCGAAACGCTCGTGCGCCGGGCGGCAGGAGCGCCGGCATGAGCGCACCCACCGAACAGGAAATCATGCGAGAGGCGCGCCGCGTGTTCCGCAAACTCGCCGATGTGAAGGCAAAACTGGTGCCGCTTGCCGATGGCAATTGGAGTGTCGTCCAACGCGGCGAGCCGCAGTCTGGCCGCATCAAGCTGCGCGCAGAAATGGTGAGCGTTTTTCGAACACGCGGCTGGCTCGAGGCACACGGCGAGATGCTGGTGCTGAGCGATGCAGGCCGCAGCTGGGCGATCGCGGAGGTGGCCGGAATGGATCTCTTCACCGCGCAACATCAGCGACTCGGCTTTCGCGTTATTCACGACGAAGACGGCGACGAACGCGTCGCCATCGTCAACGAAGCGGAATCGCCGCTGGCCTGGCTGAAGTCACGCGGCGGCATCGATGCAGTGCAGTTCGAAGCGGGCGAACGCCTGCGCCACGACTATACGCTGGCGCAACTTGAACCGCGCTTGTGCGTCGATCTGTCGGCGCCGGTGGTGCTGAGCAGCGGGCCGGTGAAGGCCGGTTTCATTTCCGATACCGCATTGGCGGCAAAGCAGCGCCTCGCGAAAGCCTTGTCAGTGGTCGGCCCGGGACTGTCCGATCTGCTGTTCGATGTGTGCTGCGCGCTGAAAGGTCTGGAAGCGGCGGAGAGCGGCCGCAAATGGCCGCGCCGCTCCGGCAAAGTGGTGCTGGTCCTCGCGCTTGATCGCCTCGCCGCGCATTACGGCATCGCCGCGCCTTCGCGTTCGCGACTGCGCAGCTGGTCCGCCGACTGCATGGAGGCCGCGCGTGCGTGAGTCTGGGCTGTTCGATGACGACAAATTTCGGATCCTGCATCGGACGGAGACGCGCGGCGGTGAAATCGAACTCTGCGCCGACGGTACCGCCATCCATGCAGTATGTCTTCTTCGTCGCTGTCGCCCTCAGGCAGATCGAACTGCAATCGTGCTGGTGGCTATTTGCGAAGCACGACAAATCCTGCCTTCCGGAACACTTCGCCTGCTTCGGGCCCTTCAAGATAATCGAGGAATTCGCGCGCAAGCGGCTTTGCGTCCTTCGTCAACGCCACTGGATAGACAATCGGCGGGTGTGTGTAGTCGGGGAACGTGGCGATGACACGCACGCGCGGTTCGGCCATGGCATCTGTGGAATAGACGATGCCGAGCGGCGCTTCCCCGCGCGCGACATAAGCCAGCGCCGCCCGCACGTTCTCTGCTGGCGCCAGATTGTCTGCGACAGCACTCCAGACGCCCAATGTCGTGAGCGCCGCCTTGGCATATTTTCCGGCCGGCACAGACTCCGGATCTGCCACGGCCAATCTTCCACCGTGCAGTGCCTCGGCCAGTGCGAAATGCGGTGCGATCGTGACAGATGCCTTTGACTCTGCCGGTGCAATCAGGACCAGACGGCCGCCCAGCAGATTGTGACGCGTATCGCGCGCGATCAGCCCGCGTTTGTCGACGTAATCCATCCAGTCCGTGTCCGCCGACATGAACATGTCGGCACCCTGCGAATTCTCGATCTGACGGGCCAGCACCGAAGAGGCGGCGAAGGAAATGGCGGTCGTGTGCCCGGTCTTCTGCTGCCAGGCGCTACCGATCCTGTTCAGTGCATCGGTGAGCGAAGCGGCCGCGAAGACTGTCACATCCGCCGCATGTGCCAGCGGCCCCATGATCACCACGAGCAACGCGGCAAGCGCGAAACCTGCGGCCCTGAGTTTCATCATTCCGCTCCGGATTGTCTACTCGGTTTGGGTATCACGGAGGAGCGGGTTAAGAAACGCACGAAGATCGAAGCGCATCCGGATGTTCAAAGCCGAAGCCTGCTGGCTCTACCGCCGCCTGTCCGCATTTCCGGCAGCCGAGATATCGCCGCTGCTCAATCTGGGCTCGAGCACGCGGCACTTTCGCGAAGTCGAGCAGCCCTGGACGTCGAAGGAGTTGTTCACGCCACTGGCTGCCGATGGCGTCAAGATTGTTCATCTCGATTTCCGGGAAGGCGATGGCATTGATATTCGCGCGGACATTTTCGACGACAACGATTTGCCGCGCCTGAAAGCCATGGGTGCGGGCGCCATCCTCTGCTGCAATCTGCTGGAGCACGTGCACGAACCGGAACGGCTCGCCGCGCGCTGTTTGGAAATTGTCGGCGGCGGCGGGCTGGTGTTTGTTACCGTGCCGTTCAGCTATCCGCACCATCGCGATCCCATCGACACGATGTACCGGCCATCGCCAGAAGACCTCGGCACACTGTTTGCGCCCGCAAGAATGCTGCACGGAGAAATTCTCGATGTGGGCGAATCCTATCGCGACCAGATACGCAAACGCCCGTGGATTTTGCTGCGCCACGTCTTCCGCGCGCCGGTGCCCTTCTTGGGCAAGGAGAAGTGGCGCCGCTCCATGGGGAAACTTTATTGGCTCAAGCACAATTATAAGGTGACGGCTGCAGTGTTCCGCGTGCCACCCTAAGAAGGACACCGATGCAGCCCCGTATCAAGACCGCCATCCAGATCAAGGCGATCATCCGCCGCGCAGAAGTCGCCGGCGCCCAGGCTTTTCTCCTACGACGCGGGCAGGAGGATGCCGGTGCGCTGTTTCTGAAAATTTCGCGCCTCGACGGTACTTTCACGATTCTGAACCAGGCGCGTCGCGGCGATGGCGAACTCATCTGGACGAAGCCGCTCGGCGACAACGTCGATGAGAGCGC
>DATAVW010000100.1:0-13332 GCA_036267515.1 Rhizomicrobium sp.
TCAGACAACGCCCTCGCAACCCTTTTGTTTTCAGAAGTCGGAAACAGCCAGTCGCTGGTGAATGACAGAATAAGAAAGCGCGCTTTCGTTCTGTGAAACGCGTTACTCAAGTCACCGCCATACTCTGCGGCGAGATCGAAATAGTCCATCGCACGGGTGATGTAGAGATACGAGTTGGCATCGAACCGCTCGACGAAGGTGCTGCCCTGGTGATGCAGATAACTTTCGACCTGGAAATCCGGCTCGAAGGCGAAGGAAAGGGCGCTCCGGTTTTGCAAGGCACGGCCGAACTTCCCCGCAAGTGCTTTCTCCGAAAGATAGCTGATGTGCCCGATCATGCGTGCAATGGCCAGCCCCTTCTCGGGCTGCATATCCTGCTCCAGATAGCGTCCGCCACGCCAGTTGCTGTCGGCCATGATGGCCAGACGGCCGATCTCGTGCAGAGCAATGTTTTGCGCTGTATGTCGTGCGGAGGTCGCAATGGGAATAGCCGAAAGCACGCGGCCAGGGTAGCTGGCGGTCCACTGCAGCGCCTGCATGCCGCCCATCGAGCCGCCGGTGACGCAGAGAAGTTTTTCGATGCTGAGGGCATCCAGCAGCATGGCCTGCGCGCGCACCATGTCTGCCACCGTCACCACGGGAAAATCGAGTGCGTAGGGTTTGCCATTTGCGGGATCCAGATCAGCCGGCCCGGTGCTGCCCATGCAACCACCGATCACATTGGCGCAGAGGACAAAATAACGGTTGGTGTCGATCGGCTTACTGGGCCCGACCATCGTCTCCCACCAGCCGGCCCGGCCTGTCATCGGATGCGTGCCGGCCACGAACTGATCGCCGCTCAGCGCATGGCATACGAGAAGAGCGTTCGAGCGCGCGCGGTTCAACTCTCCATAGGTCTGATAGGCTATGGTGAACGGGGCGAGGCTGCGCCCACATGTAAGCTGCAGCGGCCAATCGAATTCGAGTGCATAGCCGTGCGAAGCCTGCGGCGACCGCAGCGGCCGGGGAAAGCGCGGTTCAACGGCTTTGACCATGGGCGCGCTTAAGTGCCGCTGCCTGTGTCTGTCAATCGCACGATTTTGCCTTTGTCGTGGCGATCACTAACATCGGTATCTGGCGGAAAGCCGTATGGACCTGCCATGACCATGGATTCAAAGCCGCTGTTCGGCAAAGTCGCATTACTTGGAATCGGGCTGATCGGCTCTTCGATGGCGCTCGCGATGCGGCGCGCCGGGCTCGCCGCGCACATCGCGGGCTTTGCCCGCAACCGCGAAACGCTCGATACGGCCGGGCGCATCGGGTTCGCGGACAGTCTGCACGACAATCCGACAGATGCTGTGCGAGACGCGGAGTTTGTGATTCTGGCAACGCCTGTGGGCACCTTCGCCGAACTGGCGATGGAGATCGCGCCGCATCTTAACCGCGGCGCAATTGTGAGCGATGTCGGTTCGGTAAAGACCGCAGTGATCCGTGATGTGGGCCCGCACATTCCGGGTGGTGTTCATTTCGTGCCGGCTCATCCCATCGCCGGCACCGAGCAGTCCGGACCAGAAGCGGGCTTTGCAGAATTGTTCGACGGCCGCTGGTGCGTGCTGACCCCGCCCGCCGGGACCGATTCGCAAGCGATTGAGACAGTGAAGACGTTCTGGCGACGTTGCGGCAGCGAAGTCGAAGTGATGGACGCGAAACACCATGATTTGGTTCTGGCCATCACCAGCCATGTGCCACACCTGATCGCCTACAACATTGTGGGAACAGCGGACGATCTCGAAACTGTCACACAAGGCGAGGTGATCAAATATTCCGCCGGTGGCTTTCGCGACTTCACGCGCATCGCAGCCTCCGATCCGACCATGTGGCGAGACGTATTCCTGAACAATCGCGAAGCCGTGCTCGAAATGCTGGGGCGTTTCACCGAGGATTTGACGGCGCTCCAGCGCGCCATCCGCTGGGGCGATGGCGAGATGCTGTTCAACCTGTTTACCCGAACGCGCGCTATCCGGCGCAGTATTATCGACGCTGGCCAGGATACAGCCTCGCCGAATTTCGGCCGCTTAGGGGCGCGCAAGAACTGACGTCAGCGATATCCGGTTACCGTCGAACCGCAACTGACCATTGCTTCCTCCGCCCAGTGCGCCTGAGAGATCGTGCACATCGTCGAAAGACAGTTTGCCGCGAAAGTTTAAAGCGTTGCCGGCTTTGGTGAGGGCAAGATCGTGGACGCCAATGCCGCCATTGTTTCCGCGCCAGGTCTCGAGCGCCGTATTTGGAGACTGTTCGCCGCGAAGAAGTTTCGCCAGCGTTTCGGTACGGTCCAAACTTGCATTTACAGCAAGTGATGAGATTTCTGATCCAAGGTCGCGCGCGTATCCCGCCGGAACGTGGGCATTCTGGAGTCGCAGGTAGAGATCGGCGCGGTTGCGCAAGACCCGAAAGTGGAACTGTACATCGGCTGCGCGGAAGTCCTGACCATCCAAATCGGCCACTTCGGAGTCGAAGCGGATCAACTTGCCACCGTCCAGAATCGCGCTGGCGCGAAATGTGCCAGGCACGAAGCCAAAGCGATGTTGGGTTCCATGAGCATCCCTCCATGACAGTGTCTGCTGTCCCGCTGCTTCCAGGATTGCCTGCACGCGCCCATAGGTAAGCCGATGCATGGCGAAATGTTCGCTGGTCCAGACAACCGGTCCGCTCACATCGGCGACTTCCAGGCGCAAATTTTTGAGAATTGTGTCGAGCCGGAAAGGGAAACCTGCCAGCCGCTTCTTGGTGAAACTCATCCGCACGCCCGGCATGATATCGTGACCGTTCACGGTATCGAGGTAGCCGGCGAGCGCACGGGCGGCGATCCACCAATGGAGCATCGCAACAGCTGCGAGCAGCAGCAGCCCCACGAAGGGTGCGTACAGAAAGAATCGACTAGAATAGCGCATGCGGGCCCTTTAGCCGGTCTTGAGGGCGGATGCGGGGAATACGATGTCGCGCACGCCCACTAGCCGTGCCTGGCGCGCCAGTTCCTGATCGAGCTTTGCGCGCCGCCGTTTGCCCAGCGAAAGACCGGGCTCCACCCAGAGTCTGTTCACAACGAGACGATCCTGGTCCCGCTCGGCTTTCATATCGATGCGGCCCACCAGCCGGTCCTCTTCCAGCAGAGGAAAAACGTAGTAGCCGTGCTTCCGCTTGTGTTGAGGGACGTAAACCTCAATCCGATAGACGAAGCCGAAGATGCGCTCGGCCCGGTCCCGGAGGAGCGGATCGAAGGGCGAGAGCGCCCGCAGCCGACTCGCAGGAGCGGGCAAGGATGCAACCTGCGCCTCAATATCCGGGCGCGCGACCGCTCTGAAATCTCGCTGTCCGCTCAGACCCGCAAGGACAACATCCAACAGGCGCCTGCGTTCGCTTTCCGCCATGATCCAGGTCTGTGCCTCGACAATGGAAACAAGGCCCCAGAAATCCGCGAGCATCTTCGGCGTTGCCGCGCCGAGCCGCCGCAGGGCCTCGCTGCAGGCCCAGTCTATGACCTCGATGCGCGAGAGCTTTGGCTGGCGCAGACCCGCGGGGATCGAGCGTTCGGCAAGATCGTAAATCTTCTCGAAACCGCTGCGGTTGACGACAGCAAGCTCACCGCTGCGCCAGAGAAACTCCAGCGCAGCCTTGGCCGGGCCCCAGCCCCACCACGGTCCGGTGCGGCCGCCCAGATGCAACAGATCACGCGCCCGAACGGCGCCATGCTGTTCGACATGCGCGCGCACCGTTTTGAGGATGCGATCGTTGCCGAACCGCTCGCGCCATTTCGCAATGCGTTTGCGCGTGTCGGCAAACCGGTGCCGCCAATATGGATAGAACTCCACGGGAATAAGCGATGAATCGTGGGTCCAGTTCTCGAAAAACAGTGGCGGCTTCTTCCCCTGCAATCGCTCGAGCTGCTTCGGCCGGTAGGCGCTGTTGCGGGCAAACAGGATGTGGTGGTGCGCGCGTTCCACAACGCGGATCGGGTCCAGTTGCACATAGCCGAGCTTTTCGATCACCGGCGTAATGGCGGCGCTGCCGGCCTGCGCGCGGGCTTCCGACAATCCGGTCCGCGCCAGGATAAGCGCGCGTGCCTGCTCGTTGGTGACGATGAAAGGGGCGCTCACCCGTTCAACCGCAGCGGGAATATCCGCAGGTGAGGCAGGTATCGCAGGCTTCGATCTTCACGAAACTGGGCGAGCCGCATCGCGGGCACGGCTTGGCCGGCACGCCTTCCGCGCCAACCGCGATAGCGCGCGCCTCTTCGGGTACGATGCTCTCGCGTGGAGTCATGAACCCAATCGCCAGCATGTGCCGCTCGATCACTTCACCGATAGCAGCGAGCAACGACGGCACGTAGCGGCCGTTCATCCATTGTCCGCCGCGCGGATCGAACACCGCCTTGAGCTCGTCCACCACGAAGGAAACGTCGCCACCCCGGCGGAACACCGCGCTGATCATGCGGGTGAGGCCGAGCGTCCAGGCATAGGCCTCCATGTTCTTCGAGTTGATGAAGATCTCGAATGGGCGACGACGGCCGTCAACCTGAATGTCGTTGATGGTGATGTAAAAGGCGTGGTCGGAATCAGCCCATTTGATCTTGTAGGTCTGCCCCAGCAGCACCTCAGGGCGATCGAGCGGCTGGGTCATGTACACCACGCCGCCTTCGTGGCGCGGCTTTGGCACCGGCAACGGGAGCGGGAGTGACGGTTCAGCAGGATTGTCGATCATCGCGGGGATCACCGCGCCGGATTCAATGACTTCCGCCTGCAGAGCCTCGCTGCGCACTTCAAGGACGGCGCCGCGCACCGTGGTGGGCCGGTAAGTCGTGCAGCCCTTGCAGCCGAGGGCATACGCTTTCCGATAAATGTCTTCGAACGCCCCGAATGAAATATCCGCCGGCACGTTGATGGTCTTCGAGATGGAGCTGTCGATATATTTCTGTGCCGCCGCCTGCACCGCGAGATGATCATCCGGCGAAAGCGTCTGCGCGCTGACGAAATATTCCGGCAGCGACGCGCTCTCACCAAACTTTGCGCGATATGTTCGCAGCGCAAAGTCCTCGACGTCTTCGCTGCTGCTGGTACCGTCCGGCTTCAGCACTTTGCGCATATGGCTATAGGCAAACACCGGCTCGATGCCACTGGAAATATTGCCGGCGAACAGTGAGATCGTCCCGGTCGGCGCAATGGACGTGAGCAAGCCGTTGCGGATCCCGTGTGCGGCAATGCCTTCGCGAACGTCATCCGGCAGCTCGCGGATATTTGGCCGGGCCAGATATTCGTCGCGGTCGAACAGCGGAAAAGCGCCCTTTTCCTTCGCGAGTTCGACCGAAGCACTGTACGCCGCGTTTCTCACGCATGAGAGCCAACGTTCGACCAATGCCAGGCTTTTCGGCGAGCCGTAACGTGTTCGGCAAAAAATCAATGCGTCCGCTAGGCCGGTGACGCCAAGACCGACACGGCGCTTGGCCATCGCCTCCGCACGCTGCTCCGGCAGAGGAAAACGCGAAACGTCGATAACGTCGTCGAGAAAGCGCACCGCCGTGCGGGTGAGCCGATCCAGTTCTCCCTCATCGAGCGCGGCATCGTCTTCGAATGGCTGCTTCACCAACTGAGCCAGATTGATGGAGCCGAGCAGGCAGGCGCCATACGGCGGCAGCGGCTGCTCGCCACAAGGATTGGTGGCGCGGATCGTTTCGCAATAGGCGAGGTTGTTCCCGGCATTGATGCGATCAATGAAAATGACGCCGGGCTCCGCCGTTTCGTAGGTGGCGCGCATGATTCGGTCCCACAGGTCGCGGGCGCGAACGGTGCGGTACACGCGGCCTTCGAATTGTAGCGGCCAGTCAGCATCGCGCTCCACGGCGTCCATGAACGCATCGCTCACCAGCACGGAGAGATTGAACATGGTGAGGCAGCCGGTCTCGCGCTTTGCCTCGACAAAGAGTTCGATGTCCGGGTGATCGCAGGCGAGCGTCGCCATCATGGCGCCGCGGCGCGAGCCCGCGCTCATGATGGTGCGACACATGGCGTCCCACACATCCATGAACGACACGGGGCCGGAGGCATCCGCCCCCACGCCGCGCACTTGGGCGCCGCGCGGCCGCAAGGTGGAAAAATCGTAGCCGATGCCGCCGCCCTGCTGCAGCGTCAACGCGGCTTCGCGCAGATGCGAGAAAATTCCGTCCATCGAGTCCGCAATGGCGCCCATGACGAAGCAGTTGAAGAGCGTGACGTTCCGCTCGGTGCCGGCCCCGGCGAGGATGCGGCCGGCCGGAAGGAAACGATGGCCGCCCAGCGCTTCCGCAAATTCCGCTGCCCAGTGGTCGCGGGCTTCGGGTGCTTCGGCCTGCGCCGCGGCCGCCGCCACGCGCGCGAGCGTGTCCTCCGGCGTGCCGTCGATGGGCGTCCCGTCCGCCGCCTTGAAGCGGTATTTCATCTCCCATATCTGGCGGGGCAAGCTTTCGTGGGTCATGGCGCGCTACCCACAATATAAGGGGTAGTTGTTTTCAGGGAAGCACCACCCCCTCCCCCTGCGTAGCCGGCGGCAGCGTCTTCGCGAGCGAGAGTTCCCAAAGTTCCCATTCGAACCTTTTGGAAATTGCCGGGGGATACCCCCCGGCACAGATGGTCTAAATGTTGGGCCTCAGCGAGGTTACATACATTCGAATTGCGAAAACGGGGGGGTGGGGTCCCCCACCCGTCCACCTCGGCTGAGTAAGCGGCTTGGGCCCGCGCGGCTGAACCACTTGGGTTCCCTTCCCGCGAACCGCGCGCGAACACACACTTGCCGCCGGCGATGACAATTTGAGCGCGAACCGGCACTCCTGTCCCCGTGTTGTATTTGTGCGACATAGTACCAGCCGCGCTGCCGCGAGTCAACAAAAGTTCCTGACTTGTTCTATGCGGGAGTCGGGGGTCCTAAGTTTGAATTTTTAGCCTAATCGGGCCACTTCGTAGACGCGGAGAACAAGAGTAAGGGCCGCCGATACGGCGGTAACAGCGACAAAGAAAGCGATCAGCAACCAATACGAAAGCGGGGTTTCAGCCCTTCTCACCAAAGTCCTTGGGCCAGCTATTAGCGAGATGTTTATCTCACTACGGATGAGAACGAGACTGAGCCAGACAAGAAAGTATGCGGTTAGTATCGCCGCCCCAAGCAATACCCAATCTTCGGCTTCCCTCACTCTGCCACCTTCTTATGCGTCCCGCGCTTCTTAGGCGGATTCGCTTCGTCCACCACAGCACACAGATCGGCCATGCTCATTAGCTCTTTCGCGATTCCGGCTTCCAGTCTTAGCCGTCTCCAGAGGGCATATGTCCTTAACCTCGCCCGTAGCGATCTTCCCTCCCACGGCGGTACCGATCACGTCTGCGGGCGCTTCTGACCTTGGGGCCTTTAGGCATGAGTATCGTCCTGTTCGGCCAACTGTTCGTCTATCGCCGAGAATATCCTGCAGGCGTTCGCGCAGTGCTTCCTTGGGATTGACGCTCACGCCAGGACCGCTGATGCAGGCATAGCTGAGTTCCGAGATTTGGTGCTTAACCTTGGAGCGAGCCTCAAGCAGCTCGTGGCGGCTCATAGCGGGCGGCGGTTCCGTGCTCATGTTGCCGAACCTAAAACCGGCTCCGGCAGGGGGCAACCGGGTCAGATTTCAAACTGAGACACTACCCGGGTGCGGGTAGTGTCTCAGTTTGAAATTTTGGCGGGGAAGAGCCAGAAAATAGCGAGATTTATCGGAAAAAAGCAAGCCAAATGCCCGCTCCAATAGCGTAGATTCCACCCGCCCAAAGAATCGCTCCGCCTAGCGCAAACGATGCTGCATCCCGCGATGATCGTCCGGCACGGTACGCCCTGAGATTCAATCGCCAGCCCCAGATGCCAATGCCTACCCAGAGCATCAGAAGCGGGACAAGCACGAGGGTCTTGATCAATCGGCTGCCTTCTCATACGGCCCGCGCTTCTTGGGCGGGTTCGCCGCGTCCATCATAGCAGAGATGGAATGGGCAGAAGAAAACTCAGGCGAGTGTTTCACCTACTCGCAGCGGAAAGCCGCGGAGCAATTCGGCGGCGCTCATCGGGGATTTGCCGGCGCGTTGCAGGCGGACGAGGCGAAGAGCAGATCCCCCGCACGCGATGGTCAGTTGCTCGTCGAGAATCTCGCCGAGCGCGCCGCTGCCCGATACCGGCTCGGCATACAGAACTTTGAGCCGCTCGCCGCGCGCCTCACACCAGGCGCCGGGAAACGGCGACAACCCTCGTATCAGGCAATCGAGTTCACGCGCCGGTTTTGTCCAGTCGATGCGCGCCTCTTCCTTGGCAATCTTCTTCGCGTAAGTGACGTAATCGTCCGCTTGCGGCTGCTCGACTGCCGTGCCGCGCTCCAGCGCCGCCAGCGCACGCGCCATCAGATCGGCGCCGAGCCGCGCGAGCTCATCGTGCAATTCACCGTACGTCTTGCGGCCGATGGGCACGCGCTCGGCCATCAGCACCGGGCCGGTATCGAGCCCCTCCTCCATGCGCATCGCCATCACGCCCGTTTCGGCATCGCCTGCTATGATCGCGCGCTGGATGGGCGCAGCGCCGCGCCAGCGCGGCAGCAGCGAACCATGCAGGTTGAAACAGCCGAGCCGCGGCGCCTCGAGAATCGGTTTGGGGAGCAACAGGCCGTAGGCAACCACCACCGCGGCATCCAGAGCGAGCGCCGCAAATTCCGCCTGCGCCTTTGGATTCTTCAGCGTCACTGGCGTGCGGACCTCGAGGCCATGCGTCGCGGCGATCTTCGCGACGGGCGATGGCTCGGCCGTGAGTCCGCGCCCTTTTGGACGTGCGGGCTGTGTGTACACCGCGGCGATCTCGTGCCCCTGCCCGATCAACTCGGTGAGCGTGGGCACCGCGAATTCCGGCGTGCCCATGAAGGCAAGGCGCAATGTCATCTAAGCGGCCGTGTGACTGACAGCCGAACTATGCCGCGGTGGTCGTCTGCGGCAAGCGAATACCTTTGATCAGCAGCCACAGGCCGAGGCCGATCTCGTAGATCCCCATGGGCGCCAGATAGAAGACCGACAGCGGTTCCGCAAGATTGGGGAAAATGATGATGACCAGCATCGATGCGGCCATCATTGAGGATGCAAAAATGCCCCAGCCCGCAATGAGGCGCGGAATGTAGCGCGATTTCAGCCAGAGATAGCTGAACAGCGCAGAGCCCAGGCCCAGGAACACAAATCCAACGTTGAAGCCCGCGCCATAGATGTGCAGCGACGCATAAGCCAGCGACTGCAGCTGAGGCGCCCCAACCGTGTGAAGATAGGCATCGTGGCCAAGCAATGTCAGCATCGCAAATTCGGCGATGGTGACGACGGCAAGCGTGGCGTTCTCGACAATTCGCCAGCACACGGCCAGCAGCGCCAGATTGCGGTTAATGGGCCTGAGGACCACATAAAGCGCGACCACCAGCGCGATTGTGCCAGCCACGCAAACCAGTTCCGCCGCAATGGCTGCACGAAACAGCGGTCCAGCGCTCAGGATGTTGTTGGCGGTCTGCGCCGCGTCACCCTTCACAATCACACGGCCGCGCACCACGAAGGCGAAAATCGCAACAAGGTTGGTGAAGAGATAAAGAAAGCCCGCCAGCCGCGCCGCCTTCTGTTGCGGCTCACTTCCAATTTCCATTGTGCCCCCGGCTGGAAAAACTCGGCCATGCATGGGAATGCCCCCTTCCCAGGCGTACGAGACTGGCCGCATCAACGCGCTGGCCCCGTTTCGCGTCGCGCTCGGCTTTACATGGGAGGCGCGAAACAGATGTCCATAGCTGCCAGACAGAAATCTATGCGAATCTTTCTGCGCCAGCGGCGATCAAACAAATAGCGAGGTGAGTGCTTAGCTCGCCGTTTCGAGCCGGCGGGCTTTCTGAACCTTGCGCAGCGCAATGGAGCGCTTGAGCTTCGACAGGTAATCGATGAACAGCACGCCGTTCAGATGATCCATTTCGTGCTGTAAGCAGGTGGAGAGCAGACCTTCGGCGTCAACGGTTTTCAGTGTGCCGTCGCGGTCGAGGAATTCGGCCGTCACGCGGGCGGGGCGCTCCACATCCTCCCAAATGTCGGGCACCGAAAGGCACCCCTCCTGCACCACAGTGGTTTCGTCAGAGGCCCAGAGAATTCGCGGATTGATGAAGGCCTGCGGTTCGCGCCGCCCCTCCTTCTGGGCCAAATCCATCACCAGAAGGCACTTGGGCACGCCGATCTGGATGGCAGCAAGGCCGATGCCCTCTTCCGCGTACATCGTGTCCAGCATGTCGTCGACAAGCTTACGGATCTCGTTGTCGACGCGCTCTATCGGCTCCGAAACAGCCTTCAGGAGCGGATCGGGTGCGGTCAGAATGGGGCGGACGGACATGGTCTGGAAATAGGGGCTCCGGCCCAAACGGTCAAGAAAGCTGCGGATTTCAAGAAAGGGTGTGAGTACAAGTCAAGAACGCGCTAGAATGCCTGCGAATCGCGAGCCCGGTCTGCGCCATGGATGCCGCCTTCCTGATCTTGGCCTTTTCTCTTGTTCTTTCCGCCGCGTTGATGACTTTCGCCCTGCTGCGCGGGAAGCCTGAGCCAAAGCCTATGGCCGCACCCGATCCGCGGCTCGATCACGTCATCGCGGCGCAAGGCGAGATCGCCGGTCAGTTCAAACAGACCATCGCCGCACAGGCGGAGCTTCAGCGCACCCTTTCCCAGCAAATCGACACGTTGAATCGCCGCGTGTCGGACTCACTGACGGAAAGCGCAACAAAAACGGCCGCCACCATCACCAGCATCGGCGAGCGCCTTACCGTGATCGACGAGGCGCAGAAGAATATCGCCGGCCTTTCGAGCCAGGTGATGTCGCTGCAGGAAATCCTTTCGGACAAACAAACGCGCGGCGCCTTCGGACAGGAGCGCATGGAAGCGATCATCGCCGATCAGCTTGCGCCCGATCACTATCAGTTTCAGTCAACCCTTTCGAACGGCAGCCGACCCGACTGTGTCATCCGCGTGCCGAATGTGAAGGGCGTCATCGTCGTCGATTCGAAATTTCCGCTGGAAGCCTACGAGGCGTTGCGGCAGGCGAGTGAGGTGGAGCGCAAAGCCGCGCTCGCGCGTCTCAAGGCCGATGTGCAGAAGCACGTGAAGGACATTGCAGAGAAATACCTCCTCCCGGGCGAAGTGCAGACCCCGGCCATCATGTTCGTCCCATCGGAGTCTATCTACGCCGAGTTGCACATCTCTTGCAGCGACCTGATACAGAAGGCGCGGCGCATGCAGGTGGTGATCGTCTCGCCGCACGTCTTCATGCTGGCGATCAACACGATCCAGAGCCTGATGCGCGATGCGAAGATGCGGGAGCAGGCAGGCAAGATTCAGACCGCAGTGGTTGAGCTGCTGCAGGACGTAAAGCGCCTGGGGGATCGCGTTGGCAATCTGCGGACGCATTTCGATCGGACCAACAAGGACATTGCTGAAATCGAAATCTCGATGAAGCGGATCGAAAGCCGCGCCGGGCGCATTGAACAGGTCGAACTTGCGTTGCCGGAGGAGAAGACCCAGGCCGAACCGCCCCTGCGGCTGGTGACGCGTGAAGCTAGAGTGGCCGTCGCGCCTTGAAGGCGGCGGATAACGTGCCTTCGTCGAGATAGTCCAGTTCACCGCCGACGGGCACCCCGTGCGCCAGGCGGGTGACCTTCACATTGGCGGGCGCAAGGGCGTCCATCAGATAGTGCGCGGTGGTTTGGCCTTCGACCGTCGCGTTCATGGCCAGGATCACTTCGTCTACGCCGTCGCGCGCCCGGTTGAGCAGCGGGCTCACGTTCAGCTTTTCTGGCGTCATACCATCCAGTGCCGACAGCGCGCCGCCCAGCACGTGATACTTGCCCTTGAACACACCCGCCCGCTCCAGCGCCCAAAGGTCAGCAACGTCTTCCACGACGCAGAGGATGGCGGGATCGCGTCGCGGATCGCGACACAGCGAGCAGGGCGAAGCGGTATCGAGATTGCCACAGGTTTCGCAATTGCGGATCGCGGCAGCAGCTTCGCGCATCGCCGTGCCCAGCGGCTCCAGCAGGGTTTCCCGCTTCTTGAGCAGCACCAGAGCGGCGCGGCGCGCCGAGCGCGGTCCCAGGCCGGGCAATTTCGCAAGCAGTTGAATCAGGCGCTCGATTTCGGCGCCGGCAGGCAGCGATGCCATAATCAATCGGTGCCAGGCACCATGCCCGGCGGCAGCCCCATGTCGCGCGCGAGCTTCTGCATTTGCTCCGCGACCACCCGCTCCACCTTTGATTTGGCATCCGCGTGCGCCGCGGCGATCAGGTCTTCGACAATCTGCTGCCCGTCGGGGCGCAAAAGAGTGGGATCGATGAAGATTTTCTTCAGTTCCGCCTTGCCGTTGAGCACGAGTTTCACCAGCCCTGCGCCGGACACGCCTTCGGCCTCAATTGTCCCAAGCTGTTCCTGCATGGCGTTGGCGCGCGCCTGAACATCCTGCGCCTGCTTGAAAAGTTCCGAGATGTTCATGCGCTCTCCTCAGGAGTTTCAGTTGCGGTCGCCGCTGCTTCGGTGTCGGTCGGCCGGTCATGCACACCGACGATTTCCGCACCGGGGAAGCGATCCAGCACTGCGCGCACCAGGGGTTCCTGTGCGACGGCATCGAGCTTTTCCTGTGCCGCGGCCTTGCGCGCTTCTGCGATGGTTGGAGCACCGCCTTCGCGGGACACGCTGACCACCCAACGCAGGCCGGTCCAGTCTTTCAGTTTCTGTGCGAGATCGGCCGCGAGCGTGTGCGGCGCCCGGCCCGTGGGGCGAAACTCGATTCTGCCGGGCTCGAGGCGGATAAGGTGCATGTCGTTTTCGATGTGCACCTTCAGCACCGGCGCACCCTTCTGCGCGGCAAAGGCGGCGAGTTCTTCGAGGGAGCGAAAGTCAACCGCCGGCACACTCTCAAGTTTTGCCGCCGTCGCCAGACCCCCGCCTTGGGAGAGAGTGGAAAGTTGCGGTGCAAATTTCTGGGAATGATTCGAAGCACCCGGTGTGACGGAACCTTTGGCTGACACTTGCGGCGGTGCCGTTGCAGATTTGGGCCCACCCTCGAGGGGAGGGCGGGATTGCATTGGCGCGCTTGCACCGTCCAGAAGATCGCGGACGAGCTTGTCCGTAGGTGGCAGATCGGCGGCGTAGGCAAGACGCACCAAGGCCATTTCAGCCGCATGGATGGGCCGCGTGGCATCGCGCACTTCCAGAAGCCCCTTGAGGAGCATTTGCCAGGCGCGGGTGAGTGCTGAGACAGGCAGCTTGGCCG
>DATAVW010000101.1:0-8499 GCA_036267515.1 Rhizomicrobium sp.
CTTGTCATATCTGGATCAACCCAAGGCGAAAGCACCGCGCGGGCGGCGGCGATCATCTCGGGCGTTACCTCGTAAGTAGATCGTCGGCCTGTCTCGTTTTCCATAATCCCCTCTTTTTGGTACGTCAACCGGATAGTTCCCCTTATTTTTCAAACCAGCAATCTTGCTGGCGGGCGCGAAGCATACCATCTATGGCGCAGATCAACGGAGGGCTTGGGCATGAAGAGGTTCAGCGGATGGGCGGCGAGAGGCGCGGCCGTGGTTGGCCTGGCGCTGTCGCTTTCGGCCTGCGGCATCAACACCGTGCCGCGTCAGGACGAACAGGTGAAAGCCGCCTGGAGCCAGGTGCAGAATGAGTATCAGCGCCGCGCCGATCTGGTGCCCAATCTGGTCAATACCGTAAAGGGCTACGCCCAGCAGGAGAAAACGGTGCTCACCCAAGTGGTCGAGGCGCGTGCCAAGGCGACGCAAACATCCGTCAACCTGCCGCCCGACGTCACCTCCAATCCCAAGGCGTTCCAGCAGTTCGAGCAGAGCCAGGGTCAACTGACACAGGCGCTCGGCCGGCTGATGGTCGTGGTGGAACGCTACCCGGATCTGAAATCGAACCAGAACTTCCTCGCGCTGCAATCGCAGCTCGAAGGCACCGAGAATCGCATCGCGGTGGCGCGCAAGGATTACATCGACTCTGTGCAGACCTATAACACCACCTTGCGCACCATTCCGCAGCGTTGGATCGCCGGCATCTTCTATCCCGATGCCAAGGTGAAGCAGACCTTCAGCGCCCCCGAGCCTGCGCAAACCGCACCGCACGTTTCGTTCTGATGGCGGGTGTCGCGCGAATTCCCGCGCGGGCGATCGCGGCTTGCGCGTTGCTGCTCGCAATCGCGTTTGCGGGCGTCGCTCTCGCGGCGCAGCTGACGTTTCCGCCGCTCACCGGCCGCGTGGTGGATGACGCAGGCGTGCTGTCCGACGACACCAAGGCGCGGCTCACCGGCATTCTGCAGCAGCTCGAGCAGAAGACGGGCGATCAGCTGGTGGTGGTGACGCTGAAGTCGCTGCAGGGGCAGGACATCGCCACTTATGGCTACCAACTCGGGCGGAACTGGGGCATCGGGCAGAAGAAAAAGAACAACGGCGCGCTGCTCATCGTGGCGCCGAGCGAGCACAAGGTGCGCATCGAAGTGGGCTACGGCCTCGAAGGCGAACTTACCGATGCCGCCAGCCGCATCATCGTCGAGAACGCCATGCTGCCGCAGTTCCGCTCCGGCAATTACGACGCGGGCGTGGAGCAGGGCGCCGTGGAGATTGTGCGGCTCATCGGCGGCGGCAAGGTCGATCTCAGCAAAGAGCCCGAAGCGCCTCAGCCGGAGCATCAGGACAAAGGCGGTGGAATCCCCTGGGTGGTGATCGCCTTCATTCTGGTGTGTATCATTTTCGGACGCGGGCTATGGCCGCTGCTGTTTCTCGGCGGACTAGGGCGCCGTGGCGGCGGATTCGGCGGTGGTGGATTCGGTGGCGGGGGTTTTGGTGGCGGGGGCGGCTTCGGGGGCGGAGGCGGGTCGTTTGGCGGCGGAGGCGCGTCAGGCAGTTGGTAGCGATGCAGCTCACGTCTGACGAACGCGCACGGGTGCAGGCTGCACTCGCCGCCGCGCAGGCACGCACGGAAGCGCGCTTTGCGCTGATGATCGTGCCGGTGAGTGATCGCTACGCGATGTATCCGCTTGCCTGGGCGGGAATGGTCGCTCTAGCCGTGGCTGCGGCGCTGGCGCTGTTCTGGCAGACGATTGGCTTGCGTCTCGGCTTTCTGCTGGAGGCTGCCGCGTTCGGCTTAACCGCGGTGGCAACCGAATGGCGGCCGCTGCATCTCGCACTGGTGCCGAAACGTCTCAAGCAAATGCGCGCGCGCACCATGGCGCATCGCGAATTCGCGGCCGGCATTCTCACGGCACACGACAAGAAAGAAGGCCTGCTGTTCTTCGCTGCGCTGGCCGAACATTATGTGGAGATCGTCGCCTCGCGAGAGGTCCATTCGCGTGTTGGCGCAGAGGCTTGGGCTCGCATTGTGAGCGATTTCACCACCCGCGCTAAAAGCGGTAATCTCGCCGATGCTTTGATCTCGGCGATCGAAGCCTGCGCCTACCATCTTCAGACGCATTTCCCGCAAAACTCCGCTGACACACACGCATGAAGCGCAGCGCGGGCCTGCTCCTGTACCGGCGTAAGGCGAAAGGCTTCGAGGTTTTCCTGGTGCATCCGGGCGGGCCGTTCTGGACAAAGAAGGACGACGGCGCGTGGACCATTCCCAAAGGCCTCATTGAACCCGGCGAAGATCCCCTTGCCGCCGCCCGCCGCGAGTTCAACGAGGAAACCGGGTTTGCGCCGGAGGGCGAGTTCCTCGAGCTTGGCGTGTTCAAGCAGCCCGGTGGCAAGCATGTGCTGGTGTGGGCCGTGGAAGGGGATTGCGATCCCGCGAAGCTCACCAGCAACGAATTCGAGATGGAGTGGCCGCCGCGCTCAGGCAAGCACGCGCGATTCCCGGAAGTGGATCTGGGCGGCTGGTTCACTGTCGATGAAGCCCGCCCCAAGATGCTGATCGGCCAGCGGCCCATGCTGGACGCTTTCCTTGGGCATCAGGGGGAAGGGGCATCTGGAAAGGGCAAAAGACTGGCGCCAAGCTGAGTGCCGGCGCCAGTCTGGATTCACGGATATTTGCGTTATTTCATGTAGCTCATGGCTTTGGTCATATGCATCTTGCAGCCGGCCTCGTCGTTCTTCTGCTTGGCCATCGTTGCCATGTGGGTTTCATTCTGCGCCATGGTCATGCGGGCGCCCGTAGCGGACATGGACATCGACTGGGCCTTGGCCATCATTTGGTCGCATGTCATCGAGGACATGCTGCCCGAGGACATCGAGCCGGTAGCGCTCATAGGCTGATTGGGCGGCGGACTTTGAGGCTGGCTGGACATCGTATCCTGCGCAAACGCAGGCACTGCGAGGACGAGCGCGAGCGCGCCGAACGCCAATGAAATTTGAAGCATAATCGTCTCCTGCTTGGATTGGAAAGGATCGGCACGCGGTCCTGTACACGGAGGCAAACGGCCCGCGGGCCGGGGAGGAAACGCCGGAACTGGCGGAAAGTTTCTTCACTCGAATTTTGCTCGAAGGGTTGCCAGCTGGCGCGTGATTTGACACCGGAATGCCATGAGCACTCCCGAAATTCTCGAAAAGACTACTGTGCACGACGGCTGGGCCAGATATTCCGTGCTGCAGGTACGCTTGGCCGATGGGCAGACCGTGAAACGCGAGTTGGAGGAGCACGGGCCGGCCGTCACTGTACTTCCCTACGATCCGGAGCGCCGCACCGCCATTCTGGTGTCCCAGTTTCGTGCGCCGGTATTGGTGGCTATCGGTCAATCCGCCTTTGTGGAAGCTGTCGCTGGCCTCACCGATGGCGATGCGCCCGAGGAAGCCGCACGCCGCGAGGCTTTCGAAGAAACAGGCGTGCAGCTTACGGCACTGGAGCGGGTTGCGTGCCTCTGGACGATGCCCGGACTGTCCACCGAACGCATGCATCTTTATCTCGCGCCCTATGCTGCCGGTGATCGTGTTGGCAAGGGCGGCGGCGTACACCACGAGCACGAGAATATTACAGTATTGGAGCTGCCGCTACGCGAGCTCGCCGCGAAAGCCGACGCTGGCGTGCTCGCCGACATGAAGACCTTCGCATTAATGCAGACCTTGCGGCTCCGAAGGCCGGAATTGTTCCTTTAGGTACAGGCAGCGCAGTTCCACCGGCTTCCGCCTCAATGAGCCGTCTACATCGCGTTCTCGTTCTGTGTGTGACGCTAATGTGAACTGCACGCTAGTGCGACCGGCGCTGGAATTCAAGGTTCTATTCCATGCCTTTCTCACATGACGGCAGTGGGCCGTGAACATTTGTTAAACCAATATAGGGTCTTACCTCTCCCGCGTGGCCAGTGAAGCGCGGCGTATTTCGCGCAGCCCACCGGCCGATGGAGAAACCGATGTTTTCCGATCATGCCGAGAACCAGGTATTCGGCGAAGACGTGCTGAACCTGGGATTGATCGCCGGGGCGGCGTTCGTGTTCCTGGCGACCCTTTGGACGACCGCCAGTCCATCCACGCCCGTGTTGCGGGCCTCGACTCAGCCCATCGAACAGGTGGTTGTAGTCGCCCATCCCCATCCGGGCCGCGTGTCCTGAGCCGGGCATGGGGTTCTCCGCCGTTCACGGGCGCGTGAAGATTGAGCTTTATCGCCGCAGGCATCAGCGTATGATGCCCCTGATGAGTCCCGGCGCGCCGCGTAAGCAGTCCAAGGTGGGCTGCATGGCATCCCGGGGGAGGATAAAAGCCATGGATCATCCTGTTCACGCCGCCGAAATGATCGACAAGAACGAAGGGGTTCCCAAGATCGTTGCCGCCATCGCCGGACTCGCACTGCTCGCGATCGCCGGGGGCGTTATGGTGTACACCGGCTATTGGTCGCCGCCGCCAACCAATGTTGCGGCTTCGATCAACGCGCACAAGTAACGGCGGATTATTCACCGGCCTCGAATTCTTCGAGGTCCACATCGTAGCCCCAAAGTCGCTCGACATGGGCGAGCACGAGATTTTTCGTCTTCTCGTTCAGAGGTACACCGCGATACATACGATGTTGAAGCAGCAGACGGCGATCGCTTTTCAGATCCGCTTCAGTGACCTGGATATTAGGCTCTGCTAAGCCGATATCGTACTGACGGGCGAGCATCGTACGCACACGGCGATAACCATTCTCGTTGTGAATGGCGGCGACCCTATAGGCACTGTTCTCAGCCTTGTCATTTAGCGCAAACAGGCGGAAGTCGCGTATCAGCTTGGGCGAAAGAAACTGCTCGATGAAGCTTTCGTCGCGGTAGTTGGCCCATGCATCCTTCAGTAATGCCATATAGTCGCCTGAGCCGGCGAAAGACGGGAACCAGTCACGGTCTTCGTCGGCCGGTGCTTCGCAGATGCGTTTAATGTCTGCCATCATGCCGTAGCCCAGCGCGTAGGGATTGAGGCCGTTGTAGCGCTTATCCTCAAACTCCGGCTGGAAGACAACGCTGGTGTGGCTGTGCAGGAATTCCAGCAACGCGCCTTCGGTGATTAGCCCCTTATCGTAGAGCTGGTTCATAATGGCATGGTGCACGAAGGTGGCACAGCCCTCGTTCATCACCTTCGTCTGTTTCTGGGGATAGAAGTACTGCGCCAGCGTGCGGACGATGCGCAGGGTTTCACGCTGCCAGTCCTTGAGCACGGGCGAGTGCTTTTCGAGGAAATAGAGGACGTTTTCCTCCGGCAATCTCATCTCGTCGCCGTCGTCTTCTGGATCCGGAATGAGGGGAGCAGAGGGCGGCTTTATTCCGGCGGGAAGCGTGCGCCACAATTCGCTGTACGCCTCTGCTTCGTATTCACGACGTTTGCGATGTTTCTCGAGTACACGTTCGCGCGAGGGGCGCGGCGGACGACTGTACCGAAACACGCCCTGGTCCATCAGCGCGTGCGCAGAATCGAGGATGGTTTCGACGTCGTCGCGGCCATAGCGGTCTTCGCAGGCGGCGATATAGCCCTTGGCGAAGGCCAAGTAGTCGAGAATTCCGGCCGCGTTCGTCCACTGACGGAAAAGATAATTGTTCTTGAAGAAATGGTTATGGCCGAATGCAGCATGCGCAATCACCAGAGCCTGCATCGGCATGGTGTTTTCTTCCAGCAGATACGAGATGCAGGGGCTAGAATTGATAACGATCTCGTAGGCGAGCGCGGAATAGCCGGCGCGGTACAGCGTTTCCTCGCGCGCGAACAGCTTGCCGAAGCTCCAGTGATTGTACATCAGCGGCATGGCAAGCGAGGAATAGGCGTCGAGCATCTGCTCGGAGGAAATCACCTCGATCTGGTTGGGGTAGACATCGAGCCCGAGATGATTGAGCGCAATCTCCTCTATCGTCTTATAGGTGCGATCCAGAGTGGCGAAATCCCACTCAGCTTCCGTGAAGAGTGGCGCCGCGGGCGTCACTCTGCGGCCTCTGGCTTGCGGAAGAATTCGCGGAAGACGGGGAAAATTTCGGCCGGTTTGGAAATGCGCTTGGTCGCAAAGTTCGGCCATCCTTCGGCCACCATGCGGTAGGCCCGCCAGAGCTCCGCGCCAGAGTCTTCGGATGCAAACACCTCCATCTCCCGCTCGTCGAGGATTTCGATGTAGGCATAGTACTGGCAAAGCGGCATGAGATCGTCGTTCAGCATCTCGACGCACCGTCGTGCGTCGCCTGATTGCGTGTACCCATCGCTAGCTTGCGCGGCGTAGATGTTCCAATCGGCGGTAGCGTATCGCTCGCGCTGGATCTCCAGCATCTTTTCCAAAGCGGTGGAAACGATGGTGCCGCCGGATTGCCGCGAATAGAAAAACTCTTCTTCGTCGACTTCCTGTGCATCGTGCGTGTGGCGGATGAACACAATGTCCACCTTGCGGTAGCGGCGCCGCAGGAAGAGGTGCAGCAGCATATAGAAGCGCTTGGCCAGATCTTTCTCGCGCTCGCCCATCGAACCGGAAACGTCCATTAGGCAGAACATCACCGCCTGACTAGCTGGGACCGGCTGTTCAGCGAGGGCGTTGAAGCGCACATCCAGCGGATCGACGAAAGCCACCCATTTCCGCTTGGCTTCCGCCTTGGCGATCTCCTCCTTCAAGCCAACGATCCTCGCTCGCGTCTCTTCGCTCTGCGGATGCTCCTGCTCAAGCGCCTCCAGCTCCGCGTGCAGACCTTCGATTTCGGAAAGGCTCGGCCGCTTCAGCGCCAGCCGCCGGCCGAATGAATTGCGCATGGTGCGCACGAGATTGATCTGATTGGGCGAGCCTGCCGTGGTGATGCCGGCGCGCTTCCATGTCCGGTTCGGCGTTTCCTTGAGCGTAGTGCGAACAAGGTTTGGCAGTTCGAGGTCTTCGAAGAAGATGTCGAGTACCTCGTCCTGACTCATGGTGAATTCGAAATCGTCGTCACCTTCGGCGTAGTCGGCGGCCTGTTTTCCGGCTTGGCCATCAGCGCCGCTTTTTGGCTTCCTGATTTCGTCGCCTGGCATGAACTCCTTGTTGCCCGGCAACACGAAATCGTGCTCGCCCCCGGAGCGCGGATCAAGCCGAAAGCGCGGCTCCCGGGTGCCCTTGGTCGAGATCCGAATCTTGCGATCTTTCTCGATGTCGGCGACCGGGGAATCGTTCAGCGACTTCTGCACCGCTTCACGGATTTGCGCACGCGCGCGCCGCAAAAAACGCTGGCGGTTGGCGAGACTCTTGCCTTTGGGATTGAGACGCCGGTCGATGAAATGCGTCATGCCCTTAATGGGCCTCACCCCGCCTTGTTGACCCGCATGTACCACTCCACCAAGCGCCGTACTTGGCGGGAGGTGTAACCGCGCGCCAGCATCCGCTTCACGAATTCATTGTGCTTGGTTTCCGTATCGGTGTCCTTCTTCGATTCGAAGCTGATCACCGGTAGCAAATCCTCGACCTGCGTAAACATCCGCTTCTCGATGACGCTGCGAATTTTTTCGTAAGCAGTCCAGGCCGGATTCTTGCCTTCGTTTTGGGCTCGGTAACGCAGCGCGAATTTCACCACCTCGTTGCGGAAGTCCTTCGGGTTGGCGATGCCGGCCGGCTTCTCGATCTTGGAGAGCTCGTTGTCGAGCGCCGCGCGATCCAGCAGTTGCCCGGTATCGGCATCCTTGAAATCCTGGTCTTCAATCCAGGCATCGGCGTAAGCGATATAACGATCAAACAGATTTTGACCATACTCCCCATAGGATTCCAGGTAGGCCTTCTGGATTTCCTTGCCGATGAACTCCGCATAACGCGGCGCGAGGTCCGCCTTGATGAACTCTAGATACTTCTTCTCGGTTTCGTTCTGGAACTGCTCGCGCTTGATCGCTTGTTCGAGCACGTACATAACGTGCACAGGATCGGCAGCAACCTCGGTCACATCATAATTGAAGGTTTCCGACAATGTCTTGTAGGCGAAGCGCGTCGAGATGCCGGTCATGCCTTCGTCGATGCCGGCAGCATCCTTGTACTCCTGCAGGGTTTTCGCCCTCGGATCGGTGTCCTTCAGCTTCTCGCCGTCGTAAACGCGCATTTTTGAGGTGAGATTGGAATTTTCGTGCTCTTTGAGCCGCGTCATTACGCAGAACTTCGCCAGCATTTCCAGCGTTTCGGGTGCGCAGGGCGTGCCGGTCAACTCACTCTGGCAAATGAGCTTCCGGTAGATCTGCGTCTCTTCGGTTGCTCGCAGGCAATAGGGCACTGTGATGACGCAGATACGATCCAAGAACGCTTCGTTGTTGCGGTTGGACTTGAACACTTGCCACTCCGCTTCATTGGAATGGGCCAGGATGATGCCGTTGAAGGGAATGGGCCCGAGGGTCTCAGTGCCGACATAATTGCTTTCCTGTGTCGCGGTCAGCAGCGGA
>DATAVW010000102.1:0-3119 GCA_036267515.1 Rhizomicrobium sp.
GGCGCGCCTTCGATCAATTTCATGTCGTTCAGGCGGAACGAGAGCAGCACGGCCTTTTTTAGCCATTGATGCACTTGCCATTGGCCATCGACCTTTTCCGCCACGCGAAAGCGGCCGGCATCGAGTTCGTCGAGCGCACGGTCCACCGCGTCGCGAACAGGCCCAGACGTCGTGCTGTAGAGTGAGTCGCGCCTATCCCAGGCTTGTTCGATGGTGGCGGCAAGATCGTGTGTCACAGCGCGAAAATGCGGGAACGTTGCCGTGTTGGCAAGCTTACTGCCGCAGCGTGCATCACTTGCCCGGTTTGCGTGCCTGCGGCGAGGGCTGAGCCAATCCATTCTGCCCGACATTGGCCATGTAGCCTGTGCGCCCGCGCGTGTCTGTAAAGGCAAATCCCACTTTGGTGGAACCTTTGCCGGAGCAAGGCTGAGAGCCGTTCAATTCGAACTCGGTGCTTCGGATACACAAGCTCGTATGTCCGGTGACGATTGGTGGCTGCTTTCCCTTCCCGCGGGCGAAGAGATAAACACCACTGGTCCGCAGTGGATCACTGATCACCCGTGAGCAAGCGCCTGCTGGCGCCTCCCACCAGCCCCGCGTGATGACGCCCTTCTGGCCTTGCAATCCAATCGCGATCCAAATTTGCTGGTCGCTGCTGTTGCAAACGGTGTATCCGGCGGGCGAGGCCGCTTTGGTCGCCTGCACTTCCAGCGACGCAAAAAGCTCGGCTTCGTTGGCATCGGCCGGCAGCTTCGTGCGCCGGTGAAAGTCCTCCAGCGCCTGATCGCGCGCGCGTTCGCCCGGCACATTCACGTGGTAGCCGAGATCCCCGAGCAGCCGATTGATGCCGGCATGTTTCGCATCCTTCAGCGTTTTGAGGCTGGGCGATTCCGTGAAAGTTGTAGTCCAGGTCTTCAGACCATGGCGGTCGAGGACAGCGAACGGCATTTTGTAGAATTCGTTGCTGCGGCAGCCGTGCACCGGCAGTTTCGTGCGCTCTGAAAAATTCGTGTCGCGGGCACAAATCTGCACGTTACCGCCCCAGGCCCGCATCGGTCCGGAATGCGCCCGCGAAGTCCGCGCATAGATGAAATAGGCTGGCGCCGTGAGGGGCTCGGCGATCGGAATGGCGCAGTCACCGGGCACGATTCGCGACCAGCCTTTCGTGTCCAGCACCTTCTTCGTGGCCGAGCCGGTGGCGACGTAAAGGATATAGGTGGTCTGGTTGCAGAGCTTCAGCGCAGCGTTTGCCGGCGCCGCTCCGCACAGCGAGAAAGCAGCAAACGCAACAGCTGCAAGGACCAATTTGCGGAACGTCATTCCGCGGTAATCATGGTTCCGGCGCCGTGCTCGGTGAAGAGCTCCAGCAGAATGACATGCGGAATGCGGCCATTGAGAATGACAGCAGCGGCCACCCCACCTTCCACCGCCTCGATCGCCGTTTCGATTTTCGGAATCATCCCGCCGGAGATCGTACCGTTGGCGATGAGGCCGCGGGCATCGGCAACCGTAAGACGGCGGATGCGCTTGCCCTCGCTGTCGAGCACACCTTCCACGTCGGTGAGCAGGATAAGACGGGTCGCCTTCATTGCGCCGGCAATTGCACCGGCTACCGTGTCGGCATTGATGTTGTAGGTTTCGCCCTTCCGTCCCACACCGATGGGCGCAACCACGGGAATGAGTGCCGAATCGATAATCGTGCGCAGCACTTCGGCATTGACGGTTTCAGGTTCTCCCACGAATCCCAGGTCCACCGGTTTGCTTTGCAGGGTGTGAGGATCGAGCTTGATGCGTTCGAGCTTGCGGGCGACGACAAGATTGCCATCCTTGCCGGAAATACCGACCGCGCGCCCGCCCGCCGCGTTGATGCCACTGACGATCTGTTTGTTGATCGAGCCGGTCAGCACCATTTCTACCACGTCGATGGCGGCGGCATCCGTCACCCGCAGGCCGTCCACAAAATTCGAAGGAATTGCGAGGCGCTTCAGCATCGAGCCGATCTGCGGGCCGCCCCCGTGCACGACGATGGGGCCGATGCCGGTCTGCTTCATCAGCACAATGTCCTGTGCAAAGTGCTGGGCGACGCCGCCTTCCATCGCGTGGCCGCCGTACTTCACCACGATGGTTTTGCCGTCGTATTTCAGGATGTTCGGGAGTGCTTCGACAAGAACACGAGCCGTCGAACGCCAGCGCGCCAGCGTGCGCAGATTGGTGTCCAGGGTGCCGGCGTCGTCCTGAAGCGCCATGGGGAGTCCTTAGGTTCCCGGACTTATAGACCAAGGTTCCCGATTCTACCACCGGCCCGAGCGGCTCTCCTGCCCGGATTACATGGTGTTCAGAAGCTTGCGAGCGCTGCCGAGATTTATAGCCGTCCTGTCGAGATCTTTCCATACATCGGCGCCGCGCAAGAGCTTTGCGGCGTTGGGAATGGTGAAGTGTGCCGGATCGAGAGCGGCGCGTAGCTTGCTCCACGGCAACGGCATGGAAATGGTGCCGCCGGGGCGAGCGCGCGGCGACCATGGTGCCACAGCCGTGGCGGTGCGTGCGTTGCGCAGGAAATCGAGAAAGATTTTCCCGCCGCGCACCTTCTTGGACATGTTGGTGGTATAACGTTGTGGCGTCTCGCGTTCCATTTGCAGGCAGACGTCACGGGCGAATTCCTTGGCTTCCGTCCAGGTCAGCGGCTCTTTCGGCGTGCCCTTAATCGCGACCACCACATGAATCCCTTTGCCGCCCGTGGTCTTCACGAAGGGCGTGAAGTCGAGATACTGCAACTGCGCGCGCATCTCTTTGGCGGCAGCGACAACGGCGCTGAATGTGACATCCGGCGCAGGATCGAGATCGAAGACGAGTCGCGACGGTATGTCCGGCTTGCCAGGCTTGGCGCCCCAGGGATGCAGCTCCAAGACCGCGACCTGTCCCAGCGCTATCAAACCTTCTTCCGTATCGATGGAGAAGTAAGGCTTGCTTTCACCTGTAATCCGGATCGGTTTCGCATAGGCTTGCAAACCCGGCACGACATGCCGCTGGAAGAACTGCTCGCCTTCGATCCCATCTGGCGCACGCACGATAGAGAGGGGGCGTTCCGCGATGTGCGGCAGAATGCGCGCAGCGGCCAT
>DATAVW010000103.1:0-10360 GCA_036267515.1 Rhizomicrobium sp.
ATCTATAAGACCGACGCCAAGATGAAAGAGCTGTTCCCCGACGACAAGCATCTGCACAACTGGCTCGACATGGCGCGCGCGCGCATCAAGTTCCAGGGCTTGCCGGCGCGCATCTGCTGGATCGGCTTGGGCGACCGCGACCGTGCGGGTTTGGCATTCAACGAAATGGTCGCGAAGGGTGAACTCTCAGCGCCGGTGGTGATCGGCCGCGATCATCTCGACAGCGGCTCCGTCGCATCGCCCAATCGCGAAACCGAATCGATGATGGACGGCTCCGATGCTGTCTCCGACTGGCCGCTGCTGAACGCGCTGCTCAACTGCGCCAGCGGCGCCACCTGGGTTTCCATCCATCACGGCGGCGGCGTCGGCATGGGCTACTCGCAGCACGCGGGCATGGTGATCGTGGCTGACGGCACGGATGCGGCGGCGAAACGCATCGCCCGTGTGCTGTGGAACGATCCCGCCAGCGGCGTCATGCGCCACGCCGATGCCGGCTACGATGACGCCATCGCCTGCGCCCGCGAGCACCAACTCGATCTGCCGTCGCTGGCGCGGAGTCGGTAAACCTCTGATCTCGCAGAAGATTCGGTCTAAGGTTGTTTTCAGAAAATCGCGCACCCCTCCCCCACCGCTTGCTGCCAAGGGCAGTCATTCGTGAGCGATGAGGGGCAGCGAGCCCCAACATCTCGCAGCAAATGTTGGCGCGCCTACCGTGAATTGTTTTGGGGGGATGGCGCCATTCCCGGAACGCATCGGCATCTTGTGGCGCGCGCCGCCACGCAGCATTCGTTTTGCAGATTCAGGGGGGAGGGGTCCCCCCGTTCAAACTGTTCGCGCGCCGAGTTCGCTTTCCGGAACCAAATTCCGCGCCGCAAATCGCAAACACCCATTTCAAAGAGCCAACGACGAAATGTAAGACTCTCTCGCCATCAAGACAAGCCGGGAAATCGGCGGCGCGCGACGCTCCTGACATAATGCTGGCAACAGTGACGGTGACGCGGAGCGCCAGCGCGGGCGCGCAATCATCCTCGCGCTGGATGTTCGGAGAAAGTGCTAGGATATTGGCCTCGGGAAGCGCGCGCCGGCGAAGCTTGAGCGCCAGATTATGGGAGTGCCGCCATGGTCGCCTATGTCATCTTCATCAAGGAGCGGACGCGCAATCCGGCAGAGCTCGATCTCTACAAGGAGATGGCGCCGCCCGCGCTCGCGGGCCAGCCGATCACCTTTCGCGTCGCGCATGGCCGCATGGAGGTGGTGGAAGGCCCGGCTTGCGAGGATATGATGATGCTGGAATTCCCCACCTTCGAAGCGGCGAAAACCTGGTACGGCAGCGCGGCCTATCAGGCGGCGTCCGAACACCGTTTCAAAGCCGCCGACTACCGCGCCATCATCGTGGAAGGCGTCGGACCGACGTAGGCAGCGAGCCTGATTTTGCGGATGTTGTCTTGCCGGGTCTGCTGCAAGTTCGCTCTTACAAGGGGATATTCCGATGAAAATGGCATTGTCTTTGTTCGCGGCCCTGTTTGCGGCCTCGTCCGCCAGTGCCGCAGGTGGACCGGCATGCGGCAAGTATTCTGCGTGGCGGGGCTCAATCGAAAGCGGCGGCAAGCAGATCGGGGACAGCGTGACGGCCGATTTCGAGCACGGCAGCTACTCGGCCCACGATATGACCATTCCCGCGATGGCCGGCGGCGATATCGGCAATTTGAAATGCGCAGGCAACACGTTGCAGTTCGAGATCACCAACATGCATCCGCTGCCCACCAAGGAGACGTGCACATTGAACGTTCAGGATGCCGCCAAGTCGATAGGCTCCTGCACCGATCAAACCGGCAAGAAAGAAGATTGGTCCGGCACGCTGCAGCTGACCACTCAGAAGAAATAGCGCGTCAGCTTCCTTGATTGGCTAAACCGGCAGACAATGGGCACGGCGCACCTATTCCTCCGGGGCTCTCATCCAACTAGCCCTCGCCGATTTCCGTCGCTCATGCGGGCAAGTGTAAGGCAGGACTCGTGGTGGGGAACGGACTTATTTTCCCGATTGATTTCCCGCGTGTTTCTGCCGTGCAGCGGGGAATGTATCGTGTTCCTGAATTCTGAACTCCTCTTGCTGGGCAGGTCACGGCACGCGGATAAAGCCGTGCGAGTCGCCCTGGCTATCCAAATAGTCGCCAACGATTTCGCCCTTGTCGTTGATGCCCGCGGCCGTGGACCGTTTTGCACCCGGTGGATCGAAGCTCGTGATCTTTCCTTTTGCTGAGCGGAGAAAGGAGTGGAATTGCGAACCGTCAAACCACGCCCCCGCAATTTCACCCCGGCGGTTTATCCCGACAGGATTGGTCTGGACCGAGCCTATGGGATCGAAGGCTTCGATGGAGCCGTCTGCCGCGCGGACGAACCCGCTGGCCATATCGCCGTTTCGGTACCAACCGGTTATCGTTCCGGAGTCGTTTATCCCGAAGGGTCTTGTCTCCTCCGTGCCTGAAACGCGAAATGTGGTGACCGTTCCATCAACAGCGCGGACGAATCCCACAAAGTCGTTGTGGGGAAGTTCCAGAAAATATCCTGTGACCGTGCCCGCCGAATTCATGCCGTACGGCGCGGTGTACGAACCATTCACGCGATACGCGATGAACAATCCATTCGGCTCACGAATAAAGCCCCGTGTGGCGTACTGTCCGCCGATCTTTCCAGAGTCATTGATGCGAAGCTGGTTCTCGTAATTGAGATCGCGATCGTCCAATCCCGGGAAAACGATGAGGACAATCTCGCCGCTTGGCTTTCGCAGAAAACCGTGGATGCCCCATCGGTCCTCCCAACTGCCGACAACTTCACCCGCGCGGTTAATCGACGTGGGACCGGTATCAGAAGAGTTCACCACAAAGGTGGTGAAAGTGCCGTCGGAAGCACGGATAAAGCCGGAGGTAAAACCGCCAGCACTTGGGAAATAAGTTCCAGTCACATCCCCGTGGTCATTTATGCTGCGGGGCTCGGTACTGATGCCGTCGGGAACGTCGAAAGATATATAGGTTGCCCCAACGGCGCCTGAAGTGATTGAGGCGAACATCGCCAGCGCGAACACGCCTGCAAACCCGGCGGCTGTGAGTCTCGTTTTCTTGACTTCTTTCATCTGAATACCCTTCTCAGATCGTCTGAGGCGGCGACAAGAAACCTTTAGAAAATCTTGGCCATCGAGAACTCGACGAGTGAAGGATACACAAACATTTGGCGGAAGGAACGGGAATTATGAAAATTCGGGAACAGTTACTGAATCGCGCAATCCAGACGTAAGGTGCCGCGCCGGACGCGGCGCGGTGGACATGCATTGCGTTGCCTTTTCCGAGTCCGAAAGCGGAACTGGTTGTTTGTTTGGACGATATGTACTTACCGGACGTGGCACACACGAGGTGCCATTTCTGTGCTCTACAGGGATATTCCGATGAAAATGGCTCTGTCTTTATTGGTCGTCCTGCTTGCCGCTTCGTCCGCCAATGCCGCGGGTGCGTCGGCGTGCGGCAAATACGCCGCCTGGCAGGGCTCAATCGCAATGGGCGGCAAGCAGACCGGCGACAGCGTGATGGCCGATTTCGAGCACGGCAGCTACTCCGCCCACGATCTCACCATCCCCGCGATGGCCGGCGGCGATATCGGCAATGTGAAATGCGCCGGCAACACGCTGCAGTTCGAGATCACCAACATGCATCCGGTTCCCACCAAGGAGACTTGCACGTTAAGCGTTCAGGATGCCGCCAAGTCGACAGGTTCCTGCACCGATCAAACCGGCAAGAAGGAAGACTGGTCCGGCAAGCTGCAGCCAGCGGCGAAGAAGAAATAGCCCGCTGACTCACCGACTGGTTTGCGTCTCATACGCTTCGCTGGTGCAGCAGCGGGCTTGTGAATGCCACGTTGGGAACGAGTTGACCGAGCATTGATTTCCATAATGTGGGGCGTGACCCCCAACCCGGTATTTGGGGTTTTTCGGCCAAGCGCCGAGCGAGGCGCCGGCGGATCTTTGTCGGCAGACGATCCAACAGCCAACCATAGGAGCAGCAGCATGGTCGAAGCACCAAGATTCAACCTTACAGACATGCCGCCAGAAGCATACCGGCACCTGCTGGAGATGGAGGGGCTGATCGCCCGTCATGTCGAGCCAACTCTCTACCACCTGATCAAGCTGCGCGCCTCGCAGATCAATGGCTGTGCCTTCTGCCTCGCGATGCACACCGAACAGGCGTTGCAGCATGGCGAAAAGCCGGAGCGCATGACATCGCTCGACGCCTGGCAGGAATCACCGCTCTATTCGGACAAGGAGCGCGCGGCGCTGGCCTGGACGGACGAGCTTACGCTGATCGCCGATAGCGGCGCCTCGCGCGAGGCCTTCGAAGGTCTCAAGCCACACTTCAGCGGCGAGGAGATCGCCTGGCTCATCCTCGCGGCGGTGCAGATCAACAGCTGGAACCGCATCGCCATCGCGACGCGTGCGCAATACCATCGCGGGATGTTCGGGCCCTCAGGAGCTGGCGAAAGCAGGGGCGGGTCCGCCTGAGAGACAATCCGGAGCGTAGAAATCGCCCCCTCGGTACGCAACAGCCACATCAGGTCATTGCGGGCTGTTTCCGCATACGATGACAATTCGTTTCGAAGCCTCTACTCTGGCAGCGCTAGTCAAACCGGAACGCCAATGTGAGCGAGACAGTCGAAGCCGCCCGACCGGAAACCGCCCTGGCGCAGCCGCCAAAGCCCAAATCGCTGCTCGGCCGGTTTGCGGCGCAATATTCGAGTGGCACGGTGCCGTTCGAGGTCGTGATGCCGGACGGCACAGCCCAGCGTTTCGGCAGCGGCCCCCCCTCGTTCCGCGTAACCCTGAAGAATCGAAATGCGGTGCGGGCGATCTCCAGCATCGATGAAGGGCGTATTGCCGAGGCCTACCTGGCCGGAGACATCGATCTTGACGGCGACATGCTGCAGCCGTTCGCGCTGCGCGCCACAATGAGCGACTTCCACATTCTGACGGAGGCCTGGCGTTTCATTCAGCCCTTGCTGTTCGGGCAGGTGCATACCAACAGGCGGGCCATCGCCTCTCACTACGATATCGACGCGGATTTCTTCCTCAGTTTCCTCGACCCGGTTACGCCCTGCTACACGCAGGGCGTCTACGATAGTGCCGACGAAACGCTCGACGTCGCCACCTTGCGCAAGTTCGATTATTGTTTCGAGAAGTTGAAGCTGAAACCCGGCGATCACATTCTGGAGGTCGGGCCGGGTTGGGGCGCATGGTTCGAATACGCCTCGGCCCGCGGCGTCAAATGCACGGGCATTTCGATTTCAACCGCGTCGATCGATTATCTCAACCGGCGCAGCAAGGCGCTGGGACGCGACTGGGAGCTGATCGAATCCGATCTGTTCGAATACCAGCCTGCCTGCAAGTACGACGCTATCGTCATCATGGGCGTGATCGAGCATCTGCCAGATTACC
The DNA here is from genome assembly GCA_036267515.1 of Rhizomicrobium sp. GTDB lineage: Bacteria > Pseudomonadota > Alphaproteobacteria > Micropepsales > Micropepsaceae > Rhizomicrobium. The sequence continues at coordinate 5,477 of DATAVW010000103.1, forward strand.
TGCGGGTGCTGCAGAAATTCATCAGCCTGCTGAAGCCCGGCGGCCGCATCTTCCTCGACGGCAGCGCCTGCATCAAGAAATACGAGCTGTCGTCGTTCATGGTGAAATACATTTACCCCGGCAACCATTCCTTCCTCGTGCTCGACGATTTCCTCAACAAGCTGGCCAAAACGCCGCTTCAGGTGGAGGAAATTTTCAATGACCGCATGAGCTATTTCTATACCTTCGTGCAATGGGCGAAGAACTTCGACGCCCACAAGGATTTCGTGACCGCGAAATTCGGCGAATTCGATTACCGGCGTTTCCGGCTGTATCTGTGGGGCGCGGCCTATGAGTTCCTCAGCCGCAGCCTGGATTGCTACCGCATGATTATCCAGTTGCCGGAAGACGCGTGAAACCGGTGCGGCAAGCATGAAACCGGCACGCGGCGTTTAACGCCGCCTGCTCCTCATTTCATTGGCCTGTTGCCTGAAAAAGCAGGCACCAGCCGTTTGGGTTCACCGCACCCGAAACGACCTTGCAATTGTTCGGAGAGACGAAGTTCTTGCATCGGCGGCAGCTTTGCTCGCCTTTCGGCTGATCCTGGTAACGGACGTCTTCCTTTCGCAGCTGAGAGGCATCGCCGGCCTTTGCGTCAGAGGCTTGCACAGCCAGCGCGCCCGAAACTGCCGCCGCGCCAGCCGCCGCTCGCAGCACGTCCCGTCGTGACACAGCAGAAACCATCGCGATGCACTCCTCTGCGCTCGGACCTACCCACTTACGTCGCTCCCCCTGATGACGCCTGCGCGCCAGAGTTATTCCCTCTCGATGTATCCAAACGAACCAAACCCGAAAAAATTGTCGCGTGCGTTTTTGTTTGCAGCAGACAGAATAAATCGCCCCACCGATACGTCCACTCCTTCAGACATCGCAGGGGTAATCAATGCCATTCGCTGGATTGGGCTGCGCACCGCCTGGTGCGCGGGTGCAGAAAAATATTGTCCAACTCGTTGCCTTCATCGTTGGGCTGATTTTCGCAATCTCGTATTCGGTTCCCGCGACTGCAGTGCCGGCCTTCGCCGTCCAGACCGGCCAACCGTGCAAGACGTGCCACATCGGCGCCTTCGGGCCGCAACTGACACCCTTCGGGCGGCAGTTCAAACTCAACGGCTACACGCTGCGCGCCGGGAACTCATTCACCTTGCCGGTGTCGGCGATGGCCGTTGCGTCGTTCGTTCACACGCAGAAGGACCAGCCGGAGCCGCCGGCGGATCATTTCTCCACCAACGACAACACCACGCTCGATGAAGCCAGCATCTTCCTCGCCGGAGGGGACGGCAGCCATCTCGGCGGCTTTGCGCAGGTGACCTATAGCGGCGTGGATCGCGCCTGGGCATGGGACAATGTCGATTTGCGCGCGGTGGATCACATGTCGCTCTTCGGGTCGGATGTGCTCCTCGGCCTTTCGATCAACAACAACCCGACGATTCAGGATGTCTGGGCAACGTTGCCGGGTTGGGGGTTTCCATTCACCGATTCCGATCTGATGCCTGGACCGGATGCGGCGACTGTCATATCGGATGCGCTGGCGCAGAATGTTATTGGCGAAAGCGCCTATGCCTGGTGGGACGATCATCTCTACACGGAGCTTGGCCTTTATGAATCGCCGGGCACCGGGTTCCTGAAGTCCGTCGGTGTGGACCCCGGCGACACGAGTGAAATCGATACCGCCGCGCCCTATATGCGCGTAGCTTGGCAACAGGATTTCGGGCCACAAAATTTCGAAGTCGGTGCGTTCGGCCTTTTCACCAACCTCTTTCCCGGCCGCGATCACAGCACCGGCAAGACCGATCATATCTCGGATTTGGGCCTGGACGCCTCGTATCAATACACGGGCGACGGCGAAAACATCTTCACCGCCAATGCGCGGTATGTGCATGAGTCGGAAAGTCTGGATGCGACGCAAGGGTTCGGCGGCGCCTTCAATCGCGACCTGAATCTCGATGAGATGAACGCCAACGCTTCGTACTACTACGAGAACACGGTTGGGTTTACCGCCGGTGCCTTCAGCATCACCGGCGATAGCGATCCGCTGCTGTTTGCTGACAACCGCACCTTCAGCCCCGACAGTTCCGGCTTCATCTTTCAGGCGGACGTGACGCCGTTCGGCGGCGACAACCCGCCGCTCGGCGCCCGCATCAACCTGCGCATGGGCTTGCAGTATGTGGTGTTCACGAAATTCAACGGCGCCAGCACAAATTTCGATGGGCTGGGACACGATGCATCCGACAACAATACGCTGAGGCTGTTCCTATGGACCGCGTTCTGACCGGTAACCGGCAATCGAGTTTTAGCTGACGGTTTCCGCTTGCGGAAGGAAACTGTCGTGGCAAATGGACTCTACCGAATCAAGGACGGTTGGAAGAACGGCAAAGATAGCGCCATCCTTGGGTCCGAGGCTGGAGTCTACGTCGAAATTTCGGAACACAGTTATCGCGAACAGCAGTATGCGCCTCGGTTCGACGACCTTCCATGGCGGCCACAACCCGCGTCCTACGGCGCCGGATTCGGAATGGGCAGCACATAGTCGCCTGGCCAATTCGGCGCAGCCTAATTCCCCAGGCGCTGGCGGATGTCGGCGTAAGCGGTGGCGATCAGGGTGCTGAGTGCTGCGGCGTTCAGCGGCACGCCCGGACGAAGCTTCATGTGACGCATGCGCTTGCCGGCGCCCTCCAGCAGGCCGGCGGGATCCGCAAGTGCCGCGCCATAGTAGAAGCCGACGCTGGCGTGCGCCTTGAAGGCGTTCACGTATCCAAACGGCGCATCACCGACACAGGCGACCGGGCATCCGTCGTGCAGCAGCTCGCGGACGTCCTGGCCACATCCACGCAGGCGCTCAAACCACGTGCGGGTCATTAGCCGGTGTGGGTCGGTCACGGAAAACCACGCCTCGATGCGCGGATCGCGCAGAACCGCACCATTGTATCGCAGCAGATCGTCCATCGGATCAGTGCCCATCGGTCACAACGCAGCGCGGAGGCCCGCAAAGAACAAGCGTCCAGGGGCCGGGCTGTAGGCTCGCGGATTGGTGAGATTGAGGTTTGGCGGCAATCCATCGAGCTGTGTAAACGCGCCGTAGGTGTAGTAGCGCTTGTCGAACAGGTTCTGGATTTCGCCGAACAGCGTGAAGCGGTCGTCGATCGCGTAGGCGCTGCGCAGATTGGCGGTTGCGAAGCCCGGCAGTTTCGGTTCCTGGTTCGATTCGTCGCCCACGAGAAATTCACCGCTCTGCAAGCGCAGATCGGCGCCGACGCTCCAGCTGGGTGTCACCGCGAAATCCGCAGTGATGGTCAAGCGGTGTGTTGGGTTCAGCGGGATACGGTCGCCGGGTTGGACGTGGATCACACCGTCCTCATTTGCAGCCGGACTGTTGGAAGAAAGCGCCAGCGCGTTTTGAAAGGTGGCATCGAGGTAGGAATAATTCGCAGCCAGTTTCCAGCGCGCATCGCGATAACCCAGATGCGCATCGATGCCCTGATGCCGCGTGGCGCCCGCGTTTGCGAAAAAGCCGAAACCGTTGATGTTGGTGGCCAGCAGGCGGATGTCATTCGCCGCATCGGTGCGATAGGCGCCGACATTCCAGGTGAATTGTCCGTCGAGCATCGGCAGCGCGAACCGCCCGCGCGCTCCCAGTTCATAAGTGCGCGAGGTCACCTGTTTGAGCGGCGGGTCGGCCACCAGGAACGCATCGAGGATGCAAGGCGCGGCCGGATCGGCACAGGACAACTCACCCGCAGTGGGCGCGCGGTTCGACTCCGAATAGCCTGCGTAGGCCGTGAGCCCCGGCGTTAGTTTGTACGCCAGGCCCGTTCCCGGATTAAGCCGCGTGAAGGTGTGTTCGCCGTTCAAGGCGGAGCCGCGCAGATCGGTCAATTTGATGTCGGCCGTGTTGAGGCGTCCGCTCAAAGTCCACGACAAGGCAGGCGTGATATCGAAAACATCGACGGCGTAGATGCCGCCATACGTGCTCTGCCCATCGACATGCACCGGCGTTTCGATCGGCGGCGCGGCGTTCGGATTCTGACCTTGGTCGATGATCACGCCGGACCCGACAACCTGCAGGCTTTCGAGCAGCGTTCCCAATTCACCAAAGGCCGTGTAATCGATCCGTCCGTGATCGAGCGATGCGCCCATGACGAAATTGTTGCTGTGCCCCGCGAGCGTCGAGACCCACGAAAGCTGCAGCGCGCCGCCAAGAGTATTTGTGTCGGTCTGCGTGAAGTCGGTTTCACCGGGGGTTGCACCTGCGGGGAGGACATTCGCGGGCACAGGGTTGCCGGAAGCGTCGAACAGCACATCATCGGGAAATTCATTGGCGCCGCCGAGGCATAGCCACGCATCGTTGTTTTCGCAGTCATCGACATCGGTGGTATTGCCGTCGATCAGGTTCTGACGGAAGTGGCGCCAATAGCTGTTGAAACTGAAGGTCAATCCCTCGCCTTCCTGCCACGTTCCCCGAAACTGAGTCAGCTCCATTTCGTTCTTCATGGACTGCGGAAAAGTGAAAATGGAGCGGCGATCCTGCGCCAGCATTTCGACCGGCGTTGGGCCGGCGGCGCCGATGCGATTGGACGCGCCGGAAACCGACAAGTGCAGCGTCAGCGGACCGTCTTCATAGGCAAGATCGCCATAGCCCTGGAACAATTTCGTCGGCGAACGATCGCGGAAGCCATCGTCGGTCAAACCGCCAACGCCTGCATAGAGCGCGAATTTTCCGAGCCTGGCGCCGTACTCTGCATTGCCCGTGAGATTGCCGAACGACCCGCCGGAGAGTTCCGCATCCGCGCCGCTGAAGGACAATCCGCTCTTCATATTGAGCGTGACGGCTCCGCCCAGCGTGTTCAG
>DATAVW010000104.1:0-10023 GCA_036267515.1 Rhizomicrobium sp.
GCCGCGCTCGATTAGGCTCATCACCGCCATCTTGTGAGCCGCCCCGCCGCGAGCTTTGGGCCAACCCTTTTTCCGCCCAATGAATGTCTCATCGGCCTCGACCGGCTTCATGTCGCCGCCGAGCGGGCCAAGGGTGCCGTCCTCCATCGCCTTGCGGATGCGATGGGAAGCGAACCGAGCGGTTTTGACGGTGCAGCCCAGGGTACGGGAAAGCTGCTGGCTGCTGATGCCCTTTTTGCTGGAGCAAAGCAGATAGGCGCACTGGAACCACTGATGCAGCTTCAAATGGCTGGCCTCAAACACCGTGCCCTTGCGAACGGTGAACTGGCCCCGGCAGTGGTAGCACTTCCACAGGCCATGCCGCAGAACGCCTTCCGGGTTCGCCTTGCTTGGCTTGGTGCGAACGCCTTCCAGACGGTTCAGGCGGTCCACAGCGCCGCAATGGGGGCAGGACGGACCTTGCGGCCACATGATGGCTTCCAGCGTCTTAAATGCCTCGGCTTCATCGTGGAAAAAGGCTTGATTGAGCTTGCTTGCCATGACCGTATCCCCTGATACGGACAGATATAGGGCTTGTGTGTGGGTTTATCAAGTATAATATCGCCCCCAAGTGCATAGTCCCCTTGCTTTCTGTGGACAACGGTTAGCGTTGAACCCTTACCTATTGTGTGCGTTGGCACCGCTGCTACGATATATAGCGTCTCGTCAAGGCCGCGGGGGCTTTTTTTGACGGGCGCAAAAGGCGGGAGGCCCAGCATGTGGACCGATGATCGGGTGCACCAGTTGAAGTCGCTTTGGACGGAAGGCCTGTCGGCCAGTCAAATTGCCCGTGTGCTGGGCGAAGGCATCACGCGCAACGCGGTGATCGGCAAAGTGCATCGTCTGGGCCTCGCCGGACGGGCGACGCCCTCGCGTATCGATCGCCCACGGCTGCCCTCTACCCCACGCCTTCATATCCGTGCCCGGGAGCCCGAGCTTCCGGTGGTGGAAGAAGAGCCGATCCAGCTTGAGGACGGCAGCTTTGTCGGCGTGCTGGCGATCAACGACCGCATGTGCCGCTGGCCAATCGGCGATCCGAGCGCGGATGAATTCCATTTCTGCGGCCGCAACCCCAAGAGTGGCTCGCCCTATTGCGAGGCGCATGCCCGCAAGGCGTATCAGCCGCACCAGGTTCGTGAGCGCCGGCGCATGGCCGGTTGAGGTTTCCACCCCCCGCCTGCGGGGGATGAGATCTCAAGCCGCCTGGCGGTTCCCCTGGGCCCAGCGGCTCTCCCCCGCAAGCGCGGGAGTTCAGAAAAGTCCGATCACCTGACCGGACTCGTCCAGCCGGATATTTTCCGCGGCGGGAACGCGCGGCAGGCCCGGCATGGTCATGATGTTCCCGCAGATCATCACGACGAATCCGGCGCCGGCGGAGAGCCGCACTTCGCGTACCTCCACCATGTGACCGGTCGGTGCGCCCTTCTTCGCCGGATCGGTTGAGAAGCTGTATTGCGTCTTCGCCATGCACACAGGCAAATGTCCGAAGCCCGTTTCTTCGTATTGCTTCAACAGCGCGTAGGCGGGGCCGTCGATGAAAATGTCCTTCGCACCATAAATCTCACGCGCGATGGTGCGCGCCTTTTCCATGAGCGGGAGATCGTCTGGATAGAGCGGCTGGAAATTTGCCCTGCCGTTATCGGCAATCTCGGCCACCTGTTTCGCCAGTTCGATAGTGCCCTTCGAACCTTCCGCCCAGTGGTTGCACACCGAAACCGGCACAGCGCGAGATTCACAGAACCTCGTAATGGCGGCGAGCTCCGCTTCTGTGTCGGCTGAGAAGCGGTTGATGCCAACCACCGCTGGCACGCCAAACTTGGCCACGTTATCGATGTGGCGGCCGAGATTGGCGAGCCCGCTCTCCACCGCCTCGACATTCTCTTTGCCAAGGGCGGCGAGCGCCACGCCGCCGTGAAACTTCAGCGCGCGCACGGTTGCCACGATGACCGCCGCCGCGGGCGACAGTCCCGCCTTGCGGCACTTGATGTCGAAGAATTTTTCCGCGCCCAGATCGGCACCGAAGCCCGCTTCCGTGACCACGTAATCGGCAAGCTTCAGCGCGGTGCGCGTTGCCACCACCGAATTGCAGCCATGGGCGATATTGGCGAACGGTCCGCCATGCACAAACGCCGGATTGTTCTCCAGGGTCTGCACCAGATTGGGCGCCAGCGCATCGCGCAGCAGCACCGCCATCGCGCCATCGGCTTTCAGTTCTCGCGCCCGCACCAGTTTTTTGTCGCGCGCACTGCCGACCACGATTTCGCCCAGTCGCGCCTCAAGATCCTTGAGATCACGGGCGAGGCAGAAGATCGCCATCACCTCCGACGCAACCGTGATGTCGTAACCGGTCTGACGCGCGAAACCGTTGGTGGCGCCGCCAAGCGCCACCACGATGTCGCGCAGCGCGCGATCGTTCATATCGACCACGCGACGCCAGCCAATGCGCCGGGAATCGAGATCGTGTCCGTTTCCCCAATAGAGATGGTTGTCGATCATCGCGGACAGCAGATTGTGCGCGCTGCCAATGGCGTGAAAATCGCCGGTGAAATGAAGGTTGATGTCCTCCATCGGCACCACCTGCGCATAGCCGCCACCGGCGGCGCCGCCCTTCATCCCGAAGCACGGCCCCAGCGAAGGTTCGCGCAGCGCAATTGCCGTGCGCTTGCCGATGCGATTGAGCCCGTCACCCAGACCGACGGTGGTTGTCGTTTTGCCTTCGCCTGCCGGCGTGGGCGTGATGGCGGTGACAAGGATCAGTTTGCCATCCGGCCGATCGTGCAGCTGCTCGATATAGTCGAGCGAAACCTTCGCCTTGGTGCGGCCGTAGGGCTCGATTGCGGCAGACGGTATGTCCAGCTTTGCCGCGATCTCGGAGATCGGCTGCATCTTTGCCGCGCGCGCAATGTCGATATCGGATGGGAACGCCATATTTCTCTCCGGTGCAGGCCGCGCACGATAACCGCGCGGCGTGGGAAGGGAAGGATTATCCGGCCAGCAACATGCCCTGGGTGAATTGCAAATCGGCAAGGCGGGCATAGAGTCCACCGCCGGCCACCAACTCGGCGTGGCTGCCTTCGGCGACGATGCGGCCCTGGTCCATCACCACGATGCGCTTCAGCCGCTGAATGGTGGCGAGGCGATGCGCAATGACAATGGTGGTGCGCCCCGCCATCAGATTGTTGAGCCCCGTCTGCACCAGCCGCTCGTTCTCCGCATCGAGGGCCGAGGTGGCTTCGTCCAGAAGCAGCAGCGGCGCATCGCGCAGAATGGCGCGGGCAATGGCAACGCGCTGGCGCTGGCCGCCGGAAAGATTGATGCCACGTTCGCCGATGGGTGTTTCGTAACCGAGCGGCAGATCCTCGATGAACTCCGCCGCCGCCGCCGCTTCCGCCGCACGACGCACGGCAGCGGAATTGGCATCCGGCCGACCGTAACGGATGTTGTCGGCAATGCTGCCGGAGAAGATCACCGGATCCTGCGCCACGAGCGCGAGATGTTTGCGCAACGTGACAGGATCGACCTGCGCCACATCGAGGCCATCGAAAAGAATGGATCCTGACTGCGGTGCATAGAAGCGCAGCAGCAGCTGAAACACGGTCGACTTGCCGGCGCCGGATGGTCCCACCAGCGCGACCGCTTCACCGGGATCGATCTGCAGGGAGAGGCCGTTCAGCGCGGCCTGATCGGGTCGTGAAGGATAGTGGAACACCACATTGCGAAATTCGATTTGTCCGCGCGCCGGTTCGGCAAGCGTCAGCGGACGGGTGGGCGCCGCAATCGCCGGTCGCGTTGCGAGCAGTTCACTCAGCCGCTCGGCAGCACCGGCGGCGCGCTGGACGTCACCCCAGGTTTCAGACAGCGCGCCCATGCCGGCCACAAAGATGATGGCGTAAAGCGCGAACTGCATCAGCGTGCCGGGCGTCATACGGCCCGCCACCACATCGTGCGCGCCGATCCAGAACACACCCACGATGCAGAACGCGATGGCGGCGATGGCAAAGGCTGTCATCACCGCGCGCGCCCGCGTGCGCAAGACGGCGACATCGAAGGATTTTTCCACGGCGTGGCCGAACTGCGCCCGCTCATAGTTCTCGTGCGTGAAGGCCTGCACCGTCTGCACCGCATTGAGCACTTCCGACGCGCGCGCGCTGGTATCGGCAATGCGGTCCTGGGTACGCCGGCTCAGGGTGCGTATCCAACGCCCGAAGAGAATGAGTGGAATCACCACCACGATCACGATCGCCAGCACCAGCGAGGTGAGCTTCACGCTGGTGATGAACAGCATGGTGAAGGCGCCGGTCAGCATCACCAGATTGCGCGCAGCGACCGATGCCGACGACCCCACCACCGTTTGAATGAGGGTGGTGTCGGCGGTGAGCCGCGACAGCACTTCACCCGTGCGGGTGACTTCAAAGAACTCCGGCGTAAGCCCGATCACGTGGCTGAACACGGCCTTGCGGATATCGGCAATCACCCGCTCGCCAAGCCAGCTGACGAAATAGAATCGGATGGCCGTGAAAACGGCAAGCGCGCCGGCAATCACGAACAGTGGGATAAAGAAGCGGTCGATCCGCGCCGCCATCGCCCGGTTGAAGCCGTGGTCGATCATGCCCCGCACCGCCGGCGGGACCAGCAGGCTCGCGGTGGACGAGCAGATCAGGGCGAAGACGGCGACAGCAATCGAGAGGCGGTACGGCGACAGGAACGGCGCCAACTGCCGCAGCGGCCTCAGCGAACGGCCCTTTCCCCGCGCCGCGGCCACGCGCGCGACTTCATTGGCAAACTCTTGACCGGTCTGGGACATGGACGCCGCTCAACCTCGCATCGGATAATATAATCACGCGGCCGCCGCCCCGCAGTGGCCTATCGCCGCGCGGCTTGTCTCAGCCGGTCCCTTCCCCTATAAGCCGCCGCTTCCGTAGGCATTCCGGGACTTTTCGCCATGAAAAAGGGCATCCACCCCAATTACCATTTCGTCACCGTCGCCCTGAACGACGGCACGACGTACAGGACCCGGACAACGTGGGGTGAGCCGGATGGCAAGCTGACCCTCGACATCGACCCCACCACGCACCCAGCCTGGACCGGTGGCCAGCAACAGCTGATCGACCGCGGCGGGCGCCTGACCCGCTTCAACAAACGCTTCAAGGACTACGTGAAGTAGAGGCCTATTCAGCCGCTTCGGCGCGCCCATGCGCCAGACGCATTTCTTGTTTCCATTGCGGCCCGAATAGAAGCCAGCCTCCGCCGCTACCCGAGGTCGCTCCATGCTGCGCCGCGCTCTTTTCGCTTTCCTGTTCTTGATTGCTCCTGCACGTGCGGTGAGTGCGGCAGATGCGCCGGTCTCCGTCATGATCATCGGCACATTCCACTGGTCGAACCCAGACCGCGACCTGCACGACGTCAAAATGGACGATGTGCTGGCACCGAAGCGTCAGAAGGAAATCGCAGGGCTGGCGAAGAGCCTGTCGCGTTTCCGCCCGACGCAGATCGCGGTTGAGTGGTCAGCCGAAGACGTGACCCAGCGGTACAGTGCCTATCTAAAGGGAACACTCAAGCCGTCTCGTAACGAAGTCGTTCAGCTGGGCTTCCGCCTCGCGAAGGCCAACGACGCTTCGATCCACGGCATCGATGTCGAAGGGAACTTTCCGTATGAGGCGGTCCAAACCTACGCCAAGGCGCATGGTCAGGATCGCTTTGTCGAGGAAGCAGACAAAGCCGTCATCCGCCAGGTGGAGGAACAGCAGCGCAGGATCGACAGCGGGACGATCGCCGCGGCGCTGCGGTGGATCAACGACCCCGAGCGGGCAGACAACGAAAACGCCTTCAACCGGATTGTGATGAAAGTGGGCCACGGTGCCGAGCAGCCGGGAGCCGAGCTCTTTGCGGCCTGGGCCAGGCGCAACGCACTAATCTGCGCGAATCTCCTCCAGCTGGCCAAGCCTGGCGATCGCATCATTGCCATCTTCGGCTCAGGCCACGAGACGTTCTTGCGGCAATGCGTTCGCGAAACGCCCGGGTTCCACCTTGTCGAGGCGAGTGACTACCTGCCGCGCTAACGAGTCTATTACGCGAAGGCCTGTTCGAGGCGCGCGAGCTGGCCGTGAACGCCAACGCGCTCCCCTGAGCTGAGAAGAATCTCTTCAAGCCGTGCGATCCGGCGGTACAGACTGTCGCTGCGTGCGAGCAGAGTCTGAAGCGCCTTCGGCAGCGGTGCTGCATCTTCCACCCTGCCACCGAAGCAGATTTCCTTCGAGCCCAAACGATAGCGTTCATCGGTGGCGTCCGTCGCCGGCATGTCGCCGTCGTGCACAGCGCGCTGCACCAGAAGCCAGCTCGCCGCCTGCATGAGGCGCGTGGTCACCCGCAGGCTTTCGCTGGAATAGAGCATGGCAATCTGCCCCGGCAGCTGCCGCGCTTCCTCGCGGCCGCGACCGTCAAAATAGCGGGCAGCCTCTTCCACGAGCGACATGCCTTCATCGAAGGTGCGGTTGAACAATGCGGAGCCCGCGAAGGTCTGCAATGTCATCTCCGCGAAAGCACTCTCATCCAGTTCGGCAAGCGACATCCCGACTCTCCACCAGCGCACAACGACGGTAGCAAGCGGGCGCGGGTTGGCAACCGCATTGATGAATTAAAGGTTAAGACGAACGCTTAAAGCTTCATGATTCAGGAGACGAAGAGGCTTTGAAGAATGCCGCGGCTGCGCTCCTTGTCACCTGCCGCGCCTTGATGGCTTCGCGGCAGCGCGCGATTTCGCTTTCCATTGCGGCAATGCGCGCCATGAGTTCGTGCTCCGACAGGGCGGACAAATCCTGCCCCAGCGCAAATTCCACTGGCTTGATGCGTGGGCCCAGATCATCCGGCTCAGGTGGCATCGCTTCTTTCCTGTGTCCGTTGCTATTGTCGGGGCGAAGGCCGCTTCGGTGCAAGCATGAAAGCCATTCGCGTCGAAAATCCCGGTGCCGAATACCGGCTGGTGTTGGATGATTCGCCGCAGCCGGTGCCCGCGCGCGGCGAGGTGCTCATTAAGGTTGCGGCAGCCGGCGTGAACCACGCTGATCTTGCGCAGGCGCAGGCGCGGTATCCCCCGCCGCCCGGCGCATCGGTTATCCTCGGAATGGAGGTTTCCGGCGAGATCGCGGCGCTGGGCGACGGCGTACAAGCGTTCCGCGAGGGCGATCACGTTTGCGCGTTGCTGGCCGGCGGTGGCTATGCGGAATTCTGCACGGCGTCGATGGAATGCCTCCTGCCGATTCCAAAGGGAATGGATCTCATTCAGGCGGCGGCGCTGCCGGAAGTGTACTTCACTGTCTGGACCAACCTGTTCGATACGGCGCGGTTGAAGCCCGGCGAACGCGTGCTGATCCATGGCGGGTCGAGCGGCATTGGCACGGCCGCTATCCAGCTTTGCGCCGCACGCGGTCATGAGGCATTCACGACTGCCGGGACCGCCGCAAAATGCGAAGCGTGCGAACGCCTCGGTGCGGCACATGCAATCAACTATCGCGAAGAAGATTTCGTGGAGGTGGTGAAGCAGAACACGGGCGGGCGCGGTGTCGATGTCATCCTCGATATGGTCGGCGGCGATTACATCCAGCGGAATATCAGCGCAGCGGCCGTGTGGGGCCGCATCGTCAACATCGCCTATCAGAGCGGGACGACGGCCACGGTGAATTTTGGCCCGGTGTTGATGAAACGGCTGTCGCTGCTCGCCACAACCTTGCGCTCGCGCACGAATGTCGAGAAGGCGGCGATCCGCGATGCCGTGCTGCGTGAAGTGTGGCCGCTGCTCGAATCCGGAAAGATCAAGCCGGTGATCGACCGCGTCTTCCCGCTGACAGACGCGCAATCCGCGCATCAACGCATGACGAAATCCGAACACATTGGCAAAATCCTGCTGACCGTCTGATCACTCTGCGGGTTCCCGTCTCTCCATTCCGAATTCTTGGGTCATCCTGATACAGCGACGTGCGGATTCCGAAAACGAGGCTTTAACGGCACTGCGGCTAAGCTCACCGTGGAAACAGAATAGGCGAGCGTCCGATGCAGCGAGTTTCACCCCCCGGGGCCAGTGTGGCGATCGCTGCCGCGATGCTGATTGCCTTCGCGTCGGCGGCAGAGGCCAAAAACGATCACGTGCTTTACAGCTTTGCAGGAGGGAACGGCGACGGCGCGCGTCCGCTGGCCGGCCTGTTTACGGATGCGCAAGGGAATTTCTACGGCACAACGGCAAATGGCGGCAGCGAAAATGAATGCGACCAGGTCGGGGGCTACGGCTGCGGCACCGTGTTCAAACTCGCCCCCGACGGGACGGAGACGGTTTTGTACGTGTTCTCGGGAGGCGCCGACGGCAGCGCCCCCCATTCGCGACCGGTGATGGATGCGGCGGGGAATCTCTACGGCACCACTTTCCTCGGCGGAACTGGTACGGGCGTTATCTTCAAGATCAGCCCTGCCGGTAAAGAAAGTGTGCTCTACACCTTCCAGGGCGGCAACGATGGCGGCGTACTCAATGCGGGCGTGATCTTCGACGATGCGGGCAATCTCTATGGCACAACGGTGTACGGCGGCGCCGCCGGACAGGGCACCGTTTTTGAGTTGACGGCGCGCGGCAAGTTCAAAACCCTCTATTCCTTCGCGGGTGGAAGCGACGGAGGTCAAGCAACGTCGGGGCTCATCCGCGATGGTGCCGGCAATCTCTACGGGACGACCAGTGAGGGAGGCGGAGTGAATTGCGGTGTCGGGTGTGGTACGGTTTTCAAACTTACCCCGCAAGGACAGGAAACCGTTTTGTACGCCTTCCAGGGGGGCGATCACGATGGCGCGAGTCCCTTCGGCGTGACCATGGATTCGAAGGGCACGCTGTACGGCACCACCCTTTTCGGTGGTTTGGACTGCGACAGTTACCATTATGGCTGCGGGACTGCGTACAAGCTCACGGCCAAGGGGGAAGAGACCGTGCTACACTTCTTCACCGGCGGCAGTAATGGCGCCAATCCGATGTCGGGCCTCCTAATGGACGAGAGCGGCGCACTCTACGGAAGTACCGAAGAGGGCGGCGATCCAGCATGCAATTGCGGAACCGTGTACAAGCTCAGCCATCGGGGCAAAGAAACCGTCCTGCACACCTTTGGAGCCGGCAGCGACGGCCGGATTCCGTACAGCGGCTTGTTCATGGACGCCGCAGGCAATCTTTTCGGCACGACGGAAACGGGCGGGACCACAGGGTCGGGCACTGTCTTCGAAATCGCGCGTTAAATTTTCGATCAATCAGGCGCCGTCTTCGCCAGTTCGCGCAGTTTGAATTTTTGCATTTTGCCGGTAGACGTTTTGGGGATTTCGGCAAACACGATATGGCGCGGGCATTTGTAACGCGCAAGATTGTCCCGGCACCAGGCGATGAGATCGTCTGCCGTCACCTGCTCGTGGCCGGCGTGTTTCTCCACAAACGCGCAAGGGGTTTCGCCCCATTTCTCGTCCGGGCGCGCCACCACCGCCGCGAACATCACGGCCGGATGCTTCATCAGCACGTCTTCCACTTCCAGCGACGAAATATTTTCGCCACCGGAAATGATGATGTCCTTCGAGCGGTCCTTGAGCTGCAAGTAGCCGTCCGGGTGGAGCACGCCCAGATCGCCGGAATGAAACCAGCCGCCGGCGAAGGCCTCCTTTGTCGCGGCAGGATTCTTCAGATAGCCCTTCATCACGATATTGCCGCGGAACATCACTTCGCCCAGTGTTTCCCCGTCGGCGGGGACCGGCTCCATGGCTTCGGGGTCCATCACGCACAGTGCATCCAGCGCGTGATAACGTACGCCCTGCCGCGCCTTCTTGGCGGCACGCACGCCACGCTCCAGCGGGTCCCATTCCGCATTCCACTCATTCACGACAGCGGGGCCATAGGTCTCCGTAAGTCCATACACATGCGTCACGTTAAAGCCGGCATCCGCCATGCCGGCCAGAACCGATTCCGGCGGCGGT
>DATAVW010000105.1:0-8521 GCA_036267515.1 Rhizomicrobium sp.
TGCGCATCGAAGCCGGTGAATGTCGCGGCCCGCGTGCCGACAATCTCTCCCGCCGGAATCTTCACGCGCGCGGCGCCGATGACCACGCCGTTGCGCAGCACCAGGGCGCGCTGATCCGCCGTGCTGGCGAGGATCGTGAGCGGGCCGCTTGGTGACAGTTGCGGCTGCCAGTTGTAATCTTCTTCCTTTCCAAGATGGTTTTCCGCTACTGCCGCTGCCGACGCAGGCGTCAACCCCGTAAGCGTATGCGGATCGACGACGTTTTGTGTGGCCGGCCTCTCATTGGTGATGACGACCGTCATCCCCATTGACGTTTCCTTGAACAGCGCCTCGGAAAAGGCGAGTGGCAGCCGCACGCAACCGTGCGAGGCGGGATAGCCCGGCAGCCCGCCTGCGTGCAGCGCGATGCCGTCCCAAGTGAGCCGCTGCATGTAAGGCATCGGCGCATTGTTATACTTGTTCGAGTGGTGGTTCTTGTCTTTCTGCAGGATGGTGAAGACGCCGGTAGGAGTGGCGTGCCCTTTCTTCCCCGATGAAATGGTACTGGCACCAATGCGCACGCCGTTGCGATACACATAGGCGCGTTGCGCCGGCAGGCTGACGACGACCGTCATCGGCCCGCGTGGCGCCAGCTCCGGATTCCAAATGTATTCGCCCGGTTTCAGCTTGCCGACATCGGCTTCCGCCACGGCGGACTTTTTTGCGCCGGGATTGAATGCCGACGCGGGCACCGCAACGATGGCGCACAGACAGACCGCGGCGGTTGCAAACTTCTTCATGATCGCCGGCATTTTCCACCCCACTGGAGCCGCTCACTTTTCAGGTTTTGAGGGAATGTGGTTATGAGTCAATACGATCACCTCAGTCGGGAGATACAGGAACGGCTCCGGGCGCTGCCTCTCTGGAGCGACATCATCACCTCTCCGTGCGCTCGGCCACAAGGCTTCCCGCCGATGGTATGTTGCGCGCGCTGTGGGAGGACTTCATGCGCATCGCGATTCCTGTTTTCTGCGTATCCCTGATGCTCGTTGCGGGGAGTTCGGCTTCCGCGATGGACGGCGGCACGGGCGCCATGTTCGATGGACGGAGCGCCACGCCCGGCTTCGGAGATCGGTCAACGGCAGCGCGTCTTCTCCGCGACCGGCGGTATGCTGAGGCGATCTCCTATCTCAACAAGGCGCTGCTCGCGCGGCCTAACGACGCCGCCGTGCTCGACGATCTTGCCTATGCGCACCGGATGATCGGCGATTACCCCGGCTCCCTCCTCCTTTGCCAGCACACCCTTGCAAGAAATCCGGATCGGCCGACGACGCACGAAAATCTCGGTGAGGTTTACCTGAAGATGAATCGGTTGGCGGACGCGCGGGCAGAGCTCGCACAACTGCAGAGGCTCTGCCCAAACGGATGCGAAGAGGCGAATGCGCTCAGCGTGGCCATCGCAGGCTATGGGCAAGGCGCGGCCGCAGCCCCCTCATCCGCGCAACCGGTGCAAAATGAAGGCGCGGTATCTTCTGTCAGCCCGCGCTGATCCGTTCGAACACCCAGCCGAGTTCCACCGGCTCGTTGCGGATGACGCCGCCAATCACAAGCTGCTCCGTGCGCCGCATGGTTTCGTTGGCAAGGTAGACGCTCTTGTCGATGGTCAGCTCGCCGCCGCTCGCCTGAAAGCGCCAGCCTTCGCCAGACGCCAGCTTCAACAGCGCGCCGCCGCCCTGACTCGCGGACACGCGAATATCCGGATGGATATGGAACCGCGCGGTAAAGGGAACGGCCTCAATCCCGCGTCGGCCCGGTTTGCGCGCCAGCCGGTCGAAACCGGAAATCAGCTTTCCGTTCGGCGACAGGGTCACCCGCCGGTCGTGAACCACCCCGAACAGATCGAGGTAACCGTCATGCGCGGCATCCACTGTCCAGCCGGCCGGAGTTTCCTGACGATTGGTCTCGATGGCCTGCGGCCCGCCGAGCAGGCGCGGCCCCAGCAGCCGCGCAAGCTGCCCCGTGAGGATTGTCGCCATGGAACGGTCAGCGAGCGTGACGGTGGAATGCGCGGCTGTCGCGCGCAGGATGCTGCCCCATTTGCGCTCGTCGTCCGAGGCGCCGCAATTCACCACGACGCGCTGATTGCCGACGCTGACTTCAAAGGCGAGGCAGCTGGCGTGCGCGGCGTTGGCGAAGGCGCCTTGCGGCGGCGTACCGCAATCCATCACCAGCAAGTTGCGTCCGGCCGTGAGCCGCTGATAGCCTGAGTCTGGCGCGTAAGCGAAAGGCTGCCCGCGCACTTCATCGCGCGCCAGCAAATTGGCGATGGCCTTGGCCTCCCCTTCCCTCCCGCCGTTGAACATCGCGAGCGCGCCATCGCCCAAGCGAAAGAACCGCAGCATGGGCGCCATGCGATCGCGTGCAGTACGCAACGGCAGGGGCGTAACGACGTTCACCACATCCAGCGCATCGGTCACAGCGGCCAGCAATTCGTAGGCGCGCAGCAGCGCCTCGGGAGAGCGGCTGGCATGTCCGCCATCGGGAAGAATTTGCCGCGCCAGTTCTGTTTCCAGCCGCTCGAGCCCTGAAGTCAGGCGTTTGGACTGATCGTTCAGGCAAAGACCGGATAGCGCATGCGCGGCAGCCGCTTCAAGACGCGGCAAGCCGTCCGGCGCTTCTTTTGAAATGCGAGCGAGCATCCGGCTTTGCTCGCGCAGGCTGACGAACAGGCGCGAGCGCCACGTCACTTCCGAATTCGCGAGCACAAAACGGCCGTACGCGAAAATGTTGATCAGCCGCTGCCCCAGAATATCGGCGCGCCACGCAGGCTCGGAATAGCGTCCGTGGCGCTTCAACCACTGCGTGATGAGATTGGTCGCGAGGATGCGCGCTGGCTCTCCGCCGGCACTCGACAGCGCGGCAAGCCATGCGAAACTGTGCAGCGCTTCTGCCCAGGCCGGTGAGGGCGGCGGCTTGTCGAAGATGGAGCCCTGGCTGACATCAACGGTTTCGCCATTAAAACGGAATCGTCCGCGCAGCATTTGATCGGCTTCTTCCAGGCGCCGCGGCGAAGAAATATCCGGCGAGATGACGATGCGATCCGGGAGCCGGCCGCGCAGCTGCAGCCGATACATCCAGCTGCGACGCCAGGCGATGCGCAACGGCGCGATCGTGCGCCGCCACAACGCCGCGGCGGTTTCGAATCCGAGAGAGATGGATGGGTGCGCCCGCCCCTGCATGCCGATCAAGCGCGCAAACGCGCGATGTTGGCCGCGTAGTTTGCTGCGCCGCCTTTGAACACGGATGTGCCAGCGACGAGAATGTTCGCGCCGGCATCGATGGCGCGTCGCGCAGTTTCCGGCGTGATGCCGCCATCCACTTCCAAATCGATGGCGCGCCCGCTGCGCGCGATGCGCTCCGCCGCCGCTTCGATTTTGCGCAGCTGGTTTTCGATGAATTCCTGTCCGCCGAAGCCGGGATTGACTGTCATAATCAACACGAGATCGACGAGATCGAGCACATTGTCGATGGCATCGATGGGCGTGCCGGGATTGAGCACGATGCCGGGCCGTTTCCCGCAAGCGCGAATGTATTGCAAGGTGCGATGCACATGCGGCCCCGCTTCGGGATGCACCGTGATGCCATCGGCGCCGGCTTCGCAGAACGCCTCGATGAAGGGATTGATCGGCGAAATCATCAGATGTACGTCGAGCGGCCTCTTGGCGTGCGGGCGAATGGCCTTCACCACCACCGGCCCGATAGTGATGTTGGGCACGAAGTGTCCGTCCATCACGTCGACATGGATGAAATCAGCGCCGGCGTTTTCAACCGCCTCCACCTCTTCGCCCAAACGCGCGAAGTCTGCGGAAAGGATTGATGGTGCAATGCGGATGGAAGCCATGCCCGGATAAGGCCGGATTCTCAGGAGCGCTGCAAGGCGGCAGAACGTCTATCCACCGCGAGCAATGACAGCACCAAAGCGGGAACCCAGATGAGGCGCGACTGATACCGCGCGTGCGGATTGGAAAAGACGCCGCAGATAATGGCGTTGCCGAGCAATGCGATGAGTACAAATCCCAACAGTGGTGCGGCTTTCAGGTCGTGGCGCCTGAGCGCCAGCACGAATCCGCCGACCAGTAGCAGCAGCACCAGCCCGCCCACCGGCACATGCACATAATTGATCAGCCGAAAGTTGATTCGTCCCTTCTGCTGGCGCGCCACGCTGTAGGCCGGCATCTGGTCGGGAATGAATTTGTGGAAATCGGTGAATAGAATCCATTGCTGCGGCTCAATCTGATCGCCGGTGTGGAATAACGTAAGCTGCTGCAGGGCATCGCGGGCGGCGAGTTCCAGATTCCAGAAGGGATAGCGCACGAGGCTGTCATGCACGATACGCGCCGATTCCTTTTCCGTACCGATAAAGCGATGTAGCTTCACGAACAAGGTGCCGGGCCCCCACAACCACTTGTCGGCGCGGTGTGGCAGTACCTTGCGATAGCGGCAGAGTTGATAGTCCGATGTCGGGCAGGTTTCGTTCAGCAGCCGTTGCGCCACGCCATCCTGCAACATGCGCGCAAACATGAACACGGGCCCGGCGCGGCTGACAAAGATGTGCCGCGTGAAAAGATAATTCGCGGAAAAGATCAGGCAGAGGCCAAGGCACAGGGCGGAAATGGGCAAGAACAGATGCGCGCGTGGCCAGTCTTTATCGCGCAACACCGCGATAAGACGATAAATCGCCAGCACAATCACCAATCCCGCAGCCAAGCCGAGGTGCGAAGGATGCACGGCGGTTGCGAGTGCCGCGATGCCGGTGAGCAGACCTGCGCGCCACCAGCCTAACCTCTTCACCTGGAAGGCGAGCAGATAAAGGCACAGCACAACCAGCGGCGTAAAAATATCGGGCTCGATCTGCCCGGCGTACCACGGCAGACCGGTCAGCAATGTCAGCGCAGCGACGATCAGCAGCAGAATGGGCAGCGTGACTCGCGGCGCGATTGCGCGCACGGTCTGCACCATTACGAACGACGCCATCAGCGTTTGCAACAACGCCACCAGCCACAGGCTGATGCCGCCTCCCCCCATCAGAATAAAGATTGAGAATACCGGTGAGCGCTCCGGCACGAACTTGTCGCCGAAGCTCTGCAGCATGTATGCGCCGGTGTCGTAGAAAATGAGCGGGAAGCCATTCCAGATCGCCGCCGCCAGCAGCAGGGGGCACAGCAGAACGGTCGCCGATGCTTCCCAAAGCGGCTGCGTCAGCGGGAATTGCCCGAGTGCGGACGCGAGTTGCCGCAAGCGGCTCCGCCCAACGACAAGAGCCGCCGCGCTGTACTCACTCATCGGAAAGCGGACCCGCGCTCCTCATTCACCTCTATGAACGCGATTTCCCCATCTCGCAAGACACGTCATGACGCCGCACGTTCGGCGGCCCGCGACCGGTTGACTGGCCTCTTCCCACCCCTAAACTCGCGCCGCTTCGCAACACTTGCCAGGACCGCATGGCGGACAACCCGCAATCGCCGCCCGTTCGGGAGCGGCCGCTCTCGCCCCATCTCAGCGTCTACAAATGGCCGATCACCATGGCCACCTCCATTACCCATCGGGCGACTGGGATTGCCCTTTCCCTGGGCATGATTCTGGTGGCTTGGGCGTTGATAGCGTTGGCCAGCGGGCCAGAGATGTACCAGCCCTTCATGGCGGCCATGGCACATCCCATCGGTCTGATTGTGCTGTTCGGGTTCCTGTGGTCGCTGGTCTTTCATTTCCTCAATGGCATCCGGCATCTCACCTGGGATCTGGGCTATGGCTTCGCGGTACCCACGGCCAACCGGAGCGGCGTGCTGGTGATCGCGTTCTCCGTGCTGATCAGCGTCGGCGTGTTCGCCTATGGATGGTGGGTGGTGCATGGAGGCTTCCGCGCATGAGCCTCGAAACGCCACTGCACCGGGTTCAAGGTCTCGGCTCCGCGCATTCCGGCGTGGGCACTTTCTGGCGCGAGCGGGTGACCGCCGCCGCCCTTATCCCGCTTTCCGCCTGGCTAGTGGTTTCCCTTATGCTGCTGGTGGGCAAGACGGAAGCCGAAATTGCCAGCTTCTTCCAGCACCCGTGGAATGCGCTGCTGATGGGGCTGTTCGTCATCGTCAGCTGCGTGCACATGACGCTGGGGCTGCAGGTGGTGATCGATGATTACGTGCATCATCCCGGCCAGCGGATTCTGTTGCTGTTGCTGAACCGCGCCTTCACCTGGATCGTGGGCGGACTTTCTCTCGTGGCGCTGCTGCGCCTGGGCGTAGGCTGATGGCCGCGTATCCCAGCATCGATCACACCTTCGACGTGGTGGTTGTCGGCGCCGGCGGCTCCGGTTTGCGCGCCACGCTCGAATGCGCCGCGCGCGGATTGAAGACGGCCTGCATCACCAAAGTGTTTCCCACCCGCAGCCACACTGTGGCAGCGCAAGGCGGCGTCGCCGCCGCGCTCGGCAACATGGGACCGGACGATTGGCGCTGGCACATGTATGACACCGTGAAAGGTGCCGACTGGCTGGGCGACCAGGACGCCATCGAATACATGTGCCGGAACGCGCCGGAAGCCGTGTACGAGCTTGAGCATTACGGCGTGCCGTTCTCGCGCACGGAAGACGGGCGCATCTATCAGCGCGCCTTTGGCGGAATGACGTCGAACTATGGTGAGGGAATCGCGGAGCGCACCTGTGCCGCGGCGGATCGCACCGGCCATGCCATCCTGCATACGCTGTACGGCCAATGCGTGAAGCATGAGGTTAACTTCTTCATCGAGTACTTCGCGCTGGATCTGATCGTGGATGAAGGCACGGTGCGCGGATTAATGGCGTGGAATCTGGACGACGGCTCCATCCACCGCTTCCGCGCTCACAAGGTGATCATGGCCACGGGCGGATACGGCCGCTGCTATCTCTCCTGCACCGGTGCTCACACGCAGACGGGTGACGGGAACGCCATGGTGCTGCGCGCCGGCTTTCCGCTGCAGGATATGGAATTCGTGCAGTTTCACCCGACGGGAATTTTCGGGGCGGGCGTGCTGATCACCGAGGGCGTACGCGGCGAAGGCGGCTATCTCACCAATTCGGAAGGCGAGCGCTTCATGGAGCGTTACGCCCCGCACGCGAAGGACCTTGCCTCACGCGATGTGGTGAGCCGCGCCATGACCATCGAAATTCGCGAAGGTCGCGGCGTGGGCCCGCACAAGGACCATATCCACCTGCATCTGTCGCATCTCGATCCGAAGATCATTCACGAGCGCCTACCGGGCATCACCGAAAGCGCGCGCATTTTCGCCGGCGTGGATGTCACCCGGGAGCCCATTCCGGTGCTGCCGACGGTGCATTACAACATGGGCGGCATTCCCACGAACTACATGGGCGATGCGCTCACCCTCAAGGACGGCGATCCGGACACGGTGATTCCTGGCTTGATGGCCGTGGGCGAAGCGGCCTGCGTGTCGGTGCATGGCGCCAACCGGCTCGGCTCCAATTCGCTGATCGATCTGGTGGTGTTCGGCAAGGCGTGCGGCATCGAGGCGGCAAAAGCGGTGACACCCGGCGAAACGCATCCCGATCTGCCCAAGGATGCAGGCGATGCCTCGCTTGCGCGGCTCGACAAATACCGTCACGCACGGGGAGCCACACCCACGGCGCAGATGCGCCTCGCCATGCAGACGGCGATGCAAGAAGACGCGGCCGTCTTCCGCACCGGCGAAACGCTGAAGTCTGGCCTTAAGCGGGTCGATGAGATTTACGGTGGGTTGTCTGACATTTCCGTGTCGGACCGCTCGATGATCTGGAATTCCGATCTGGTGGAGACGCTGGAATTCGAAAATCTGATCCAGCAGGCGATCGTGACCGTGGAAGGCGCCCTGGCACGTGAGGAAAGCCGAGGCGCGCACGCGCGTGAGGATTTCCCCAAGCGTGACGACCAGAACTGGATGAAGCACACGCTGTCGTGGATCGATCCTTCGAACGGCTGGGCGCGGCTTGAGTACCGCCCGGTGCACACCTACACGCTCACCAACGATGTCGAATACATCCCGCCCAAGGCAAGGGTCTATTAGTCTTGTCTTGCAAATGTGGCCACATGAGGCTACATTACCGGCATGAAAAGCGTTGGTATCCGTGAGCTCAAGAACAATCTCAGCGCCTATGTCCGCGCGGCCCGCGAAGGTGAAACCGTGTTGGTGACAGACCGCGGCGAAACTGTTGCGCAACTGACGCCTGCTCAGCCTAGACGATCGCGTAAGGCGTGTCGCGGAAGCCGTCGGTCTTGCGCTGCTCCCTGCCTAACTAACCCACTTTTTCGGTCCACCCCGCGATCGCGTCCAATAGTTTCGACATCACCTCGGCATCGGTGCGGCCGGATTTGGCTGGGACATGGAACGAGTGGTCGGCGTGATCGAATAGCTTGAGGGTGGCACGCGCGCCGAGGCGTTTTACCAGCGGCTTCAAGTAATCCAGATCGGCGAAATCGTCGCGTGCGCCTTGCAGAAACAGCATCGGAATTTTCACAGC
>DATAVW010000106.1:0-15328 GCA_036267515.1 Rhizomicrobium sp.
CGGGCCGGCGCGAAGGTGAGACGGCGGCTTAAGACATCACTCACTCTAGGATAAAGATATATGGCGCTTACCATCAGCGGATTGTCGAAGACCTATCCCAACGGCGTTTGCGCCCTGAAAAATCTCTCGCTCTCGGTGGGCAACAACATGTTCGGCCTGCTCGGTCCGAACGGCGCCGGAAAGAGTTCGCTCATGCGAACCATCGCCACGCTGCAGGATCCGGATTCGGGCAGCATCGAGCTCGACGGGCTGAACGTGCTCACGCAGAAGAACGAGGTGCGCAAAATTCTCGGCTATTTACCGCAGGAGTTCGGCGTGTATCCCAGAATGTCGGCCGTCGACATGCTGCATCACCTGGCGATACTAAAAGGCGTCGTGAGCGGCGGCGAGCGCAAGGACATGGTCGACGCCCTGCTGCACCAGACGAACCTGTGGGATTCACGCAAGAAAGCACTGTCTACTTATTCCGGGGGCATGAAGCAGCGCTTCGGCATCGCTCAGGCATTGCTCGCCAACCCGCGATTGATCATCGTGGATGAACCGACCGCCGGCCTCGATCCGGCGGAGCGCAATCGCTTTCTCAATCTGTTGTCGTCGATCGGCCGCGAAGTGACGGTGATTCTTTCCACGCATATCGTCGATGATGTCCGCGAACTGTGTTCGCGCATGGCGATCATCGCTTCCGGCGAAGTGCTGCTGGAAGGCTCGCCCAACGATGCGCTGGCGGCCCTCGGCGGACAGATCTGGTCGCGTGTGGTTGCAACCGACGACGAATTGCGTGTGCTGGAGACGCAGCTGAGCATCGTGAGCACGCATCTGGTCGGCGGCCAGCATGAAATCCGCGTGTTCGCGCCGAGCTCTCCCGGCGCAGGATTTCGCGCCGCCGCTGCGGGCCTCGAGGATGTTTATTTCTTAAATCTCGCTCGTCACACCAAGCATTGAAGCGCAGGGCGGCCGGGGATCGCAATATGAGCATGTTCTGGGAGTTTTTCACCTTTGAGCTGCGTTTTCGCGCCAAGAGCGTCTCAACATATGTGTATTTCTTGCTTTGGCTGGTGTTCTCGTTCTTGTGCATCGCATCGGAGAACTTCGGCCCGGTTGCCAACAGCAACGGCAAAGTGTTGCTCAACGGGCCCTATGCCATCACGTTGAACGATCAATTTGCGTGCCTGTTCGGCATGATCATCATCGCCGCAATATTCGGCACATCCATCCTGCGCGACTTTCAGCGCGACACCTTCCAAATTCTGTTCACCAAGCCGGTGTCAAAATTGGCTTATCTGGGCGGCCGCTGGACGGGGTCGTTCGTAATCACCGTGCTGGTGTTCACGGGACTGCTGCTCGGAACGTACCTGGGAACCTTTGCACCGTGGGCCGATCAGGCCCGCATCGGGCCCAATCATCTGCGGTGGTATCTGCAGCCCTTTCTGTCGATCGTCGTGATTCAGATATTTTTCATGGGCTCGTTGTTCTTCGTCGTGGCGGCCCTCACGCGCAAGATTTTCATCGTCTATTTGCAAGGCGTGGCGCTGTTCATGATCTACCTCGTGGGCGTCACCGTGTTTTCGGCGACCCGTTCCTTGGAGCATTTCTGGTCCGGAATTCTCGACCCGGTCGGCTTGCTGCTGAACGACGCCGTGGCACGCTATTGGAGCGTGGTGGAAAAGAACAGCCGGCTGTTCCCATGGGATTTTTCGGGCGATTCACCCGGCGTGTTCCTCTTCAATCGCCTGCTGTGGACCGGCGCCGGCGTGGCGGCCTTGCTGGCGGCGTGGGCGCTTTTCCCGTTGTCGGTCGAAGCGCTCACCGCACGCTCGCAAGGCAAGCGCGCGGCGCGCGCGCGCCAGGAGGAGGAACAGACGACCCGGCAGCGCAAGCGCTCGTTCGTGGCGGTGCAATTGCCGAAGGTCCGTCTGATCTTCGGTCCGGGCACGTCGCTGCGGCAGTACTTCGCGCTTACCACGCTACGGATCAAGCTCATTCTGAAAGAGGTCCCGTTCTGGGCGATTGTCGGGCTATTGGTGGTTTTCGCCGTGAACAACGGGCATTTTGCCGGCCGCGTGGGCGGTGTGGATGTCTGGCCGGTAACCTACCTGATGGCGCAGGCCGTGGAAGGCTCGGCGACCCTGTTCTTCTTCATCATTGCGGCTCTGTATGCCGCGGAACTGATCTGGCGCGAACGCGATACGCATTTCGATGGCATTCACGATGCCTTGCCCATCGGCGAGTCGGGCGACTGGCTGTCCAAGCTCACGGCGATCGCCTTCGTGGAGTGCATCCTCCTCATCGTGGCCATGCTCATCGGCATGGTGATGCAGAGCATCGCCGGCTACTACCACTACGAAGTATGGCAGTACGTCAAAGAGTTCTTTTTCATTACGTTTCCGCAGATTCTCGGCTTCACGATGTGCGCCATGTTCGTCCAGACCATGGTATCGAACAAGTTCATCGGCCACGGCATCGTCATTGGGATATTCGTGCTGCAGGCGGTATTGACCAGCTGGGGCTGGGAGAACACGCTGCTAATTCCCGGCAACGTCCCCGCATACATCTATTCCGACATGAATGGGTATGGCCACTACGTACCGGCCATCGTGTGGGCGACTTGCTACTGGTTCGCCATTTTCGCGCTGCTGGGTATCGTCTCGATGGCGTATGCGCGCCGCGGAGCCGAGGACTCGCTGCGCGCCCGCAACCGCCAAGCTCGGGCACGCATGCCCGGGCTCGCGGCGGCCGCCACGCTATGCGGATTGTTCGCCGTAGCGGTGGGCACCTGGTACTACTACAACGCCCACGTTCTGAACGAATACAACACCGCGGCGGACCGCCGGCATCAACTTGCCGACTATGAGAAGCAGTTCAAGCAGTACGAAAAGCTGGATCAGCCGAAGGTCACGGCCGTCGATACGGCCATCGACATCTATCCGTCGCAAAGATCGTTTACGGGCACCGGCCGCTTTACGCTGCAGAACAAGAGCGGCCATCCGATTTCCCAGATCCACATCACGGATCAACATGACAGCGTCTCGCGGGTGCATTTCGACCGGCCCTTTCGTTTGGTCAGCAGTTCGCCCCGCAACCTGTACTCCATCTACGAACTCGAGCAGCCGCTTCAAGCCGGCGAGGTGGTGATGCTCACGTTCTCAGTGGGCCGCATCTCGAAGGGTTTTCGCGACGGCAATGAGTCGCCGGAATTTGCCTTCAACGGCACTTTTTTTGGACAGGAATTCTTTCCGGACATCGGCTACGATCCGGGCATCGAGATCGATGACCCGCGCCGGCGTCGAGAGGAACATCTGGCTGCGCTCGAAGAGATGCCGCAACGAGGCGACCCGCGCAGCTCACGCATAAATCTGTTCACAGCCAACTCGGATTGGATCACTTACCACACGGTCGTCAGCACCTCCGGGGATCAATTGGCGATCGCTCCGGGCTATCTGATGCGTTCCTGGCAAAAGGACGGCCGCCGTTTCTACGAGTACGGCATGGGCTCGACCCATATATTGGATTTCTTTGCCTATCTGTCCGCCCGCTACGCCGTTCGCAAGGAAGATTATGCGGGCCTCGGCGGACCGATCAGTCTCGAGGTTTACTACGATCCCGCACATACGTTCAATGTCGATGAGATGCTCGAAGCATCCCGCGAGGGACTGGCTTATTTTGAAAAGAATTTCAGTCCCTATCAGTTCAAGCAGTACCGCATCCTGGAGTTTCCGCGCTACCGGACTTTCGCCCAGTCCTTTCCCAATACCGTGCCTTTTTCGGAATCGATCGGCTTCATCAGCCGCGTGCTCAAGCCCACGGATGTCGATCTGACCCTTTTTGTCACTGCGCATGAATTAGGGCATCAATGGTGGGGACATCAGCTGATCGGCGGACTGGTCCAGGGCTCGAACATGATGTCGGAGACCTTGGCTCAGTATTCAGCCTACATGGTGATGCAGCAGAAATACGGCAAAGACTACATGCATCGGGTGATGCGTCACTATTTGGACCGCTATCTGCGCGGCCGGGCAGGCGAGGTGCGCGGCGAGCGGCCTCTCGCCTTGGTGCAGCGGGAGAGCTACGTGTGGTACGAGAAGGGCGGTCAGATCATGTATACGCTGGCCGACTATATCGGTGAGGACAAAGTCAACCTTGCGCTGCATAACTTTCTCATGCAGTACCGCTACGCGAATGCTCGCAATCAGACCGACGCGGTCCAACAGCAAGCCGGGACGGCGGCGGAAAATGCACCCTATCCCGACACGCGCTTGCTTGTCGCAGCGCTGCGCGAACAGACTCCGCCGGAGCTTCAATACTTGATCGACGATGGCTTCAACCGCATCGTGCTGTATGACAATAAAGCGGCGTCCGCGACGTCGAAGAGAAGGGCCGACGGCAAGTACGAGGTGACGCTGAAGGTCGAGGCGCGCAAGGCTCAGGCGGACGCCAATGGCGTGGAGACCCCGCTGCCTCTCGCCGATTTTATCGATATCGGGGTATTCAGCGGCAAAAAGGATGAAGA
This sequence comes from Rhizomicrobium sp., assembly GCA_036267515.1. Taxonomy (GTDB): domain Bacteria; phylum Pseudomonadota; class Alphaproteobacteria; order Micropepsales; family Micropepsaceae; genus Rhizomicrobium. The sequence continues at coordinate 4,508 of DATAVW010000106.1, forward strand.
AAAGCCGCTTTATATGCAAAAGGAAAAGATTACGCAGGAACATGAAACCTTCACCATCGTGGTCGATCAGCAGCCGACCCGCGCGGGCATTGACCCCTACAACAAGCTGATCGACCGGATCTCGGATGACAACATGATCGACATCACCGGATTATGAAACACCGTCTTTAAACGATTGCCGGGGTAGGTGCCTCTAATTGGGCATGATTTACGCTCTACAGAGAGTTCTATCGATGGATTCCAGTAGTGAGCCGTTGGACACGATCGCAGCGGCAGCTGCCGGCGATATGGCGGCATTCGAGCGCCTGTATCGACAATTTTCACCCCGTGTCTATGGATTGTGCCTGCGTCTCACCGGACAGCGGGAGACCGCTGAGGATTGCACGCAGGAATCCTTCGTGGCGGCATGGCGCGCACTGTCGCGCTTTGAGCGGCGCAGCCGTTTTTCGACCTGGCTGCACAAGATCGCGGTCAATTGCGTCTTGTCGCGCCGCAAAGGACTGCGCATGGAGTATGAGGTGGGTGAGCCCTTGGGCGGATTGCCCGATCGGGCCGACCCCGGCAGCGGCGCGCCGGCGCTCGATGTGGAGCGCGCCATCGCTGCGCTGCCCGACGGGGCGCGTCATGCGCTGGTGCTGGTCGGCATTTATGGATTTAGCCATGCAGAGGCAGCCGCTGCGTTGGGCATCGCGGAGGGCACCTGCAAGGCTCAGCTTCACCGAGCGCGCCAGTTGCTGACTTCAACATTGGGATTGGAGGAATCATGAAGGATTGCCAGCAAGGTGAGCTTGATCGGCTGATCGCGGCTTTGCCGCGGGATGTGATACCGCCCGCCAACTTGTGGCCGCGGGTCGCGGCCGTCTTGTCCGGCCGGCCGCGGCGCGCGCCTCCCATGGCCCTGGCAGCCGTCATCGCAATGGCGGCGGCGGGTCTGGCCAGCTTCTTCACGTGGGCCGTGATCGAAAGCCGCTCGGTGCCGCGGGTTATTCAGGCCGTCGCGGCCGGCGAATCGTTCAACGAACCGCGCGATCCGAAGTATGTCCAGGCGCGCGATTCGGTTGAGCAAACCTTTCGCGCGCGGCTGGCGTTGCTCGATCCGGCGACCCGCGCGAAAATCGAATCCAGTTTAGCGGTCATCCAAAAGGCCCATGAAGAAATCCGCAAGGCGCTCGGGGCTGACCCGCAGAGTGCGGTGCTTCAACAGCTTTGGGAAAGCACCTGGCACGATGAGTTTGACCTGTATGACCGCGTCGTACAGGCCACGCAACCTACCATGACGAGGATTTGACAATGGCACACGTTCTACCTGATCACCGATTCAAAAACCGGCTCCTGGCTTGTGCACTCGCGCTGCTGCTCCCTTGGCAGCTCGCGAATGCCGCGACTTCGGTCGACCAGCATCGGCCTGCAAGTCCGCAAGGCGCGGTGGAGATCGACAATGTGGCCGGAATGATCGACGTGCAGGGTTGGGATAAATCCGAGGTTGCCGTGACCGGTACGATCGGCAAGGATGTGGAACGGGTCGATGTGAGCGGCGACCAGAACCGCACCTCGGTTCGCGTCGTACTGCCCAACGGCCAGCATTGGCACATGAGCGATGGCGAAGCGCATCTGGTCATTCGTGTGCCGACCAATAGCTCGGTTTCCGCCACTCTGGTGAGCTCCGATTTGAAAATTAGCGCGGTGCGCGGCGCTTTGGAGCTGCGCTCGGTCAGCGGCAATATTACGGGCGAGGGCGGCGGCGATGTGCGCGCAAATGACGTAAGCGGCGATATTCGCTTCACGGCGAACGCTGCCAAACGGATCGAAGCAAAAGCGATCAGCGGCGACATCGTGCTTACCGCGGGAAATACCGACATCGAAGCCACCACGGTGAGCGGCGATGCGCATCTCACTCTGGGCACGGTGTCGCGCGCCCGGTTCAAGACGGTATCCGGCAACATTTCCGCGACGCTGGCGGCGGCCCCGGATGTTCAAATTGACGGCGAGTCCGTGAGCGGCGACATCAAATTGGAGTTTGCCGGCGAACCGGCGGCGGATTACGATGTGCAGACTCTGAGCGGCGACATCGACAATTGCTTCGGTCCGCGGCCCGTCGAACCTCGGCATGGTCCCGGCAAGCGCCTGGCGTTCAAGACCGGGGAGGGAAGCGGGCGTGTGCACCTCACGAGCAACAGCGGCGAGGTGAGCCTGTGCACACGGAAGTGATGTTTTTCGGTTGACTGTCCTACAGAGATTTCGTCAACGGCCGTCAGCTTTGGACTACGCCCCATGCTGGCGGCGGCCGGTAGTTCGAAGATTCGCCATTCATTAGCCTGAACGCTGCTTTCCCCGTATGCCGGCCATGCCCGTAGGAGTGTTCATGAACACAGCAGCTGTTTTGTCCCAACCGATCGCGCTTCCACCACTGCCTTTCGATCAAGGCGCCCTGTCGCCGGTCGTCTCGGCCAACACCTTGAGCTTCCATTACGGCAAACATCACAAGAACTATGTGGACACCTTGAACAAACTGATCGTGGGCACCGAGTTTGCCGATATGCCGCTCGAAAAGATCGTCAAGGGCAGCGCGCAGCAAGCCGATCATGCCGCCATATTCAACAATGCCGCGCAGGCCTGGAATCACACGTTTTACTGGAAGAGCCTCAAGCCGCGAGGCGGCGGTGAACCGCCTGCCGCGTTGAAGCGCCTGATGGAAGCCTCCTTCGGCAGCATTGAGGGCTGCAAGAAGGAACTGTCCAAGGCAGCGGTAAGCCAATTCGGAAGCGGTTGGGCATGGCTGGTGCAGGACGCCGACAAGCTCAAGATTCTGAAGACACCGGATGCCAAAACGCCGCTGGCCGGGGGGCCAAACCCGTTGCTGACGATCGACGTGTGGGAGCACGCCTACTACTTGGACTATCAGAATCGGCGCGTGGATTACGTGAATGCTTTGATCGAGAAGTTAGCGAACTGGGAGTTCGCCGCGCAAAATCTCGGCAAGCAATAACCTCATCGCGCCTCGAGGGGCGCAGCGCCCGCCCAGCCGCCGCCGAGGGCTTTGACGAGAAGCACACTCGCGCTCATTCGCCGAAGCTGTATGGACACGTTGGCCAATTGCGCCTGCAGCGACGTGTTCTCCGCAGTCGCTACTTCGAGATAGGTGACCAGTCCTGCCTTGTAGCGGTACTGCGCCTGTTGCAAAGCGGTGGCGGTTGCCTGGACCGCCGCTGCTTCACTGATGCTTTCTTGCTGCAATTGCCGAAGCGCGGCCAAGTTATCCTCGACTTCCCGGTACGCCGTCAGCACGGTGTTGCGATAGTCCGCCACTTGTTCATCATAGGCAGCGCGCGCCTGAGCACTTTGCGCCCGATGCAGACCGGCGTCGAACACGGTAAGCAGGCCGGCCGCCGGTCCCGCGGACCACAGGCGGCTCGGTGCCGTAAGCCAGTTCGATGCGCTGGTGCTGTCGAAGCCCGCAGCCGCGGCCAAGCTAAAAACCGGAAAATAAGCCGCGCGCGCGACGCCAATCTGCGCGTTGGCCGCTGCGGTACGCCGCTCTGCGGCGGACACGTCGGGGCGACGCTCGAGCAGGGCCGAAGGCATCCCCAGATCGATCTCGGGCGGCGCGGTCGAATCGGGCAATGGACTTGGATCCAGGTGAAATGCGGATGGATTCCGGCCCAGCAGCACTGCGATCGCATGCTCGGTTTGAGCGCGCTGCAATCTTACATCGGCGGCTTGCGTGCGCGCCGTCTCGAGCTGCGCCTGGGCCTGCGCGACATCCACGAGGGCGGCGGCGCCGCCGTTGTACAAATTCTCGGTCAGGCCCAGCGCCTTGGAATAATCATCCACTGTTTTGTCGAGGAGCTGCTGCTGAGCGTCCTGCGAGCGCAACGAGAAATAGTCGTTCGCCAGTTCGGCATGAATGGCCAAGTCAAGCGCCGCAAGATCCGCCGCGCTCGCCTGCTGGCTTGCCCTGGCCGAGGCAACCGCATTGCGCACACGCCCCCACACGTCGATTTCGTATGACAGGTCTGCTTCCAAGTCGAAATTATTCCCAACCGGCTCGGCACCCGGCGGGAATTTGGGCGAATTGAGCGAAGTCCGCGAGCGTGTCGCAGAAGAGCCTACGTTTAGCGTCGGAAACAGCGCGGATCGCGCGATGCGCGTTGCGGCCCGAGCCTGCAGCAGCCTCGCGTATGCCGCCTTCAAGTCCTGGTTGGCGTCGATGATTTGCGCTTCAATTCCGTCGAGCATCGAGTCTTGAAAAATGCTCCACCAAGCGCCGCGGCCGTTCGCATCCGCCGGCTGAGCTTGTTTCCAGTCGCCGGCTTCCTTGAAAGCCGGCGCCGGCGGCGGGCTGGCCGGCACCTTATATTTGGGCGCGAGGGAACACGCGCTTAAAGCCAGAACCGTGCACAGCGAAGTAGACGCTGTCAGGCGGCCTGTCATGAAGTCTTGCCGGTGGTTGCTGCGATACGCACTTGCACGCCGTCGGTAATGGAGTCCGGCGGGTTGACGACCACGGTCTCGTGCGGCGTGAGCCCGGAAAGCACTTCAATGGAGCTGCCAAAATCCCGACCTTGGACGATGCTCTTGAGCTTGATGCGTTGCCGGCTGTCCAGGGTGGCGACTTGAAGTCCCGCCGAGCGGAACAAAACCGCGTTCGCAGGAAGGCGCAAAGTTGCCGTATTCGGGGGAAGCTTGAAATGTACTTCGGCGTAGGAGCCGGGCAATATTTCGCCCTTGGCATTATCCAGTTCGAGCTCGACTTGCAGCGTGCGCAGCGTCGGATCGAGGGCATTGGAAGTGCGTACGGTCTTGGCGGAAAAACCCTGATTGGGATGTTCGGTAAATCTCAATTCGGCCTCGAGTCCCGGCTTGGTCGCTGCCGCGAATGCTTCCGGCACCCGCACATAAATGCGCAGCTTTTTAGTATCCGCGATGCGGAACAGCTCGGTTCCGGCGCTTTGCCCCGCGTTGATCAAGGCCCCGACGTCGGTGTTGCGGGCGGTAATCACGCCGCTGAAAGGCGCCACGACGCGCTTGAATGATTCCAAGTCGCGCAGCCGCGCCACATTCGCCGCCGCGGAGTCGGCCGCGGCTTTCTTGGCGGCGGCATCGCCGGATTTCTCATCGGCGTCCTGCTTGGAGACCGATTGAGTGGCAAGCAATCCCTGCCAGCGCGCATTGGTGCTGTTGGAGAGGGCTTCATTCGCGCGAGCCGTCGCCAACTCCGCTTGCGCCTGAGTCAACTGCTGATCGATCTCGGGAGTTTCGATTTGCGCCAATTGCTGGCCCTTGGTTACCGGCGTGCCGATGTCCGTGTCCCACGATTTCAAATAGCCGCTGGTCCGGGCATAAATGGGCGCCTCCATAAAAGCTTGTACCGTTCCCGGCAGGACCAACTCTTCATCGGCCGAACTGGGTTCAGCCGTGACGGTCGCGACCGTGGGAATTGCCGCTTCGACGTTCTCCTTGGCGAGTTCGGAGCGCGCGACCACCCGGGTCACTTCTCCCCAGACCGCGAGGGAGATGGCCACGACGAGCCCAACGATGGCGTAGCGGCGCAGCTTCTTATTTGACATCGACCGTCTCCCCGGACTGAAGCGCCGGCAGCGCGCTTCGGCCATGAATCAATGAAAAAACCGTCGGCACGAAAAACAAGGTTGCAACCGTGGCGAAGATCAGCCCGCCGATCACGGCACGGCCCAGAGGGGCATTCTGCTCGCCGCTCTCCCCCAATCCCAAGGCCATCGGAATCATGCCGATGATCATGGCCAGCGCGGTCATCAGCACCGGGCGCAAGCGGGTAAATCCGGCCGCCAGCGCCGCCTCCATCGCCGTATCGCCGGCGTTCATCCGTTCGCGCGCAAAGCTCACCACCAGCACACTGTTCGCGGTCGCCACGCCCATGCACATGATGGCGCCGGTGAGGGCCGGCACGCTGACGGTGGTGTGCGTAAGAAACAGCATCCACACAATGCCCGCGAGCGCGGCCGGCAGTGCGGTGATGATGATAAACGGATCGAGCAGCGACTGAAAATTGACCACGATCAGCATGTAGACCAGCACGATGGCGCCGATCAGTCCGATCAGCAGGCCGTTGAACGAGGCCTTCATGGTCTGCACTTGGCCCCGTACCACCATGCTCGAACCTTTCGGCAGGTCTTTCTTGGCTTCCTTGAGGATTTTGTCGATCTGCGCGGAAACGTAACCCAGATCGGTATGGTCAACGGAAGCGAATATATCGATGACGGGCGTGGCATCGTAATGGCTCACCACGGCGGGCGCGACACTGCGGTGAATGCTCGAAACGTTTGAAAGAAGCTGGGAAGCGCCGGTCGCGCTGTTGCTCAACGGAGTGTTGCCGAGATCATTGAGCGTCTGCAAGCGGTGTTGGGGCGTTTGGGTGGCAACCTGGTACTGCGTGCCGGAGACCGGATCGACCCAAAAGGTCGGTGCCGTCTGGAAGCTGCCCGAAAGCGATACCAACAAATTACCGGCCACGTTTTGTTCGGTGAGGCCGACCAACTGTGCCTTGGTGCGGTCGACATCCACGTTGAACTGGGGATAGTCGCCGGTTTGGTGGACGTGCATATCCACCGCGCCCGGGATGGCGCGCAGCTTTTGCAGCAGGTTGTTCGCGAATTCATGGTTGGCCTGCACATTGGAGCCCTTGATTTGCACGTCGATGGGGGCGGGAAGCCCGAAATTTAATATTTGACTGATCATGTCGGCGGGTAAAAAGGAGAATTGCGTCGACGGATACGTGGCCGTCAGCTTCTTGCGCAGCGCCCGTACGAACTGCACGGTCGGCGTGTGATGCTCCGTGAGATTGACATAGATATCGGCGTCACCGGGGCCCACCGGCGCCGAGGTGCTGTAAGAAAGATTGATGCCGCTGTAGGGCAGGCCAATATTATCGACCATGCTGCTGATCTGTTTCGCGGGAATCAATTCCTTGACCGTCGCCTCGATGTGATCGCAAAGCGCCGCAGTTTCTTCGATGCGGGTGCCGGTGCGCGCGCGAAAGTGCAGCTTGATTTGCCCGCCATCGACGGACGGAAAGAAATCCTGGCCCAAGCCCGGCAGCGGCCCCAGAGGAAAGGCCAACACGGCAGTCGCCGCCATGGCGGCCAGGAAAATGATGGCAAAGCGCGCACCGCTCTCCAGTGCGCTGGTCAGCAACGCACGATAGGTTTCGCGAAACCGCTCGAACCCCTGCTCGAAGCGCCGCTGAAAGCGCGCCAGCAAGCCGGGTTGTTTGCGTTTGGCATCGTGCTTCTTCAGCCAGAACTTCGCCAGCGTCGGCACCAGGGTTCGCGACAAAATGTAGGACGCCAGCATCGCGAATACCACGGCTTCCGCCATCGGTATGAACAGGAACTTGGCGATGCCGGCCAACAGAAACATGGGAATGAATACGATGCATATCGACAGGGTCGAAACCAGCGCCGGCAGCGCAATCTGATGTGCGCCGTCGAGAATCGCCGCCTCCACGTCCTTGCCCTGTTCGAGATGATAGTTGATGTTCTCGATGGTGACGGTCGCATCATCGACCAGAATGCCGACCGCGAGCGCCAAGCCGCCCAGTGTCATGATGTTGATCGTCTCGCCGAGCGCCGACAGACAGCAGACGGATGCCAGGATCGACAGCGGAATGGATATGGTGATGATCACCGTGCTGCGCCAGCTGCCGAGGAACAACAGGATCAACAATCCGGTCAGCGCTCCCGCAATCACCGCTTCGCGTATGACGCCCGAAATGGCGGCGCGCACGAATATCGACTGATCGCTGAGCGCCTCGACCTTCAGTTCCGGCGGCATGTTGGCGCGGACCTGCGGCAGCTTCTCGTTGATGCTGTTGACGATGTCGATGGTGGATGCGTTGCCGGTCTTGAGCACATTCATCAAGACTGCACGGTGGCCGCCCAGCCGAACGATATTGGTTTGCGGCGAATAGCCGTCGCGCACGTGCGCGACGTCCCTGACGTAGGTCACTGTGCCGTTGCGCGCGCGAATCGGCAGGTTGTTCAACTCGTCCAACACCAGTGGACTGGCGTTGACCTTGATGAAGTATTCGAGCGTGCCGATTTTTTGCGTGCCCGCCGGCAAGATCAGATTTTGCGCTCCGATCGCCGCCACCACGTCGCTGCCGGACAAGCCGTTGGCGCTCAGCGCCTGGGGATCCAGATCCACCTGTACCTGGCGCTGTTTGCCGCCGTACGGATAAGGAATGGAAGCGCCTTGTACGGTCGACAACTGGGTGCGCAGCACGGTATTGGCGAGGTCGAATATGTGCGCCTCGGGCAGCGTCGGGCTGCTCAATGCGAGCTGCAAAATCGGTACCGTCGAGGCGTTGTAGGAAAGTATGAACGGCGGGTTGGTGCCCGGCGGCGAGAACGCGATCTGCGATTGCGACACGGCAGTGATCTGCGCCATCGACAGATCCTTGTCGACGCCCGGCTGAAAGAAATACTTGACGATCGAAGTCCCGACCACCGATTGGGATTCCGTGTGCTCGACGTCGTTGACCACCGTTTGTGCCGTACGCTCGGAGAACAGGATGATGCGATTGGCAATCTCTTCCGGCAGAATCCCGTTGTAGCGCCAAATTACCGCGGCGATGGGTATCTTGATGGTCGGAAAGATATCCGTGGCCGTGTTCAGGATCGCATACCCGCCCAGCAGCACGATCAAGACCGCGAGCATGATGAAGGTATACGGCCGCTGTAACGCTACTCTAACAATCCACACGCTGAAGCTCCGGCGCGACTTTAATCAATTAATCACTGCCCACGCCGCTACGGACTCGCCGGCGCAAAGCGCAATCCATGGCGAACAATTCGGGCGTGGGGACCGACTCAACGCAGAGACAGGGAATTCAACTCATCGTTCCCCGCAATATACAGCAGCACCGCGCGAAGATCCGCCGCATGCCGCTTACCGAAGATTTTTTCGAATCGCCCCTCGGCCGTGCGACCACTCGCACATTGCTGCCGTTCGACTAATCCGTTGGATTAGGCCGCTTGCTGCAGGGACGCGTCGCGAAGGTTTTGCGGGAGATCGAGAATCTGCTCCGAGACTTTCCAAAGACGCGCGGCGAGTGCCGCGTCTTCCAGCAGTGCATTGCCCTCAGAAACCTTGCTATTGCGCCAGTACCGGCCGGAAATGCCGATTGCTCTCGGACTTGCGGCCAGCAGCGCCTGCGTCGCCGCCGCCTGAGCGGCGGTTTTCGCGAAGAGCCGCGTCGCGAAGCGCGGGTTGAGCTTGGTGCGCGCAGCGCCCGGATCCGCCGAGTTGACCGCAATTCCGCGCCGCTCCAAGCGGCGCGCGAGATCCTTGGCGTAAATCGCGTTCGCGAGTTTGGACTGCGCATAGAATGCTTCCGGCTCATAAAAGCGTCTGCCGTCGAGGTTGTCGAACATGATGCCTTCTTCCGGCACCGCGCCGATGCTCGCGGCGCTGCTGACGATCACGATGCGTCCCGTGCCATCCCGCACCAGATCGACAAGGCCGTTGACCAACTTGAAGTGGCCGATATGATTGATCAGAAAGTGCATTTCCACGCCATAGCGCGTTTCCAAAGCAGCCAAGTTCGCGATGCCCGCATTGGCGACAATGGCATCCAGGGGGAATCCAAGCGCACGCACCGCTGCCGCGGCTGCGGCGATGGAGTCGAAATTCGCAAGGTCGCAGGCAACCGGAATGCATCGGGGACTCGCCGCCAGGCATGCCTCTGTTGCGGCTTGCAGAGTTCTCGCGAGGCCGATCACAGTTGCGCCGTTGGCCGCGAAGGCATTCAGGGTTTCCAAACCCAATCCTGAATTGCACCCGGTCAAGAGAAGCCGCTTGCCCGTAAGGTCGATGCCTGCCAGGACCTGATCCGCGGTGGATCGCCGCCCGAAATCGGACTTATTCATGTATTTGCCCCCTTGGGCGCTCGTTGTTGACTCGAGGGCATGCAAGTCATACGGACCGCGGCCGTCATAGCCCTCGCAAATTCTTCACGCGTCTTGCAGCGCTGCTTGAGACCGCGAGCAGTGGCGTGCAGGGCCCGCGCCAAATCGGCGATCTGCAAATTCGCAGCGGCGCATCGTTCCGCCATGGGCGATGAGGCGAGGGCACTTGCCAGGGCTTCCTCGAATTGCCATTCGTATTCGGCCAACATCGTCCCTGCGAGCGCCGTGCTCGCGCACATCAGGTCCGCAGCATCCACTCCGATGACCCCGACGAAGCGTCCGGCCCAGTCGTTGCAAGCCTCAATCAGCCGCGTTTCCAAGCTAGCGCCGTCGCACGACAGAGAAGTGACGGCTGCTCGCAGTTGTTGGCTCAGCGAGTGATCCAAGGCACGTCGAAATAACTCTTCTTTATTCGCAAACGACAGGTACAGGCCTTGGCGGGATACACCGGCGGCACGAGCCACATCGTCCATCGAGGTCTTGCGGTAGCCGAAGCGAGCAAATACGCCCACAGCGGCATCGAGAAGGGCGCCCAGACGCGTTTCAGGCCGATCGGCAGAGATCGCGGGCGTTATATTCACTGGCGCATTATAGACAAATAGTGCCTAGATTGTCTATCGCGTCATAGCTGAGAGAAATCACCTTGGCGGAGAAGCGCTTACAACTCAAATGGATACCGAATATTAATGCGGAATGACTTTACCGGCAAGCAACGGTGGCCTAAGCGATTGGCCAGCAATCGCTCCGTGCATTGGCATAATGCATCCACATGCCGACGGTCCCGCAGCTGCAGCCACCCATGATCGCCATCTCCGGGTCCCAGCAGCCATTTCCGGTGCACCGAATTTACTGTGTCGGCCGCAACTACGCCGAGCAC